>NZ_JBVPZC010000001.1:0-397234 GCF_055702805.1 Hydrogenophaga sp. LT287 | reverse complement strand
GGCCCAGGAAAGGCCTTGGCGTACGATCACCGCTGGCGGTCTACCGAGAGCTCCTGCTCAACAGCCCGCAACATTCCACCCTCGTTCATTGAAACCCAGGGTGTTGCACTTCACTTTTGAATCCGCCGATTTTTCCGAGCTGCACTTCGCCTCCGTGAATCGATTAATTTCATCTTTCATGAAAACAAATGAGGAATTTCATGCTGAGACAAACAGGCGCGAGGAGGAGGACAAACAAAAAAAAATAGAGACTGATGCAAAAGATTTTGAGTTTAAAACTAGAAACATGGATCACAAAGAAAAAGTTGTCTGCCCTCATTGTCAAACTACCGGTGGCGTTTATATGATGAAAGGCAAGGAGGTCATAAAAACAAGGGTAAACTCCATCGCCGCCAGGGTGATCGGGCTTGGAACAAACACCGAAAGACACGTCATGAAATTCACTTGTGCCAACTGCGAAATGGATTGGAAAGTCGAGGATTAGCGCTTCGACAAACCTTAAATTATTCAACATGAACTGACAAAGCAGTGCCCGCTTAGTGACGTTGATTGAATCCAATCCATTTGCAATTTCGATCGAAGTGTCGGGCCAGGTCGTGCTTTTTGCCTAAAGAACAAATAAATTGAAAGAAGAGGAACTGTCACGTTTTTGACAGTTCATTTTTTCGCGAAAGCTTGCTCTATTTTTTAGAAATACAGCAACTCACCTAATTCAGGCGATGAGGGACCTTAGGCGGCTCACTGAATGGAGCGCTCGTGACGGTCCACCATCGAAGAATCAACGTAACGCGAGCCCTCGGGGCTGCGGTTCTTGGACAGGATGGTTAAACCGCCGAGGTCGAAGCGTGCGTTGGACATCGCCGACCCGCATAGAAGCCATGGCCGGGCGTACACCATATCCAAGCACTGATACTGTTTGCCTCACCCTCTCACCAAGCAGTACTTTTCAATCAAAAACCGTGAAATAAGCTAGGAGCCCCTCCGCCTCCGGGCGATATAACGTACAAAAAAGTGCTATTTCTTCAACGCAACGGATCGCATAAACCGTAGTGTGTGGTCACCCCTGCCCCAGCAACCCCATCATCCCCGCCTCATCAATCACCGTCACACCCAGCACCTGTGCTTTGTCCAGCTTGCTGCCGGCTTCCGCACCAGCCACCACGTAGTCGGTTTTCTTGCTCACCGAGCCGGCCACTTTGGCGCCGGCAGCTTCCAGCAGGTCCTTTGCCTGGTCGCGGCTGAGGGTGGGAAAGGTGCCGGTGAGCACGAAGGTTTTGCCGGCCAGGGGCTGGGCGGCTCGTTCGGCCGGGGCGCCCTCTGCCCAGTGCACGCCGCAGGCGCGCATCTGCTCCACCACCTCGCGGTTGTGGGGTTGGTCAAAAAAGGTGCGAATGCTTTTCGCCACTACCGGGCCCACGTCGTTCACTTCAAGCAACTCTTCTTCGGTGGCGTCCATGATGCAGTCGAGCTGGCCGAAGTGGCGGGCCAGTTCTTTGGCGGTGGCTTCGCCCACATGCCGTATGCCCAGGCCAAACAGAAAGCGTGGCAGCGTGGTGGTTTTGGACTTTTCTAGCGCGGCCAGTATGTTCAGGGCCGACTTGTCGGCCATGCGGTCGAGGCTGGCCAGGGCGGTGAGGCCCAGGCGGTACAGGTCGGGCAGGGTTTTGACCACGCCCGCGTCTACCAGCTGCTCCACCAGTTTGTCGCCCAGGCCTTCCACTTCCACGGCGCGGCGGTGGGCGAAATGCAAGATGGCTTCTTTGCGCTGGGCGCTGCAAAACAGGCCGCCGGTGCAGCGGTAGTCGGCCTCGCCGTCTTCGCGCACGGCGGCGCTGCCGCACACCGGGCACTGGTGCGGCATGGTGAAGGGGGGCGGGTTGCCCACGCGTTTGTCGGGCAACACGGCCACCACTTCGGGGATCACGTCGCCCGCGCGGCGCACGATCACCGTGTCGCCCAGGCGCACGTCTTTGCGGCGGGCTTCGTCTTCGTTGTGCAGGGTGGCGTTGGTCACGGTCACGTTGCCCACAAACACGGGTGCGAGCTTGGCCACAGGCGTGAGCTTGCCGGTGCGGCCCACCTGCACGTCAATGGCGAGCACGGTGGTGAGCTGTTCTTGTGCGGGGTATTTGTGGGCCACGGCCCAGCGCGGCTCGCGGGTGACAAAGCCCAGCTGGCGCTGCAGCGCGAGCGAATTGACCTTGTAGACCACGCCGTCGATGTCGTAGGGGAGTTGGTCGCGCCTGGCGCCGATGCGCTGGTGAAAGGCCACCAGCTCGCTGGCACCGTGGGCGATGGTGGTTTGCTCGGCCACCGGGAAACCCCAGGCTTTCAGCTGCATGAGCAGTTGAAAGTGGGTGTCAAACACCGGCCCGCCTTGCTCGGGCGGCGTCATGTCGCCCAGGCCATAGGCAAAAAAGCTCAAGGGGCGCTGGGCTGCAATGCCCGAGTCCAGCTGGCGCACCGCGCCGGCGGCGGCGTTGCGGGGGTTCACAAAGGTTCTTTCGCCTTTGGCACCAGCGGCGATCTTGGCGCGCTGTTTGTCGTTGAGCGCATCAAAGTGGTCGCGGCGCATGTAGACCTCGCCCCGCACCTCCAGCACGGGCGGTGCGTCGGCCGGTAAACGCAGCGGAATTTGCCCAATGGTGCGGATGTTGCCCGTGACATCTTCACCCATCTCGCCGTCGCCGCGCGTGGCGGCTTGCACCAGCACGCCGTTTTCATAGCGCAGGCTCATGGCCAGGCCGTCAAACTTCAGCTCGGCCACGTATTCCAGCGGCGCGTCTGCCTCGCCCAGCCCGAGCGCGCGGCGCACGCGGGTGTCGAAGTTTTGCGCCCCGGTGGGTTCGGTGTCGGTCTCGGTGTTGATGGACAACATGGGCACGGCGTGGCGCACCGGCGTAAAGGCGTCCAGCACCCCGCCACCCACCCGCTGCGTGGGTGAATCCGGCGTCAACAGCTCGGGGTGCGCAGCCTCCACCGCCTGCAACTCACGAAACAGCCGGTCGTACTCGGCGTCTGGAATCTCGGGCGCGTCCAGCGTGTAGTACAGATGGGCGTGGCGGTTGAGCTGCGTGCGCAACTCTGCCGCGCGCTCGGCCGGCGTGGGCTGCAATGAAAACAGGTCAGGGGTCGTCATAAACAGGATGCTTCGAATCTGAAGGGAAGTCAGACCCAGAACGCCGCGGAACCGGCTCCGCCGGGCCGCCAGCGTTGCCCCCTGGGGGGTGACGCCGCAGGCGGCGCGGGGGGGGTTAACTAAACAATCGGCGAGCCTGCGCCGAACCCGCCGCCAGGTCGCGGCTGTCCAGCGCGTCGTACAGGCTTTCCAGGTCGGCGCCGATGCGGTCCATGGTGTCGGTGGACAGCAGCTGCCCGGCGTCGTCGGTAATGACACCGTCCATGGCTTCTGCCAAGGCGGCTGCGGCTTGGCGCATGCGCACAAACGGCTGTTCGCTGCGCGGCACGTGGGTCACTTCCAGCGACAGGGCAATGTCGCGCAAGGCGCTTTGTTCGGGGTCGTCGGCCATGGCGGCTTGGGGGTCAAACGCCAGGCTGAGAATGGGCGCCTGCCCGTGCTGGCTGCCGGCCAGCACCATGCGGCCGGGCAAGGCACCCGCCACAAAGCCCAGGCGAGCAGCGTGCTGCGCCAGGTAGCCGGGGCTCCAGGCGGCCCGGCGGGCGCGCAGGGTGAAGCCCAGTTGCGCGTCGTGGCCGCTGGCAAAGGCGTCAAGCTCGCGGGCGCGGGCCACTTCGGCGCGCATGTCGGGGAAGTCGGGCGCGGCGCCCACCGCGTCGGCAAAGGCCTGTACCTTCACCACAAACTCTGAAAACTCAATGTCGTTGAGTGCGCCGGATCGGTTGGCCAGTTGCACACCAGCCTGCAAAGCACGGTAGCGCTGGCCCAGGCGCGGCGTTTCCCACTCGCCCGTGGCTTCGCTGAGCCCTTCCACCGCAAAGGGTTTGCTGCCCACGCGGCGCGTGCCGGGCAGCGCGGCCAGCAAGGCGTCGCCCGAGACCTCGCCTTCAAGCAACAACGGGGTGATGACGTCGATCAGGGCGTCAAGCCCGGCTTTTTTCTCGGGCGGGTTGACCACATGGTTGAGCGTGACCGGCACCACCGGCGGCGGCTGCAGGCGCTCGCCATCGGCCATGGCAGAGCCGCTGCCGTTGCCGTCGCTCTCAAACTCGCCGCCCAGCACCGGGTCGATGCGGTGGTCGCCGGGTGGGCGGGCTTCGCTGCTGTCGGCCACCGGGGCGGTGTCGTCAAAACCGGCGGCATCGCCACGGCCTTCTTGCACGCGCTCGCTGGCGGTGCGCGGGGCGCTTTTGCGTGTGATCCAGGCGTTGTAGGCGACCACGCCCGCCAGCACGAGACCGCCGATGATGGCCAGACTGATTTGCAGTGTGCTCATGGTGCTTGGGACTTGGTTTTAGGTGGACTCAATCATGCCGGCGGCGGACTCCATGTCCACCGCGACGATACGGGAAACGCCCTGCTCTTGCATGGTCACGCCAATCAGTTGTTCGGCCATTTCCATGGCGATTTTGTTGTGGCTGATGAACAGGAACTGGGTGCCTTTTTTGCTCATGCTGGTCACCAGATTGGCGTAGCGTTCGGTGTTGGCGTCGTCCAGCGGCGCGTCCACCTCGTCCAGCAAGCAAAACGGTGCGGGGTTGAGCTGAAAAATGGCAAACACGAGCGCAATGGCGGTCAGCGCTTTTTCACCGCCCGAAAGCAGGTGAATGGTCTGGTTTTTCTTGCCGGGTGGCTGCGCCAGCACCTGCACGCCGGCGTCCAGTATTTCTTCGCCGGTCATCACCAGGCGGGCGTTGCCGCCACCAAACAGCTCGGGGAACATGCGCCCGAAATGGCCGTTGACGGTCTCAAAGGTGCTGCCCAGCAGCTCGCGGGTTTCGCCGTCGATCTTCTTGATCGCGTCTTCCAGCGTGTTCATGGCTTCCACCAGGTCGGCCGACTGCGCGTCCAAAAAGGTTTTGCGCTCGCGGGCGGCGGTCAGTTCGTCCAGCGCAGCCAGGTTCACCGCGCCCAGCGCCTGAATTTCGCGGTGAATGCGGTCGATCTCGCTTTGCAGCCCGGTCAGGCGCACGTTGCCTTCGGTCACGCTTTGCGCCACGGCGGCCAGGTCGGCTTCGGCCTCGGTCAGCAGCTGGCTGTATTGCTCAACGCCCAGGCGGGCAGCCTGCTCTTTGAGCTGGAATTCGGTGATGCGGTTGCGCAGCGGCTCCAGTTCGCGCTCCAGCTGCAGGCGGCGTTCGTCGCTGGCGCGCAGTTTGGCGGTGAGGCCGTCGTAATCGCTGCGCAGCGTGCCCAGCGCCTGCTCGCGCTCCATCTTCACGGCCAGCGCGCTTTGCAGCCCGCCTTGGGCGGCGGCGTCGTTCAGGCGGGCGAGTTCGTCGCGGGCGCGCTGCTCTTCGTCGGCCAGCGACTTTTCCTGGCTGGCGGCCGTTTCCAGCGAACGCTGCAGCTCGCCCTGGCGCGCTTGCAGGCTGCGCAGGGCAAAGGTGGCTTCCTGGGCGGTGCGCTCCAGCGTGCGTTGCTGCTCGCGGGCCTGGTTCAGGGCGCGCTCGGCGTCAATCACTTTGTCGTCCAGCTGGGCGTGGCGCTCCTGGCTGTCGGCCAGCTGCATGTCCAGTTCTTCAAAGCGGGCTTCGGCGGTCACGCGGCGCTCTTGCAGCTCGTCGAGCTGGGCATCCACCTCGGCCATGTCGCCGGCAATTTGCTGGCTGCGCGCGCGGGTTTGCTCGGCCAGCTGGGCCAGGCGCAGGGCTTCCACCTGCAGTTCGTGGGCGCGGGTGCGAGCTTCGGCGGCATCGCGGCGGGCGCTCACCAGGCGCTGCGAAGCGTCGGCGTAAGCGGCCTCGGCGCGCACCAGCGCGGTGCGGGCCTGCTCGGCCATGAGCACCTGGGCGCGCACGGCTTTTTCCAGGTGTTCAATTTCTTGCGCCCGGGCCAGCAGGCCGGCCTGCTCGCTGTCGGGGGCGTAAAAACTCAGGCTGTGGGCGGTAACGGCGTGGCCACCGGGCACAAAAATGACTTCACCGGGCTGCAAATGGCTGCGCTGCGCCAGCGCTTCTTCCAGCGTGGCGGCGGTCAAGCAGCCGTGCAGCCACTCGCCCAGCAGGGCTTGCTGGGCCGCGTCTTGCTGGCGCAGCCAGCTGGCCAGCGGCTTCAGGCCGGTGGCGCTGGCACCCGCCTGCACCGGCGCAGCACCGGCGGGCGGGTTGTAAAAAGCCAGTTTGGCGGGCGGCGCGTCGTTGCCAAAGGCCCGCATCATGTCCAGGCGCGACACCTCAAGCGCGCCGAGGCGCTCGCGCAGCGCGGCTTCCAGCGCGTTTTCCCAGCCCGGCTCCACGTGCAGGCGGCTCCAGAGCGCTTGCAGGCCGTCCAGCCCGTGCTTGGCCAGCCAGGGCCGCAGCTTCCCGTCGGTACGCACCTTGTCTTGCAGCGCCTTCAGCGCTTCCAGCCGTGCGGTCAGCTCGGACTGCCGGGCCGACTCCTGGTTCACCGCTTGCTGGGCGGTGCGGCGCTCGTCGTCCAGCTGGGGCACGCTGTCTTGCAGTTCCTGCAACACGGCGTCGTTCAGTTCGGTCAACTCTTGTGCGCTGGCCAGCTGGGCCTGCGCTTCTTGCAAACGGCCTTCGTCGGGCGCGGCCAGCGCGTTGCGGTCGGCGGTCAACCGCTCGCGGCGCTGGTTGAGCTGGCGGCTTTGCTCTTCAATGTTGCGCTGCTCGGCGGCCAGCACCTGGATTTGCTGCTGCACCTGCGTCACGCTGGCGCGCTGTTCGTTGGCGCGGGCCTGGGTTTGGCGCAAGTTGTCTTCCAGCGCGGGCAGGGCCATGCCCTGCTCTTCGCCTTGTGCTGCCAGCACCACCGACTTGTCTTCGGCGTCCAGCATGGCTTCGGCCAGTTGCTCCAGCTCCACGCCGGCGTCTTCGCTGCGGGTGCTCCAGGCGCTGATCTGCTCTTTAAGCTGCAGCAGGCGCTGTTCGACCCGCTGGCGGCCTTCCACCACAAAGCGGATTTCAGCTTCCAGCTTGCCCACCTCGGCAGTGGCTTCGTAGAGCTTGCCCTGCGCCTGGTTCACCTGGTCGCCAGCGGCGTAGTGCGCCTGCCGGATGGTTTCCAGCTCGGCTTCCACCCGGCGCAGGTCGGCCGTGCGCGACTCCAGGTCGTTGAGCGCCTGCGCGGCGTCGTTTTTCACCTTGGCCTGGTCGGCGTCGGCCTCGCTGCGCTTCAAAAACCACAGCTGGTGCTGTTTGAGCGTGGCGCCGGCTTGTAGGGTTTTGTAGCGCGCCGCCACCTCGGCCTGCTTTTCCAGCTTGTCCAGGTTGGCGTTAAGTTCGCGCAAGATGTCTTCGACCCGCGTGAGGTTTTCGCGCGTGTCGGCCAGGCGGTGCGCGGTTTCGCGGCGGCGCTCTTTGTATTTGGAAACGCCGGCGGCTTCTTCGAGAAACAGACGCAGCTCTTCGGGCTTGCTTTCAATGATGCGGCTGATGGTGCCCTGGCCAATGATGGCGTAGGCGCGCGGGCCCAGGCCGGTGCCCAGGAACACGTCTTGCACGTCGCGCCGGCGCACCGGCTGGTTGTTGATGTAGTAGCTGCTGGTGCCGTCGCGCGTGAGCACGCGCTTGACGGCAATTTCACCAAATTGGCCCCACTGGCCACCGGCGCGGTGGTCGGCGTTGTCAAACACCAGCTCCACGCTGGAACGGCTGGCGGGCTTGCGGGTGTTGGTGCCGTTGAAGATCACGTCCTGCATGGACTCGCCACGCAGCTCGGACGCTTTGGACTCGCCCAGCACCCAGCGCACCGCGTCCATGATGTTGGACTTGCCGCAACCATTGGGCCCCACCACGCCCACCAGCTGACCGGGGAGCATGAAGTTGGTCGGCTCAGCGAAGGACTTGAACCCGGATAACTTGATCGAATTGAGGCGCACGGGGATTCGGTCGCGGAAGGCTAACTGTTTGATTTGTAACGAAAATCCTCCCCACACAGGGGCCGGACCGCAACGCGCATGATACCGTGTCCACCCACCCCAAAGCCCGAATACGCCCCCGCGCCAGCGACCGTCTTGCGTGCCTTGGGAAAATCCGTGGTTGTCCATTGGGCGCACCTTCGGTGCTGTTGGGGTGCTGGCGGCGCCGTTGCGGCCATTTTTGCCCCTCTTCGGCGGCCATGGCACAAGCCATGGCCTTCTCAGTCGGGACACAACTGACTCGCAACGGCATCCACCAGCCCACCCGACCCCCATGGGCAATCTCGGATAATGCACGCCATGAATCCCAAGTTGTCCCTCCTGCAGCCCTACCCCTTCGAGCGGCTGCGCAAGCTGTTTGCCGACGTCACCCCCAACCCGGACTACCGCCCCATCAGCCTGGGCATTGGCGAACCCAAACACGCCACACCCGACTTTTTGAAGCAGGCCCTGGCCGCCGCGCTCGACACCGGCCTGACCACCTACCCCGCCACCGCTGGCGAACCCGCGCTGCGCGAAGCCTGCGCCGCCTGGTTGCAGCGCCGTTATGGCGTGAGCGTGAACCCGGCCACCCAGGTGCTGCCGGTGAACGGCTCGCGCGAAGCCCTGTTTGCCTTTGCCCAGACGGTGATTGACCCCACCCAGCCAGGCGCCACGCTGGTGTTTCCCAACCCGTTCTACCAAATCTACGAAGGTGCGGCGCTGCTGAGCGGTGCCCGCCCGCACTACGTGGCCAGCGACCCGGCCCGCAATTTCGCGGTGGACTGGGACAGCGTGCCCGAAGCGGTGTGGGCACAAACGCAGCTGGTCTTTGTGTGCTCGCCCGGTAACCCCACCGGCGCCGTGATGCCGCTGGACGAGTGGAAAAAGCTGTTTGACCTGAGCGACCGTTTTGGCTTCGTGATTGCGTCGGACGAGTGCTACAGCGAAATTTACTTCCGCGACGAACCGCCGCTGGGCGGTCTGGAAGCCGCGCTGAAACTGGGCCGCACCGACTTCAAGAACCTGGTCATGTTCACCAGCCTGTCCAAGCGCAGCAACGTGCCGGGCCTGCGCAGTGGCTTTGTGGCGGGCGACGCAGCGCTCATCAAACCTTTTTTGCTCTACCGCACTTACCATGGCGGCGCCATGAGCCCAGCCGTGCAAGCCGCCAGCGTGGCGGCCTGGAACGACGAAGCCCACGTGGTGGACAACCGCCGCCAGTACCGCGAAAAATTTGCCCAAGTGACGCCGGTGATGGCGCAAGTGCTGGACGTGGCCCTGCCCGACGCCGCTTTTTACCTGTGGGCCGAGGTGCCCGAGGTGTTTGAAGGCCGCCTACCCGGGCTCACGGCCGACGAAGCCTTCGCCCGCGAATTGCTGGCTCAATACAATGTGACGGTTTTGCCGGGCAGTTACCTGGCCCGCGAAGTGGCCGGCGTCAACCCGGGCAAGGCCCGCATCCGTATGGCGCTGGTGGCCGAGCCCGCCGAATGCCTGGAAGCCGCAGGGCGCATCAACGCGTTTGTGTTCCACAACGACTGAACCCTGACCCCTTTTCTTTTCACCGCATCTTTTCTACAGAGCCTGAAACCATGACCCAACAACTGCAAAGCCTGATCGACACCGCCTGGGACAACCGCGCCGAACTCTCCCCCGCCTCGGCCCCCAAAGAGGTGCTGGACGCTGTGGAACACGTGATTGCCGAGCTCAACGTGGGCAAGCTGCGCGTGGCCACCCGCGAAGCCGTGGGCCAGTGGACGGTGCACCAGTGGATCAAAAAGGCCGTGCTGCTGTCGTTTCGCCTGAAAGACAACGAAATGATGCGCAGCGGCGACCTGGCGTTTTACGACAAGGTGCAAACCAAGTTTGCCCACCTGTCGGAGGCCGAAATGAAGGCCACCGGCGTGCGCGTGGTGCCACCGGCCGTGGCCCGCCGCGGCAGCTTCATTGCCAAGGGCGCGATCCTGATGCCCAGCTACGTGAACATTGGCGCCTATGTGGACGAAAACACCATGGTGGACACCTGGGCCACCGTAGGCTCGTGCGCGCAGATCGGCAAAAACGTGCATTTGTCGGGCGGTGTGGGCATTGGCGGCGTGCTGGAGCCGCTGCAGGCTGGCCCCACCATCATTGAAGACAACTGCTTCATCGGCGCCCGCTCCGAGGTGGTCGAAGGCGTGGTGGTGGAAGAAAACTCGGTGATCTCCATGGGCGTCTACATTGGCCAGAGCACCCCCATTTACGACCGCGCCACCGGCGAAGTGAGCTACGGCCGCATCCCGTCGGGTTCGGTGGTCATCAGCGGCAGTCTGCCCAAAGACGGCGGCAAGTACAGCCTGTACGCGGCCATCATCGTCAAGCGCGTGGACGCGCAGACGCGCAGCAAAACCAGCCTGAACGACCTGCTTCGCGACTGAATTTGGCCCACCCCCGTCGCTGCGCTCCGCCCCTCGAGGGGCAACATCTGCGGACTGGCCAAGCCAGATCCGCGATGTTCTGGGTGAAGGCACGTACTCCGGTCACGTATGGTTTTTTTCTTCAGTTAAGGACACGGCATGAGCAGCGGAACGATGGAGCGCATCCTGCGCCTGATGGCTGAGAAGAAGGCTTCGGACGTGTACCTGTCGGCGCACGCTCCGGCCATGATCAAGATCAACGGACAGACCATCGCGGTGAACAGCCAGGTGCTGCCACCCGATGCGCCGCGCAACCTGCTGGCTGAAATTGTGCCGGCCACACGCATGGAAGAGTTGGTGGAAACCGGCGAGCTCAACATGGCGGTGCCGCTGGAGGGCGTGGGCAACTTCCGCGTGAGCGCCTTTCGCCAGCGCGGCAACTATGCGGTGGTGATCCGGTTTGTGCCTGGCGAAGTGCCTGCGCTGGACTCGCTCAACGTGCCGACCATCCTGGGTGATCTGGTGATGGAAAAGCGCGGCCTGGTGCTGATGGTGGGCGCCACCGGTGCCGGCAAGACGACCACGTTGGCGGCCATGATCGACCACCGCAACGACCGCGCCACGGGCCACATCCTCACCATTGAAGACCCGATCGAATACGTCTACCGCAACAAAAAGTCGGTGGTCAACCAGCGCGAGATTGGCACCGACACGGCTTCGCTGCAAGTCGGTCTGAAAAACGCCTTGCGTCAGGCGCCCGATGTGATCCTGATCGGCGAGATTCGCGACCGCGAAACCATGTCGGCGGCCATTGCGTACGCGCAGTCGGGCCATTTGTGCCTGGCCACCATGCACGCCAACAACAGCTACCAGGCGCTCAACCGTATTTTGAGTTTTTACCCGGTGGAGGTGCGCCCCACCATGCTGGGTGACCTGGCCTCTGCGCTGCGGTCCATTGTTTCGCAGCGGCTCATGCGCACCCACACCGGCGGGCGCGTGCCGGCCATGGAGGTGATGCTGAACACCGCGTTGATCTCGGACCTGATCCAGAAAGCGGATTTTTCAGGCGTGCGCGAAGCCATGGAAAAGTCGATGGCTGAAGGCTCGCAAAGCTTCGAGCAAGATCTGGCCCGCCTCATCAACGACGGTCTGGTGTCGCGCAACGAGGGCCTGGCCCACGCGGACTCGCCCAGCAACCTGTTGTGGCGGCTGCAAAACGACTTCAATGCGTCGAAATCCAACCAGACGGCCACGCCGTCGGAAGACGACCATGGCGACAACGCCACCTTTACCGAGTTCACGCTCGACGTGAAATTCTGATCCTATGAATGCCACCCTGCGCCTGACCGAAGAACTGATTGCACGGCCCTCTGTCACCCCCAAGGACGAGGGTTGCCAGGCGGTGATCGCCAGCCGCCTGTCAGCGCTGGGTTTCGTTTGCGAGACCATCGAAAGCGGCCCGGCCGACTTCCGGGTCACCAACCTCTGGGCGCGCTTGGGGCAAGGCCGGCAACCCACCCTCATCTTCGCGGGCCACACCGACGTGGTACCCACCGGCCCCACCACCGCCTGGTCCAGCGACCCGTTTGTGCCCACGCACCGCGACGGCAAGCTCTTTGGCCGCGGCGCCAGCGACATGAAAGCCTCACTCGCGGCCATGGTGGTGGCTTGTGAAGAATTCGTGGCCGCCCAGCCCAACCCGGCCATTGACATCGCTTTTTTGCTCACCAGCGACGAAGAAGGCCCAGCGCTGGATGGCACCGTGGTGGTGTGCCGCGAGCTGCAGCGCCGCAACGAGCGCATGGACTGGTGCATTGTGGGCGAGCCCACGTCGGTGGAGCGCACCGGCGACATGATCAAGAACGGCCGCCGCGGCACCATGAGCGGCAAGCTCACGGTTAAGGGCATTCAGGGCCACATTGCCTACCCCCACATGGCCAAAAACCCCATCCACATGGCGGCACCGGCCCTGGCCGAGCTGGCCGCCACGGCCTGGGACGCCGGCAATGCCTATTTCCCGCCCACCAGCTGGCAGATCAGCAATATCCACGGCGGCACGGGAGCGAGCAACGTCATCCCGGGCACCGTGGTGGTGGACTTCAATTTCCGTTTTTCCACCGAATCCACCCCCGAGGGCCTGCAGCAGCGCGTGGCCGACATCCTTGGGCGCCACAGTCTGCAGGCGGGTGCCGACTACGACCTGGCCTGGACCGTGGGCGGCTTGCCGTTCCTCACCGCGCCCGGCACCCTGGTGGACGCCGTGCGGGCAGCCATTGACGCCGAAACCGGGCTGGACACCCAGCTGTCAACCACCGGCGGCACCAGCGACGGGCGCTTCATCGCCCAGGTCTGCCCGCAGGTGATCGAACTGGGCCCACCCAACGCCACCATCCACAAAATCGACGAGTGCGTGTCCGTGGCCGACATCGAACCCTTGAAAAACATTTACCGGCGCACCCTGGACAACCTGGCCCAAGAGGCCAGCGCCAGCCGCTGAACGCTCCACCGGACATCCTTTTGAAACTGCAACAACTTCTGACCGAAGCCACCCACAGCCTCGATGCGGCCCAGCTGGCCTACGGCCACGGCACCACCAACGCCCAGGACGAGGCCGCCTGGCTGGTGCTGTGGCAACTCGGCCTGCCGCTGGACAGCGACCTGGACGCGCTGGCCGAGCAGCCCATTTCACCCGAGCAGCAAGACGCGGTGCGCGCGCTCGTTCAGCGCCGCATCGACACCCGCGAACCCGCGGCCTACCTCACGCAAGAAGCCTGGTTGCAGGGCGTGCCGTTTTACGTGGACCGCCGCGCCATCGTGCCGCGCAGTTTCATCGCCGAGCTGATTGCCGAAGGCAGCATTGACCACTGGCTGGGCGCACATACCCGCACGGTGCTGGACCTGTGCACCGGCAACGGCAGCCTGGCGGTGCTGGCGGCCCTGGCCTGGCCTGACGTGCAGGTCACCGGCACCGACATTTCCACCGACGCACTGGCCGTGGCCCGCATCAACGTGGACCAGCATGGCCTGCAAGACCGCATCACCCTCATCGAGTCCGACGGCCTCGCGGCCTGCCCCGGCCCCTGGGACCTGGTGCTGTGCAACCCGCCCTATGTGAACGCAGCCAGCATGAGTGCCCTACCCGCCGAATACCGGGCGGAGCCCGAACTGGCGCTGGCCGGTGGCGCCGATGGCATGGATTTCATCCGCGCCTTGCTGCGCGACCTGCCCGCTCGGCTCAGACCGCAAGGCGTGCTGGTGCTTGAAATTGGCAACGAGCGCGAACATTTCGAAGCGGTGTTCCCGCAGCTGGAAACCGTCTGGCTGAGCACCAGCGCAGGCGACGACCAGGTCCTCCTTATCACTTCTGAATCCCTTTCGGCGCTGGCAGCATCGCCCTCGCCCCATCCATGATCACGCTCAAAAACCTTGTCCTTCGTCGCGGCACGAAGGTCCTGCTCGATGGCGCCTCCTGCACCATCAACCCCGGTGAAAAAGTCGGCCTGGTCGGCCGCAACGGCGCGGGCAAGTCCAGCCTCTTTGGCCTCCTCAACCACACCCTGCACGAAGACAAAGGCGACTTTTACGTGCCGGCCCAGTGGCGCATGGCGCAGGTGGCACAGGACATGCCTGAAACCGACATGCCCGCCACACAGTTTGTCATTGAAGGCGATGTGACGCTGCTGGCGGCGCAGACCGAAGTGGCCGCCGCCGAAGCCAGCGGCGACGGTGAACACATGGCCAACGCCTACATGGCGCTGCACGACGCCGGCGCTCACGACGCACCGGCACGTGCGCAAGCGCTCATTCTGGGCCTGGGCTTTCGCACCGACGAACTGGAGCACCCGGTCAACAGCTTCTCGGGTGGCTGGCGCATGCGCCTGCAGCTGGCCCGCGCCCTGATGTGCCCCAGCGACTTGCTTTTGCTCGACGAACCCACCAACCACCTGGACCTGGACGCCCTGGTCTGGCTGGAAGCCTGGCTCAAGCGCTACGAAGGCACCATGCTCGTGATCAGCCACGACCGCGAGTTTCTGGACGCGGTGACCGACGTCACCATCCACATTGAACGCGCCCAGCTCACGCGCTACGGCGGCAACTACAGCCGCTTTGAGGACATGCGCGCCGAACAAATGGCGTTGCAGGCCACCGCCTATTCCAAGCAGCAGGACAAGATGGCGCACCTGCAAAAGTTCATTGACCGCTTCAAGGCCAAGGCCAGCAAGGCCAAGCAGGCACAAAGCCGCGTGAAAGCGCTGGAGCGCATGGAGAAAATTGGCCCGGTGCTGGCCGACGCCGAATTCACCTTCGAGTTCAGCGAGCCGCAAAACCTGCCCAACCCCATGCTGGCCATGCAGGACGTGAGCTTTGGCTACCCCCCGGCGGTGGAAGGCGGCGAGCCCACGCTGATCGTGCGCAACGTCAGCAAGTCGGTGCTGGCCGGGCAACGCATCGGCATTCTGGGGGCCAACGGCCAGGGCAAGTCCACCGTGGTGAAGACCATCGCGCGCGACCTGCAGGCGCTGGCCGGCACCATCACCGAAGGCAAAGGCCTCAACATTGGTTACTTTGCGCAGCAAGAACTCGACGTGCTGCGCCCGGCCGACACACCGCTGGAACACATGATCCGCCTGGTGCGCGAGTGCACGGCTGAGGGCCGCCTGAGCGGCCAGGCCACGCGCGAGCAAGACCTGCGCGGCTTCCTGGGCAGCTTCAACTTCACAGGCGACCAGGTGAAACAGGCGGTGGGCAGCATGAGCGGCGGCGAAAAAGCCCGCCTGGTGCTGTGCATGATTGTGTGGCAGCGCCCCAACCTGCTGCTGCTGGACGAGCCCACCAACCACCTGGACCTGGCCACGCGCGAAGCGCTGTCCATGGCGCTGAACGAATTCGAAGGCACCGTCATGCTGGTCAGCCATGACCGTGCCCTGCTCCGCGCCGTGTGCGACGAGTTCTGGCTGGTCTCGCGCGGCGGCATTGAGCCGTTTGACGGCGATCTGGACGACTACCAGCGCTATCTGCTCGACATGGCCAAGCAGTCCCGCGAAGCCCAGCGCCAAGAGCAGCGCGACCAACAGCGCAGCAGCACGCCCTTGGCGGCAGCGTCCCCAGCGCCCAGAGCCAACGACAAGGCGGCGGTGGTGATAGCAGCACCCGTACCAGTTTCAAATGCGGTGGACCTTCAGTCGCTCACCAGCCGCAGCCCGGAGCAGCGCCGACAAGACGCCCTGCGTCGCCAGCAGGTGGCCGAAAAAACCCGGCCATTGAAGAAAGAGCTGGAACAAACCGAAAAACGCATGGCTTTGCTGGCGCAAGAAAAGACCAAGCTGGAAACCGCTTTGAGCCAGCCGATAAACAGCAGCGACATCGCAGACTCCGGGCGGCGCCTCAAAGCGGTGAACGATGAAAACGACACGCTCGAAGCGCGCTGGCTGGAACTGACCGAGGCCATTGAAGCCGCCAGCGCTTAAGCGGGCGACCTCCAGGCGCTTGATCACCACAGAACAGTGACAGGGCACACGCCTGGATCGCCGTCTTTGTGCTGCACTGCCGTCGGTGGTGAACCAACCGCTCGATGTTCGATACAGTTGAGCGGCGTTTGCGGCGGGTGCTAGCCCGTCATCCTTTCAACGAATCAGGGTCTCCACATGATGTCCATACTCGGCACGCTTTTCATTGGCCTCATTGCAGGCTTCATCGCTCGGGCCATCAAACCAGGTGAAGACGGCATGGGCTGGATCATGACCGCCGTACTGGGTGTAGCGGGCTCATTTGTCGCGAGCTACCTCGGGGCGGCGCTGGGCCTGTATGCACCCGGCCAGGCAGCCGGCTTCATCGCGTCCGTCATCGGCGCGGTGTTGTTGCTGGTGATCTATGGTTTTGTGAAAAAGAAATGAATCGCCGCTGGCCGACCGAGCGGGCCACAGGCATGGGCGCAGACCACGCAAAACGGCAGCCTGTGCCGGCATGAAAAAGACCGCCTTCTGGTGCGCCTTGGTCACGGTCATTGCGCTTTCGCTCATGCCCGGTGCCATGTTGCCCCCGGTGTTCAATTTCTGGGACAAGGCGCAGCATGCGCTGGGCTTCCTGGGTTTGACCTGGCTTGCCCTGTCGGCCTACCCCAAAAAGTCGCCGTATCACATCGGCACGGGCCTGCTGCTGGCCGGGGGTGCCATTGAATTGGCCCAGTCAGCCACAGGCTGGCGTTATGGTGACTGGCTCGATCTTCTGGCTGATGCGGTGGGTATTGCTGCAGCCCTTGGTGTACAGCGCGTATGGCGAGGCAAATCGGCCACCTGACGATGTACGAATGGTTGGCCAGTGTCTGAAGCTGAGCAGCCCGCAAAGCGCAACCGCTCGGTTCACGCTGGCGCACAGGTACCTGACGGCACAATAGAAACATGTCCCACAACCCAGCAACCCCCACCCTGCCCTGGCTGGAACCGGGCCAGGCATTTCCACCGGTGGAAATGGCCTGGGGCCCGCTCGACCCCGCACCGGGGTTGCTGGCTGCTGGGGGCGTGCTGGACGTTGCGACACTTGTGTCGGCCTACTCGCAAGGCATTTTTCCCTGGTACAGCGCAGGCCAGCCCATTTTGTGGTGGAGCACCGACCCCCGCATGGTGCTGCGCACCGACGCGTTTCGTCTGCACCGCTCGTTGCGCAAGACCATCCAGAGCCTGCTGCACGCCGGCCGACTGGAGATCCGTTTTGACCACGACTTTGAACGGGTGATACGCAGCTGTGCTTTGGTGCCCCGTGCAGGCCAAGATGGCACCTGGATTCTGCCGGCCATGGTGCAAGCCTACCTTCGGCTGCACCAGGCGGGCGTAGCGCACAGCGTGGAGACCTGGATAGACGGTGAGCTGGTGGGCGGGCTCTACGCCATCAACCTCGGCGCCATGGTGTTCGGTGAATCCATGTTCAGCCGGCAAAGCAACGCATCCAAAATCGCCCTGGCGGCGCTGGTCGCGTTTTGCCGAGCCCAGCAAATTCCGCTGATCGACTGCCAGCAAGACACCCCGCACCTGGCCGCATTGGGTGGTGAACTCATGCCGCGCCAAACCTTTAGCCAGCACATCAAAAGGGCCACGCAACACGCTGCGCCGCGCTGGGAATTTGAGCCGATATACTGGCAAAAATTGTTCAGCGAACACAGCCCACCCGCGTGACGCACCTCAAAGAACTCCCGCTTCAAGCGCTGCAGTTTTATGCCACGGCGCCCTACCCCTGTAGCTACTTGCCGGGCCGCCAAGCCCGCTCGCAAGTGGCCACGCCCAGCCACCTGATCCACAACGACGCCTATTCGGACCTTGTGACCCGCGGGTTTCGCCGCAGCGGCATGTTCACCTACCGGCCGTATTGCGATGGCTGCAAAGCCTGTGTGCCGTTGCGGATACCCGTTGCCGACTTCACCCCCAGCCGCAGCCAAAAGCGCAGCCTAGCGCAACACGCGGCGCTGCAAACCCGGGTGCTCAAGCTTTGTTATGTGCCCGAGCACTACCAGCTCTACCTGCGCTACCAAAACAGCCGGCATGCGGGCGGCGGCATGGACCACGACAGCATCGACCAGTACACGCAGTTTTTGCTGCAAAGCCGCGTGAATTCCCGTTTGGTCGAGTTTTACGAGCCTGGGGCCGATGGCGAGCCCGGTCCATTAAAAATGGTTTCCATCGTCGACGTCTTGAACGACGGTTTGTCCGCTGTCTACACCTTCTACGAACCCGACGGGCGGTCCAGTTATGGCACCTACGGCGTCCTGTGGCAGATTGAACAGGCGCGCGCGCTGGGCCTGCCCTATGTGTACCTGGGATACTGGATTGCTCAGAGCAGCAAGATGAACTACAAGGCCGGCTACCGGCCACACGAACTGCTGATCGACGGCGATTGGGTCCGCGACAGCGTGTGATCCCAGCGGCTGGATCGCAGCCGGACCGTCCGATCCAGACCGAAGCGCCACGCTGCTACGGGCCATGTGGCGGGGTGCAATTTCATCTCGTAAAATAAAAACAACCACTGCAGAGCCCATGACCAAACGATCCGACCAACTGCCCACCACGCCCACCGTACAGGTGATTGAACGCATGTTCAATCTGCTGGAAGTGCTGGCCTCACGAGAAGAGCCGGTTTCGCTGAAGGAAATCAGCGAAAAGACCGGGCTGCACCCATCGACGGCGCACCGCATCCTGAACGATCTGACCATTGGCCGCTTTGTTGACCGTCCCGAAGCGGGCAGTTACCGCCTCGGCATGCGGTTGCTGGAGCTGGGCAATCTGGTGAAGGCACGCCTGAGCGTGCGCGACGCGGCCCTGGTTCCCATGCGCGAACTGCACAAACTGATCCAGCAACCGGTCAACCTGAGCATGCGCCAAGGCGACGAAATTGTGTACGTTGAGCGTGCCTACAGCGAACGCTCTGGCATGCAGGTGGTCAGGGCAATAGGTGGCCGTGCACCGCTGCACCTCACCTCGGTCGGAAAATTGTTTTTGGCGGCAGACGACCCGCAACGCGTGCGCGCCTACGCTACGCGCACAGGTCTCGTGGGCAACACACGCAACAGCCTGACCCAGCTGGCAACGCTGGAGCGTGAACTGACCCAATGCCGTCAGGCCGGGGTGGCGCGGGACAACGAAGAGCTGGAGATGGGCGTGCGCTGCATGGCGGCAGGCATTTACGACGACCAATGCAAGCTGGTGGCCGGCCTGTCCATCTCGGCACCGGCCGATCGCATTGACGAGAACTGGGTGCCCAAACTCCGCGCCACGGCGGCGGAAATTTCGTCGGCCTTGGGGTGCCCCAAAGCGCAGCTGGGCGCTGGACGGCCCTGAGCCTCGGGGCGCAACTGCAGCACCAACAAAAAAACGGTCCAACTGGACCGTTTTTTTGTTGGGGTGTCAGCCCTGGGGTCTGACGAACACCGGTTCCCGGGTCTGGGCCTCTACCCAGCGGCGCACCCGCTCAGCATCCTGGACGCGGCTCAGCTTGCCGGCCGAATCGAGGAACACCATGATCACTTTGCGCCCTGCCACCTTGGCCTGCATCACCAGACAACGGCCAGCCTCCGAGATGTAACCCGTTTTCTGCAAACCAATATCCCATTCGGGGTTGCGAATCAGCCGGTTGGAATTGTTGAACTGCAGCGTGCGATGACCCAGCTCCAACTGGTGGCTTGGTGAAGTCGACAAGTCGCGCAAGATGGGACGCTCGTAGGCCACGGAAACCAAGGTGGCGAGGTCCCTGGCGCTGGACTGGTTCTGGCTCAACAGGCCGGTGGGTTCAACATAGCGGGTATCGTGCATGCCCAGTTCACGGGCCTTGCTGTTCATGAGCGAAACAAAATGTCGCAGGCCGCCCGGATAGGTGCGCCCCAAGGCGTGAGCAGCGCGGTTTTCGCTGGACATCAGCGCCAGATGCATCAGTTCACCACGACTCAAAGTAGAACCCACAGCCAGCCGCGAACGGCTGCCTTTGTAAATGTCCACATCATCTTGCGTGATGGTGATGGCCTCGTCCATGGGCAAGTTTGCATCGGCGATCACCAGGCCCGTCATGAGCTTGGTCAGCGAGGCAATGGGAAGCACCGCGGAATCGTTCTTGCTGAAGAGCACCTCGTTGGTGTCCTGATCCACCACCAGAGCCACGCTGGAGCTGAGATCCAGAGCGTCTTCGCTGCCTCTCAGACCCAGACGCTCGCCTGCGGACAGACTGGGCACCGCGGCCACACGCACCACGGAGGAAGCCGCACTGTTGCGCACCGCCACCTTGCTGGTGGCTGCAGCGTTGCGGCTCTTCGCAAGGACGGTATTTTTACGGGCCTGCTTGGACAGACCCGTCTTGTTGCCGCTCTTTTTCGCTGCCACGACGGTGCGGACATTGCGCGCCCCGCTTTTGGCTTGCTTGGTGTCTGAGACCCTGGCTTTTTTGTCAGGCTTCGCCTTGGCCAGCTTGGATTTGGCTAACGCCTTGGGTGCGGCCGCTTTTTCAGAGCTTGCTTTTTTCCGAGCAACAGCTTTTGTCTGCACAGGTTTCTTTTTGGCAGCAAGCTGGGTGGCGGTGGCCTTTTTGACTTTCTGCGTCTGTTTTTTCTCAGCCGCAGCGGATACAGAAAGGGGAACAGCAAAAACGACCGCAAGCGCGAGAGCGACGGTACCGTGGATGGCTTTTCGAAAGCGGTTTACGCAAGGGTTCATGGGTCCACTCCAGCCAACGGAATTGTGCTGGAGTGGAGTATAGACACATTGAAAAAAACTAGCAATATCAAAAACTTGTGTAACTTATCTCAGAAAAAGCGAGAGAAAGAACTACTTTTACCGTCAATTCTCTCTCTTACTGAAAATAGGCCTCTAAGTCATTGATTTTATTGAGTTTTATCCTTGTGCTGAAACCCGGTCGGCCTTGCTTTGCAGCTTGTTCAAGGCACTGAGGTAGGCCTTGGCCGATGCAACAACGATGTCTGGATCAGCGCCTACACCGTTGACGACCCGACCACCATGCTGCAAACGCACCGTGACCTCACCCTGGCTCTCGGTGGAGCCGCTGGTAATGGCGTTGACCGAGTAAAGAACCATCTCGGCACCGCTGTTGAGCTGGCTCTCAATCGCTTTCAAAGACGCGTCAACAGGGCCGTTGCCGTCGGACTCACAGACCACTTCCTTGCCACCGTTGGTGAACACAATGTTCGCGTGTGGCCGCTCGCCGGTTTCGCTGTGCTGGGACAACGAGACCAGGCCGTACTGCTCTTTCTCAGCGGTCACGCTTTCGTCGCTGCACAGCGCGAGGATGTCCTCGTCGAAGATTTCGCTCTTGCGGTCGGCCAGTTCTTTGAACGCGGCAAACGCGGTGTTGATCTCGCTCTCGGACTCCATCTCAATACCCAGGTCCTGCAAGCGCTGCTTGAACGCATTGCGGCCACTGAGCTTGCCCAGCACGATCTTGTTGGCAGCCCAGCCCACATCTTCCGCGCGCATGATCTCGTAGGTATCCCGTGCCTTGAGCACGCCGTCCTGGTGAATACCGCTCGCATGGGCAAACGCGTTGGCGCCCACGACGGCCTTGTTGGGCTGCACCACAAAACCGGTGGTCTGGCTGACCATGCGACTGGCCGGCACGATCTGGGTCGTGTCCACACCCACATCGAGGTTGAAGTAATCGCGGCGCGTCCGTACCGCCATCACCACTTCTTCCAGCGAACAGTTGCCGGCACGCTCTCCCAGGCCGTTGATGGTGCACTCGACCTGGCGCGCGCCGCCAATCTTCACGCCCGCGAGCGAGTTGGCCACCGCCATACCCAAGTCGTTGTGGCAATGAACCGACCAGATCGCCTTGTCGGAATTCGGAATGCGCTCGCGCAGGGTTCGGATGAACTCGCCGTAGAGCTCGGGAATCGCGTAGCCCACCGTGTCTGGAATGTTCAGCGTCGTAGCGCCCTCTTTGATGACGGCTTCGAGCACCCGGCACAAGAAGTCCATGTCGCTGCGGTAGCCGTCTTCCGGGCTGAACTCGACATCTTCAACCAGGTTACGTGCAAAGCGCACCGACTGCTTGGCCTGCTCAAACACCTCGTCAGGCGTCATGCGCAGCTTTTTCTCCATGTGCAGCGGGCTGGTGGCAATGAAGGTGTGTATGCGGGCGCGCTGAGCACCTTTGAGCGCCTCGGCGGCTCGGGAAATATCGCGGTCATTGGCCCGTGCCAATGAGCAGACCGTGGAGTCTTTGATGGTGTTGGCTATCGCCTGCACGCACTCGAAGTCACCGTTGGAACTGGCGGCAAAACCGGCCTCGATCACATCCACTCGGAGGCGCTCAAGCTGGCGCGCAATGCGCAGCTTCTCATCTTTGGTCATGGAAGCGCCGGGTGACTGCTCGCCATCGCGCAAGGTGGTGTCAAAAATGATCAGTTTGTCGCTCATCTCAAATCTCCGGTACGTGGCACCAATGACCACTCTTGAAAAAAACCCACAACCCAAAAACAAACGGCCCGTTGCAGGTGCAAACGGGCCGTTGTTGGAAATCACTCGCGCGTTACCAAGACTGCCCGTGAAGGACACCCAGTAGTAGAGCGAAAGAAATCCGTTTCATGGGAGCCAATGTATCACAAAGAAAGTTGCGTCTTGATTAAGGAAAACCATGGCCGCGATGCCCAAAACCTTATTCGTGCAGCCCGCGCTCGTCGGGCTCGTCGGTCGACGTGCTGATGACACTGGTTTGCCGCCCTTTGGCCTTGCGCCAGAAATACACCGCATAACCCGACAGCCCGTAGAGCACGAACAACGCAAACAGCACCGTGGGCGGGTCGATGTTGATCACCGCAATGCCCAGCGCCACCAGCACAATCGACGCAAACGGCACACTCTTCTTCAGGCTGAGGTCTTTGAAACTGTAAAACGGCACGTTGGTGACCATGGTCAGGCCGGCGTAAAGGGTGAGACCAAACATGGGCCACACCAGCTCGGACCCCTTGAACCCGTATTCGGTGGCCAGCCAGATAAAGCCAGCCACCAGCGCGGCGGCGGCGGGCGACGGAAGCCCCTGGAAATAGCGCTTGTCGACCACGCCGGTGTTGACGTTAAAACGCGCCAAACGCAAAGCAGCGCAGGCGCAGTAGACAAATGCCGCAATCCAACCCCAGCGACCCAGGCCGCTCAGAGCCCAGATGTATGCGATCAGGGCGGGCGCAGCACCGAACGACACCATATCGGACAAGGAGTCCATCTGCTCGCCAAATGCACTCTGGGTGTTTGTCATGCGCGCCACGCGGCCGTCCAAACTGTCCAGCACCATGGCCACGAAAATGGCCACGGTGGCCAAGTCGTAGCGACCATTCATGGCCATCACGATGGCGTAAAACCCCCCGAAGAGCGCCGCCAACGTGATCATGTTCGGCACCATGTAGATACCCTTGCGCCGTTTGCGCATCTCTTCGTTCTGGGGCATGAGTGGGTCGGATCCGTCGTGCATGTATTTCTCTGAAAAAGCCGAAGCAAATGAGCGGGCAGCTGACCTGCACTGCACCCAAAAAGCAAAACCCCAGTGTAAGCCAGCAACAAGCTGGCGCTACAAATAGAAAAGGCCACCGAGGTGGCCTTGTGTGTGCGCCCCCGCAGCTCCAGGGAGCCACGGGTGCCTATGCACGCAACAAAATCAGTTGCGGGTCTGGTCAACCAGCTTGTTCTTGGCGATCCAGGGCATCATGGCGCGTAGCTGGGCACCCACCACTTCGATCTGGTGATCGGCGGTGTTGCGGCGGCGGGCGGTCATGGAGGGATAGTTCAGGCGGCCTTCCTGGATGAACATCTTGGCGTAGTCGCCGTTCTGGATGCGCTTCAGGGCGTTGCGCATGGCTTTGCGCGACTCTTCGTTGATCACCTCGGGGCCGGTCACGTACTCGCCGAACTCCGCGTTGTTGGAGATCGAGTAGTTCATGTTGGCAATGCCACCTTCGTAGATCAGGTCAACGATCAGCTTGAGCTCGTGCAGGCACTCGAAATACGCCATTTCGGGCGCGTAGCCGGCTTCAACCAGGGTCTCGTAACCCATCTTGATCAGCTCGACAGCACCGCCACACAGCACGGCCTGCTCGCCGAACAGGTCGGTCTCGGTCTCTTCCTTGAAGTTGGTTTCAATGATGCCGGCCTTGCCGCCACCGTTGGCCATGGCGTAGCTCAGAGCCAGTTCGCGGGCTTTGCCGCTCTTGTCCTGGTGCACGGCCACCAGGTGGGGCACGCCGCCGCCCTGGGTGTAGGTGTTGCGCACGGTGTGACCTGGGGCCTTGGGCGCCACCATCCACACGTCCAGATCGGCGCGGGGCACGACCTGGTTGTAGTGCACGTTGAAACCGTGGGCGAAGGCCAGCGAAGCGCCTTGCTTGATGTTGGGGGCCACGTTGTTGTTGTAGACCTCGGCGATCATCTCGTCGGGCAAGAGGATCATGACCACATCGGCTGCCTTGACGGCTTCATCAACTTCCATGACGGTCAGGCCGGCTTTGCCGACCTTGTCCCAAGAAGCGCCACCCTTGCGCAGGCCAACCACGACCTTCACGCCGCTGTCGTTCAGGTTTTGAGCGTGGGCATGGCCCTGGCTGCCGTAACCGAGGATGGCGACGGTCTTGCCCTTGATCAGGGACAGGTCACAGTCTTTGTCGTAGAAAACTTTCATCTTTTGCTCCAGTAGGTGGTTTAGGGGTTGTGCCGTTCTTCGCGAGCCTGTCGAAGGGCTCTCGGGACCCCGGTGAATGCCAGGCACACACCAAGGCTTCGACAGGCTCAGCCCGAACGGGCAAATGGCTGAGCCCTGAAAAACTCAAACGCGCAGGATTCTCTCACCCCGGCCGATGCCGCTGGCACCGGTGCGCACGGTTTCCAGAATGGCCGATCGGTCGATGGCCTCCAGGAACGCGTCGTTTTTGCTCAAGTCACCGGTGAGTTCGATGGTGTAGCTTTTTTCGGTCACATCGATGATGCGACCCCGGAAAATGTCGGCCATGCGTTTCATCTCTTCGCGCTCTTTGCCTACCGCGCGAACCTTCACCATCATGAGCTCGCGCTCGGTGTAGGCGCCTTCGGTCAGGTCGACCACCTTGACCACCTCAATCAGGCGGTTCAGGTGCTTGGTGATCTGCTCAATCACGTCGTCCGATCCGGTGGTCTGGATCGTCATGCGCGAGAGGCTGGGGTCTTCGGTGGGAGCCACCGTGAGCGACTCGATGTTGTAACCGCGTGCAGAAAACAGCCCGACCACGCGGGACAGAGCGCCCGGTTCGTTTTCGAGCAAGACAGCAATGATGTGTTTCATGAAGGGATTCCTCTTTTCTGAGCCCTCCCCTGCGCACGGTAATGCGCAGGCTTGGCTGCAAATAGATTCGTCAGGGGCTGCCGCAGACCCAAGGGCCCGCAACAGGGTAAGTGGCTCAGAGGTCCTCTGAGCCCAACAGCATTTCCGTGATGCCTTTGCCGGCCTTGACCATCGGGAACACGTTCTCGGTGGGGTCGGTACGGAAGTCCATGAACACGGTGCGGTCCTTGAGCTTGCGGGCTTCGCGCAGCGCAGGCTCCACGTCTTCTGGGCGTTCGATCAGCATGCCGACATGGCCATAGGCCTCGGCCAGCTTCACGAAGTTGGGCAACGCGTCCATGTAGCTGTGGCTGTAGCGGCCTTCGTAGTCAATTTCCTGCCACTGGCGCACCATGCCAAGGTAGCGGTTGTTCAACGCCATGATCTTGATCGGGGTGTTGTATTGCAGGCAGGTAGAGAGTTCCTGGATGCACATCTGCACCGAACCTTCACCGGTCACGCAAAACACCTCGCTCTCGGGCTTCGCCAGCTTGATACCCATGGCATAGGGAATGCCCACGCCCATGGTGCCCAGGCCGCCCGAGTTGATCCAGCGGCGCGGCTCATCGAAGCGGTAGTACTGCGCGGCCCACATCTGGTGCTGACCCACATCGGACGTGACATAGGCGTCGGCGTCCTTGGTCATGTTCCAGAGCGTTTCCACCACGTACTGCGGCTTGATCACCTCGGTGTTACCACGGTCGTATTTCAGGCAATCCTTCGAACGCCATCCTTCAATGGTGTCCCACCAGGAAGCCAGTGCTGCGGGCTCGACACGGGTCGTGGTCTCGCGCACCATGTTGATCAGCTCGGTCAACACGTCTTTCACGTCGCCCACAATCGGCACGTCCACCTTGACGCGCTTGGAGATGCTCGACGGATCGATGTCGATGTGAATGATCTTGCGGTCCACCGACGCAAAGTGCTTGGGGTTGCCAATCACGCGGTCGTCGAAACGCGCACCGACAGCCAGCAGCACATCGCAATTTTGCATGGCGTTGTTGGCTTCAATGGTGCCGTGCATGCCCAGCATGCCCAGGAACTTCTTGTCAGACGCGGGGTATGCGCCCAAGCCCATCAGCGTGTTGGTGACGGGGTAGCCCAGCAGGTCAACCAGGGTGCGCAACTCTTGCACCGCATTGCCCAGCAGCACACCGCCACCGGTGTAGATGTAGGGCCGCTTGGCTGAAAGCAGCAGTTGCAGAGCCTTGCGGATCTGTCCGCCATGCCCCTTGCGCACCGGGTTGTACGAGCGCATTTCGACCGACTCAGGGTAGCCGGTGTAGGCGGTCTTGTTGAAAGACACGTCCTTTGGAACATCAACCACCACGGGGCCGGGGCGGCCGGTGCGGGCAATGTGAAAGGCCTTCTTCATGATCATGGCCATGTCGCGCACGTCCTTCACCAGAAAGTTGTGCTTGACGATGGGGCGCGTAATGCCGACGGTGTCGCATTCCTGGAAGGCATCCAGGCCGATCGCAGCAGTGGGCACCTGGCCACTGATGATGACCATGGGAATGCTGTCCATGTAGGCCGTGGCAATACCAGTGACGGCATTGGTCAGGCCGGGGCCTGAGGTCACCAGTGACACGCCCACCTCACCCGTGGCACGCGCATAGCCGTCGGCCGCGTGCACGGCAGCCTGCTCGTGCCGCACCAGCACATGCTGGATGGTGTCTTGCTTGTAAAAAGCGTCGTAGATGTGCAGCACAGCACCACCGGGGTAACCCCAGATGTACTTCACGCCTTCGGCCTGGAGGGCCTTGACGAGAATTTCTGCGCCGCGAAGTTCTTGAGTGGCTGCGCCAGAAGGGGTGGCGGCAGCGGCTGAGGCCAGTTCGGCCTTGTTGATTTCCATGATGAACCTTTCGAGAATTTCTCTGACGAAAAACCTTGGGTGCCTCTACGCCAGCTCTTGTGAAGCGGTGTTGAGACTTGAGGCCAATGGACATGAGCGGACACATACCCCGCCGGACCCTGACCCGTTTGCCGTGTTTTGAAGTGCAACGCGCATTATCGCACTGCAGCACGGTCGTTTTCCTGGCGCGCCCAGTACCGTGGCCTGAAAAAACGCCGATTTTGTTGCAATGCGACAATTCAGCCTGATTTTTCGCAGCGCCACCCGGCTTCTGGCTTCAGCATCGCTCCAGGTGCAGCTGGCAAACTTGACGCTTCCCCATTGCAACCATGACCACCTCCCCCGCTGCGCCAAACGCGCCCTTATCTGCCCCAGACGAGACGATCCAGGGGCCGCCGATGGCGCCACCGCTGATGCGCCGCATGGCCTGCTGGATGTACGAAGGCGCGCTCCTGTTTGGGGTCATCTTTGGCACCGGGCTGTTTGTTTTCGGGTTGGTGTTTGCCGTCGGCTACCTGGTGCCTTCGATGGCGCCCATGCTGGACGCCGTCAACAACCGCTACGCCCTGCAGGCCTACGTTTTTTTGCTGCTGGCGCTCTACTTCACCTGGTTCTGGTCCAAAGGCCAGACGCTGGCCATGAAGACCTGGAACATTCGGATGGTAGATCAGCAGGGACACGCGCTCACCAGGTCCAAAGCCTTGGTGCGCTATCTGTGGTCGTGGATGTGGTTCCTCCCGCCGCTGGCCGCTGGCGGTTACTTCAGCTTGCCGGGCGGCGAGCTGACGGTGATCGTGCTGGGCTGGGTCGCGGTCTGGGCACTGCTGGCGCGGTTTCATCCGCAGCGCCAGTTTCTGCACGACGCGCTGGCAGGCACGCGCCTGGTCCACTACAAGCCCGCCCAACCGGCCAAGAAACGCAAGTTCTGGCAACGCTGACATGCACAACCCCTCACCCATGAACCACGACACCGCTCACGAGGCAACCGACGCGCAGAAACACCGCCGCGGGTTCGGTCGTGTGTGGCATGCTTTCGGCTATTCGTTGGCGGGCTTGCGCGCGGGCTGGAAGGAAACCGCCTTCCGGCAAGAGGCCACGGCGTCGGCTGTGATGTTGCCACTCGCCTTTTGGGTTGGACAAAGCTGGGTCGAGGTCGTGCTGCTGGCGGGTGTGGTGCTGATCGTGATGATTGTGGAGCTGCTCAACTCCAGCGTCGAGGCTGCCATCGACCGCATCGGCCCCGAGTGGCACAGCCTGTCAAAACGGGCCAAGGACATGGGCAGTGCCGCCGTATTGCTCAGCTTGGTCTTGTGTGCAGGCGTTTGGGCTGCGGCGCTCTGGACCCGATTCTTTTGACCTACCCCACCAACCGCATCACCCCATAAGCGCCCCATGAGCACTCCGAACTTCTCAATTTGTGTCTATTGCGGCTCCCGTCCGGGTGTCGAGCCCGCGTTTGCCGACACCGCTCGCGCTGTGGGGCAATGGATCGGCAGCCATGGTGGGCAGCTGGTGTACGGCGGCGGCAGCAACGGCCTGATGGGCATCACCGCCCAGGCCACCCTGGACGCGGGTGGCCGCGTGGTGGGCATCATTCCCAAAGCGCTGGTGGAAAAAGAATGGGCCAAGACCAACTGCACCGAACTGCATGTGGTGGACACCATGCACGAGCGCAAGCGCCTGATGGCCGAGCATGCGGACGCGTTCTTGGCGCTGCCAGGCGGGATCGGCACCTTTGAAGAGTTTTTTGAGGTGTGGACCTGGCGCCAGTTGGGCTACCACGACAAGCCCATCGGCCTGCTCAACGAAGCGGGGTATTACGACGGCTTGCTCGCCTTCCTGCGCACGGGGGTCGAGCAGGCGTTCATGAGCCCGTGGCAGATGGATCTGATTCGGGTGAGCAACAGCGCACAGCAGCTGTTGCCCGAACTGGTGCAGGCTGCGGGCCTGTCACCCGAGGCCCGACTGGAATCTATTTGAACGGCGCGGGATCGATCACACCGCCGTTTCGTCCTCTTCCCCGGTGCGAATGCGCACCACGCGCTCGACCGAGGTGACGAAGATCTTGCCGTCGCCAATTTTTCCGGTGTGCGCTGCGCGGATGATGGCGTCAACGCAGCGGTCCACGTCGTCCGACTTGACCACCACCTCAAGCTTCACTTTCGGCAAAAAGTCAACCACGTACTCGGCACCGCGGTACAGCTCGGTGTGCCCTTTTTGACGACCAAAGCCTTTCACCTCGGTCACGGTGAGGCCGGTCACGCCCTGCTCGGCCAGCGCCTCGCGCACCTCTTCCAGCTTGAAAGGTTTGATGATGGCGGTGATTTGCTTCATGCGAACAGCTCCAGGGTGCGGTAACGGGAAGCCAAAAATGTATCACGCGCACCGAGCGGGTGCGCCGGACTCGGGCTCTGTGCGCACGGCTTGTCCACGATCAACCGCAGCGCCCGCCTGTCAGCGTAGATTGTGGGGATGCAGCCGATACCTGAGACCCAACTTGAGCCCGTCTTTCATGCGCGCGGGCTGACCAAGACCTACACCATGGGCGAGGTCACCGTGCAGGCGCTGCGGGGTGTCGACCTGGATCTTTACGCGGGCGAATTTGTGGTCTTGCTGGGCGCTTCGGGCAGCGGCAAGTCCACCCTGCTCAACATCCTGGGTGGTCTGGATGCGCCCACCCAAGGCCGGGTGGTGTGCCAGGGCCACGAACTGACCGGCGCCAACGAGGATGCCTTGACCCGGTTTCGCCGCGCCTCTGTGGGCTTCGTTTTTCAGTTCTACAACCTCATACCCAGCCTGACTGCGTTGGAAAACGTGGAGCTGGTCACCGACATTGCCGACGACCCCATGCCCGCGCTGGACGCGCTCGCGCTGGTGGGGCTGACCGACCGCAGGCACCACTTTCCGGCCCAGCTCTCGGGCGGTGAACAGCAGCGCGTGGCCATCGCACGCGCGATCGCCAAGCGGCCCGCCGTGCTGCTGTGCGATGAGCCCACGGGTGCCCTGGACTCGGCCACCGGTGTGCTGGTGTTGCAGGCGCTGGAGCATATTCACCGTGAAACTGGGGCGCTCACGGTCATCATCACCCACAACGTGGGCATTGCGGCCATGGCCAACCGGGTGATTTACCTGAGCGACGGCGCAATCGCCCGCGAAGAGCGCCACGCGCAGCCCAGGCCAGCGGCGGAGTTGCACTGGTGAAAGCGCTGCACCACAAACTCTGGCGAGATTTTTGGCAACTGCGTGGCCAGTCGCTGGCCATTGCGCTGGTGGTCATTGGCGGCATCGCCACCATGGTGATGGCGGTGACCAACCACCAGGCGCTGTCTGACACCCGTGCGCGGTTTTACGAAACCTACCGCTTTGCCGACGTGTTTGCGCAGGTCAAGCGCGCGCCGATGCCGCTGTTGCACGAGGTGCGCGCCCTGCCCGGCGTGGCGCAGGCGCAAGCCCGCATCGTGGCGGGCGTGAACCTGGAAGTGGATGGCTACCACCAGGCGGTCACTGCGCAGGTGGTGTCCTTGCCGGAGCCGGGCGACGACGACTTGAACCAGATTTATTTGCGCGAAGGCCGGTTGCCCGAGCGCGCCTGGGAGGTGGTGGCCGGCGAAGCCTTTGCGCAAGCCCACGGGCTGCACCCCGGCGATGGCTTCACCGCCATTGTGAACGGGCGCCGCCAGCGGCTCACGCTGAGCGGCGTGGGCTTGTCGCCCGAATTCATTTACCAGATACGCGCCGGCGACGTGTTCCCCGACTTCGAGCGCTTCGCCATTTTGTGGATGCGGCGCGAGGCACTGGCCAGCGCGTTCGATCTGAACGGCGCCTTCAACCAGCTGAGCATTCGCCTGCAGCCCGAAGCGACCGCACACCAGGTCATAGACCCGCTGGACCGGCTGCTACAGCCTTATGGCGGTCTGGGCGCCCATGGGCGCGACCTGCAAATGTCGCACCGGTTCCTGGACGAGGAACTCAAGCAGCTCAACACCATGACCCGCCTTTTCAGCGGTATCTTTCTGGGCGTATCTGCCTTTCTGCTCAGCGTGGTGATCAGCCGCCTGATCGGCACCCAGCGCGAGCAAATTGCGGTGCTCAAAGCGTTTGGCTACAGCCGCTGGGAGGTGGGACGGCACTACGCACAGCTGGTACTGCTGATGGTGGGCGTGGGGGTGTTGCCGGGCGTGGCATTGGGCGCCTGGATGGGGCGCGGCATGGCCGACCTGTACATGCGTTTTTACAGATTTCCCTTTCTGGAATGGTCGGTAGAGCCGGTGGTGTGGGCCTTGGCGGTGGGCTTCGCTGTGGCGGCGGCCGCGCTGGGCACGGCGCAGGGCCTGCTGCGGGCGTTTCGGCTCTCGCCGGCCGAGGCCATGCGCCCCGAAGCGCCTGCGGTGTACCGCCGCACGCTCACCGAGCGGTTGGGCGCGGGCCAGTTGCTGGACGCGGCCGCCCGCATGGTGGTGCGCAACCTGGAGCGGCGCCCGCTGCGCTCGCTGATGTCGATTGCGGGCATGGGCATGGCCTGCGGCATTCTGGTGATGTCCAACCTGCAGCGCGACGCGATTGAAGAGATGATTGCCGTGCAGTTTGGCCTGGCCCAGCGCGATGACCTCACCGTGACCTTGGCCGAGCCTGCCAGCGCGCGCGCCCTTGAAGAACTGCGGTCCATTGCAGGCGTGCAATCGGTGGAAGGCTTTCGGGCCAGTGCCGTGAAATTGCGCAACGGGCACCGCAGCTACACCACCGCTTTGCAGGGCATGAGCGAACCGGCCGATCTCAAGCGCGTGCTCGACGCTTCGCTGCAGCCCGTGCCCATGCCCACCAAAGGCCTTTTGCTGACGGACTACCTGGCCGAGCTGTTGGCGGTTCGGCCAGGCGACCTGCTGGAGGTGGAGTTTCTGGACGGCCGCCGCGAAACGCTGCAACTGCCCCTGGCGGCCACCGTCACCGAATACTTGGGTGTGGGCGCCTACGCCGATCGAGGTTGGCTCAACCGGCTGCGCCAAGACGGCGACCTGGTGTCGGGCGCCTGGCTCAAGGTGCCACCTGAATCGCGTCCGGCGGTGGTGTCGGCGTTGCGAGAGCGCCCACGGATCGTGGCGGTGAGCGACCGCAACGCCAGCATCGCCAGTTTTCGCGACACCATGGCCGAAAACATTTTGACCTTCACGCTCATCGCCACCCTGATGGCCGCGAGCATGGCCGCTGGCGTGGTGTACAACGCGGCCCGCATTACCCTGGCCGAGCGTTCGCGCGACCTGGCCAGCTTGCGCATTTTGGGCTACACGCGGCGCGAGGTGCGGGCCTTGCTGATGGGCGAGCTGGGCACGCTCACCCTGCTGGCGCTGGTACCCGGTTTTGCTATGGGGTACGGCATGAGCGCCCTGCTGGTCTGGGGCATGCGGTCAGACCTGTACCGCATTCCGCTGGTGTTGCTCCCGTCCGGGTTCGCCATGGCGGGAACGGTGTTGCTGGTGGCCGCAGGCTTTTCGGCCTGGCTGGTGCTGCGTCGGCTGGACCAGCTCGACCTGGTGGCCGTTTTGAAAACACGGGAATGAACATGAAGAACACACCCACTGCCCGATGGTTCCGTTACGCGCTGCTGTTGCTGGTGGCGCTGGCGCTGGCCGTGATGGCCTTGTGGCCCAGCAGCCTGAAGGTGGATAGCGCCAAAGTGCAGCGCGGCACGGTGAGCCAGACGCTCGAAGCCGAAGGCCGCACCCGCCTGCGCGACCCCTATGCCATCACCGCGCCGGTGGCGGCCATAGCCCGCCGCATCGCACTCGCGCCCGGAGATGCGGTGCACGCCGGGCAGGTGCTGGTCACGCTGGACCCGGTGGCGGCGCCCACGCTGGACGCGCGCAGCCGCGCCGAGGCCACCGCCCGACTGGCGGCGGCGCAGGCACAGCTGCAGTCGGCGCAGGCCGAAGCTCGCTCGGCCCAGGCCAGCGCGGCGCAGGCCCAGGTCGAAGCCGAGCGCCTGCGCCCACTGGCAGCCCAGGGCATGGTGTCGGCCCAAGGCCTGCTGGCGGCTGAAACCGCGTGGCAACGCAGTGCGCTGGAGGCCCAGAGTGCCCGCTTTCGGCAAACCACCGCAGCCCACCAGCTTGATGCGGCCCGCGCCGCACTGGCCGTGGGAGGCCCGGGTGCGCCGTCTGCGACAGCCCTGCAAATCACATCCCCGGTGGATGGCGTGGTGCTGCGCCGGCCTGTGGAAAGCGCCCGCCCTGTCATGCCCGGCGATGCATTGATTGAAATTGGCGACCCCGCAGCGCTGGAGGTGGTGGTGGATGTGCTGTCACCCGACGCGGTGCAAATTCAACCCGGCATGGCCGTGGCGCTGCTGCGCTGGGGCGATGGCCCCGCGCTGCAAGGCACCGTGCGCCGGGTAGACCCAGGCGCTTTTACCAAAACATCAGCATTGGGTGTTGAAGAGCAGCGGGTGTGGGTGGTGATCGACATCACCAGCCCGCACGACCAATGGGCGCGTCTGGGTGAGGCTTACCGCGTGCATGCGCGGTTTGTGCTGCATGAAGTGGCCGACACCTTGCGCGCGCCCAGCAGCGCCGTGTTTCGCCACAACGGCGCGTCTGAGGTGTTTCGCATAGAAGGTGGCAAAGCCCGCCTCACGGCCGTGACCTCAGGCTTGCAGGGCGACGGCCACGTTCAGATTTTGGAGGGCTTGTCAGCCGGTGACAGCGTGGTGATTCACCCGCCACGGGAGCTCGCCGACGGTGCGAGGGTGCACCGTCCCTGAGAGGCCCAACGCGCAGCGCCAGGCCGTGTTTTCAAGCCCGGTATTTGCTGGTGATCGGGTAGCGCCAGTCTTTGCCAAAACTGCGGTGCGTCACACGAACGCCCACCGGGGCTTGGCGGCGCTTGTATTCGTTGATGCGGATCAGCCGCACCACCTTGTCCACATCGGCCGCGCTGTAGCCCTCAGCCACGATCTGGGCCGGGCTCTGGTCGTTTTCCATGTAGCGCTCAATGATCGCGTCGAGCACGTCGTACTCGGGCAGGCTGTCCTGATCTTTCTGGTCAGCCCGCAGCTCCGCGCTGGGTGGGCGGGTAATGATGCGCTCGGGAATCGGGTTGGCACCGGTGCCGTAGGGGTCGTGCGCATTGCGCCAGCGCGCCAGGCGAAACACCGCTGTCTTGGCCACGTCTTTGATCACGGCGAAACCGCCGGCCATGTCGCCATACAGCGTGCAGTAACCGGTGGCCATTTCGCTCTTGTTGCCTGTGGTCAGCACGATACCGCCAAACTTGTTGGACAACGCCATGAGCAAGGTGCCGCGTATGCGGGCCTGCAGGTTTTCTTCGGTGGTGTCTTCGGGCAGGCCGGCAAACTCGGTGGCCAGGCTGGCCTTGAAGGCTTCAAATTGCGGCGCAATGTCGATCTCGTCGTAACGCACGCCCAGGCGCTCAGCCATGTCGCGCGCATCGATCCAGGAAATGTCGGCCGTATAGGGCGACGGCATCATCACCGTGCGCACCCGGTCTTTGCCCAGCGCATCCACCGCAATCGCCAGCACCAGCGCCGAGTCGATACCGCCCGACAGACCCAGCAACGCTGAAGGAAAGCCGTTTTTTCCGATGTAGTCGCGCACGCCCAGCACCAAGGCGTGCCACAGGTCGGCATCGGCGCTGTGGTCGCGGTCGGTGCTGGCGTCAATTGTCCAGCCAGCGCCTTGCCGGTGAAAGGTGCAGTCAAACAGCGTTTCTTCAAAACTCACCGCGCGACCGGCCAGCGAGCCGTCTGCCGCCAACACGAAACTGCGGCCTTCAAAAACCACCTCGTCCTGCCCGCCCACCAGGTGCGCGTACACCATGGGAAGGCCGGTGGCTTGCGCGCGTCCACGCATGGCCGCCTCGCGCTCACCGCCCTTGCCCGTGTGGAACGGCGATGCGTTGATGACCACCAGCACCTCTGCCCCAGCGGCCCGGGCATCCGCGGCCGGCTCGTCAAACCAGGCGTCTTCACAAATGAGCACCCCAACGCGCACCGGCGCACCCTCAGCGGTGGTCACATCAAACACGCAAGTGCCCTGGCCTGGTGCAAAGTAGCGCCGCTCGTCAAACACCTGGTAGTTGGGCAACTCGCGCTTGGCGTAGGTATGCGTCACAGCGCCATCGAGCAACACGCTCGCGGCGTTGTGCAGGCGCGCCACCGACACACTGCGCTCGCGGCGGGCTTCAGCGCCCAGCTGTGGGATGCGCGCCGGGTGTCCGACCACGATGTGCAGCCCCTTGAGTCCTGCGGTCTGAAGGGCGATGCTTTTCAGTGCATCATCACAGGCGTCAATGAACGCTGGCCGCAAAAACAGGTCTTCAGCCGCGTAACCGCAGAGGGCCAGTTCCGGCGTGAGCAACACCCGCACACCGCGCGAGTGGGCCTGATGCGCGGCGGCGATGATTTTTTGGGCATTGCCCGCCATGTCGCCCACCACAAAGTTGAGCTGGGCCACGCAAATTGGAAGTGTCATGCAGTCTGGAAGTAGAACGGAATCGGGCAATGGAACAGGCGACGGAACCGGCGCGCCACCCGCCTTCAAACAGCCCTGCGTGCAGGCATGTGAGGGCTGAAACGTGAGTTCGCACGATTATGTCACCCGGGTCTTTTCCTCACCGCTGGACATTCCGGCCGACGCCTGGAATCACCTGCTGGCGCTGGAGACCGACCCGAGCCCCTTCATGGCCCACGCCTACCTGGCGGCGCTGCACGCCAGCGGCTGCGCGCAACACCCGACAGGCTGGCAAGCCCGTTTCGTCACCCTGTGGCAAGGCGCCGATCTGCATGCGGCCTGCCCCCTGTATTTGAAGAACCATTCGTACGGTGAGTACGTGTTTGACTGGGCCTGGGCCAATGCCTACGCCCAGCACGGGCTGGATTACTACCCCAAAGCCCTTGTAGCGGTGCCGTTCACGCCCGTGCCGGGTGCGCGGCTGCTGGCCGAAAATATGGTTGCAAGAACAGCGTTGGTTCAGGCTTTGCTGAGCCATGCCCGAGAGGAAGACCTGTCGTCTTTGCACCTGTTGTTTGCCCAGCCACAAGACGTGGCGGCCTGCGAAGCCGCGGGCATGATGCTGCGCCACACGGTGCAGTTTCACTGGCGCAACGTGGCCCCCACGCTACCCACTTCGTGTGGTTCGCTGCCCCCCGAGGGGGCTGGCCTTGCTGGGGGCGGCCCGGCGCTGCGGCCTGCGGCCCCCGCGCTACCCACTTCGTGTGGTTCGCTGCCCCCCGAGGGGGCTGGCCTTGCTAGGGGCGGCCCGGCGCTGCGGCCTGTAGCCCCCACGCTCCCCACTGCGTGTGGTTCGCTGCCCCCCGAGGGGGCTGGCCTCGTGAGCGCTGAGCCACAACACTTTGCAAATTTCGACCATTTCCTCTCCAGCCTGCAGCAGGAGAAGCGCAAAAAAATCCGGCAAGAGCGGCGCAAGGTGGCTGAGGCGGGGGTGGTATTCCGATGGTCCATGGGCGCAGACATATCGGCCGCAGACTGGGACTTTTTTTACCGCTGCTACGAACGCACCTACCGGGAGCACGGCAACGCACCCTATCTGAACCGCGATTTTTTTCAGCGCATGGCGCAGACCATGCCCGAGCACTGGCTGCTGTTCATTGCCGAGCGAGACGGCAACCCCATGGCCAGCAGCCTGATTGGCATCGACCCGCAGGCGCGCGTGGCCTATGGGCGCTACTGGGGCGCGCTGGAACGCGTGGACTGCCTGCACTTTGAAGCGTGCTACTACCAGCCACTCGCCTGGTGCATCGCCCACGGCTATACGCGCTTTGAAGGCGGCGCGCAGGGCGAGCACAAAATGGCTCGCGCCCTGCTTCCCGTCAAGACCACCAGCGCGCACTGGTTGGCGCACCCATCGTTCGCCGACGCGGTGGAGCGGTTTCTGGAACGGGAAGACCAAGGCATCCAGCAATACCTGGACCACCTGGCACAGCGCAACCCCATGAAGGGCTCGCCGGCGTTGCGAACACCGTTGGCGCCGCCCACCGAAGCGTGACAGGCTGCTCAGGGCAGCAACATTCCTCGCGAAGTGTGAGACGCACGCCCTGCATCACAGAAGCCGGTCGCTAAACTACCGCGAACATGAACGAGACAGACGCCTTCTTTACCCAGACCATTGTGGGCGCACCTTTTTCGGTGCTGCTTGGGCGCCAGCTCGATCCAAGCCGTGCTGCGGTCGCCGGCATTGAAGTCCATCTGATCAACGCAGACACCCGTTTGAGCCGTGTCTGGAAAGACTGGATCGTGATGAGCCATGCCTGTGACCGCATGGGCCAACCCCGCCATCGCCCCGGCCGGGTACGCCGCTGGCTGGAGCGGCACGCCTTGTGGCTCGCCGCACTTGGGGTGTCGAGCCTGCTGGCTACGGCGGTTTTCTGGGGGCTCCAGCAATGGATGTGAAAACACCGCAAGACACGCTCACCATCGACCCCATCGCCATGAACGTGGTGAACCGGGTCGCGGCGGGTAGCCAGCTGAGCGGCGACCTGAGCTTTGAAGGCGGCTTGCTGGTGCAAGGTGAAATTGCGGGCAACATCCGCGTCAACGGACGCTTGATCGTGTGGACCGGCGGCGTCGTGCGCGGTCGTGTCCGGGTGTCGGGCGACACCTACCTTTTTGGTCGGCTGGGCGCTGCCGGTGCCAGCGCCCACGACACTAGCCTGGAATGCCAGGGTATGGCCTATGTGTCAAAAACCGGCGTGTCCACCGGCACGCTGATGGCCAGGCGCCTGCAACTTTACGAGGGTGCCGACTTGCAAGGCCCGTTCAAGACGCTTAAAAAGGGCGACAACTTCCCGGTGTTGCACGATGTGCTGCCGGACCCGCCGTGAGCTGAAAGAACACACCCGCCATGAAAGCCGACCGCTACCTCCACCCCGACCGCCACCTGGAACAGGACATGGACAACAACCCCACGCAACCCGACGAAGAAGCTTTTGCTGCCGACCCCCAGAATGCAGAGGCAAACAACGGAAGCGGTGCCAACCCCTTTATGGAAGTGGATGTGGGCAACGCCATGCCGCCGACCCAGGCGGCCCACATGCCGATGTTGCACCCCCAGGTGCAATCGGTGATGCCCAACGAGGGTGGCGACGGCGGCCAGGCGCGCAGCATGCTGGCCGAGGGCTTGCACTTCGTGGGCCATGCCGAACTCCGTGGCCCTTGCAGCATCGCGGGCACGGTTGAAGGCAACCTCACGCAGGCGCCTGGCGCCGTGGTGTCGGTGGTCGTCACCGAAACCGGACGGGTCAAAGGCGACATCACCGCGCAAAAAATTTCCGTCATGGGGCACACCGACGGCATCCTGGACTCCGGCCAGGGAGAGGTGTCCTTGCACGACACCGCCAGTGTGCACGGCCTGGTGCGCTACGGCCGCATTCAGGTGAACGGCGCCGACCTGAACGCCACGCTGGAGCGTGTGGCGCCCAGCGGCAGCGCCCGCTGAAACCGCTGACAGGCCTGACGGATACCCATGCTGTGGTCGCGTCCGGCTCCACCTGCCCTGCCTGCCGCACCGGCTCATGTGCCCGATGCCCAGGCACTGTTGCGCACCGCGCTCCAGGCCAGCTGGCAACGCGACCGGTGGGTGAGCCGGCGCCGGCTGGCGCTGCGCTGGCTGGTGTGGGCTTTCTGGCGCTATGGCCTGCCCTTGTTGCTGGTGCTCAGCGCTGCGCTAGCGGTCTGGCTCTGGCTGCTGCCGGGCCTGCACCAGGCGCTGGCGGTGACCACACAGGAAAAGCCCGCACCCACCGCCACCCAGCAGGTACCCGCGCCAACAGAACCCCACGAAACAGCCGCCGACGCCATCACGCTCCGCCTGGAGCCGGGTTGGTCGTCAAGCCGCACCACGCCACCCGCTGCAAGCGCCTCGCCGCCTGCCACCGAAGCCGTCCAAGATCCCTCTCTCAAACCCGAAAACTGGTTGCACAGCAAGGAGCCCTGACCCATGAGCCAAAACCCCGCCACCACCCGCCTGGTACCCGTGGAGCGCCTGAGCGCCATCACCAGCCTGATCGCCGAGGGCGCCGTGTTTGACGGCAACTTCCACACCACCCGAGACCAGGGCATCAAGGTGGATGGCCTGCTCAAAGGCAACATCACGTTTGAGAGCGGCGGCACGCTGCACGTGGGCGCCACCGGGGTGATTGAAAACACCCGGCTGGAGGCCGACTACGTGTTTATTGAGGGCAAGGTCATTGGCACGGTGATTGCGCGCAAAGCGCTCGAAATCACCGGCTCGGCCACCTTGCTGGGCGACGCCAGCTACGACGAAATGATCGACATGCATCCACGCGCTCGCGTGCGCGGCAAGATCGAGTACCGCGGCGACATTGACGCAGCCGCGTCCTGATCGCGCCGTTTCACCCGCAAGTCTGGTCAAGAAAAAAGCGCCTGTGCGGGTGACCGCACAGGCGCTTTTTGACGCTTGAAGCGCTGAAGAATCAGGCTTGGGCTTTGTTGTAAGCCTCAATGCCGTCGGTGATTTCCTTGTGGGCGGCGTCTTTGCCTTCCCAGCCGATCACCTTCACCCATTTGCCTGGCTCCAGGTCTTTGTAGTGTTCAAAGAAGTGCTGAATCGTGTTCAGGCGCATGGGGTTCAGGTCTTCGGGTTTTTGCCACTGGGTGTAGATAGACAAAATCTTGTCGATCGGCACCGCCAGCACTTTGCCATCTTCGCCGGCTTCGTCCTGCATCTTCAGAATACCGATGGCGCGGCAAGGCACCACCACGCCCGGGATCAGCGGCACGGGCGTGATCACCAACACGTCCACCGGGTCGCCGTCGCCAGACAAGGTCTTGGGCACGTAACCGTAGTTGGTCGGGTAGTGCATGGCGGTGCTCATGAAACGATCGACAAAAATCGCGCCGGTTTCTTTGTCCACTTCGTACTTGATCGGGTCGGCGTTCATCGGGATCTCGATGATCACGTTGAAAGAGTCAGGGACATTTTTTCCAGGGGTGACGTTGTCGAGGGACATGTTGTGAGTCTGAAGGTTGGTTGAAAACGGATCGGCCCTTGGGGCACCTTGGCACCGGGCGCGGGCCACGTGACAGTGTGAACCGTGCAGCGCCTAGGATTTACCCTGATTTTACTGATTCCAGGCTTACTTCCGTCGCACGGGCGGTACCCAGCGCACGCAATACCCGCTAAATTTGACACGTTGGCCAATCGCCCTGCACGCTCGCCCAGCCGCGAACGAACAAGGACACGAGGAAGCAACGCAGCGGGGATGACCCAAAGGCGTTGCCCCCTCCAAGTCAAAAACGAGCAGGAGAAATACATGGTTGGACAATCTGCGCTGATATTTGCGCTGGTGTGCGGACTGGTGGCGGTGGCCTACGGCTTCTGGTCCCGCAGCTGGATTCTTTCGCAAGACGCGGGCAACGCCCGCATGCAAGAAATTGCCGGTGCCATTCAGACCGGCGCTGCGGCCTATCTGGCCCGGCAATACAAAACCATCGCTGTCGTCGGCGTGGTGCTCGCGGTCCTCATCGGTGTCTTTCTGGACGCTCAAAGCGCTGTGGGCTTTGTGCTGGGGGCGGTGCTCTCGGGCGCTTGTGGCTTCATCGGCATGAACATTTCGGTGCGGGCCAACGTGCGCACCGCACAAGCGGCCACCCGCGGCATTGGCCCGGCGCTGGACGTGGCGTTTCGCGGCGGCGCCATCACCGGCATGCTGGTGGTGGGCTTGGGCCTTTTGGGCGTGGCGGGTTTCTTCTGGTTTTTGGTCGGCAATGGCAACCTGACACCCGACAAAGACCTGGCCAAGCTGCTCAACCCGCTGATCGGATTTGCCTTTGGCTCGTCGCTCATCTCCATTTTTGCGCGCCTGGGCGGCGGCATTTTCACCAAAGGCGCCGACGTGGGTGCCGACCTGGTGGGCAAGGTGGAAGCTGGCATTCCGGAAGACGACCCGCGCAACCCGGCCGTGATTGCCGACAACGTGGGGGACAACGTGGGGGACTGCGCCGGCATGGCCGCCGACCTGTTTGAAACCTACGCGGTCACCCTGATCGCCACCATGGTGCTGGGTGCGCTGATGGTGTCGGCCGCACCCATGCAGGCCGTGTTGTACCCGCTGGTACTGGGCGGTGTTTCCATCATCGCGTCCATCATTGGCTGCTTCTTTGTGAAGGCCAGCCCCGGCATGAAAAACGTGATGCCGGCGCTCTACAAGGGCCTGGCGATTGCGGGCGTGCTGTCGCTCATCGCGTTCTGGTTCGCCACCGCCTGGATCATGCCGGACAACGCCATCACCGCCGAAGGCAGCCAATGGCGGCTGTGGGGCTCGTGTGCTGTCGGCTTGTTGCTGACCGCTGCACTGGTCTGGATCACCGAGTTCTACACCGGCACGCAGTATTCGCCGGTGAAGCACATTGCCCAGGCATCCACCACCGGACACGGCACCAACATCATTGCCGGCCTAGGCGTTTCCATGCGCTCCACCGCCTGGCCTGTGCTGTTTGTGTGCGTCGGCATCCTGGCTTCGTACCAGCTCGCAGGCCTTTACGGCATTGCGACCGCGGCCACGTCCATGCTCAGCATGGCCGGCATCGTGGTGGCGCTCGACGCCTACGGCCCCATCACCGACAACGCCGGCGGCATCGCTGAAATGGCCGAACTGCCCAGCAGCGTGCGCGACGTGACCGACCCGCTGGACGCCGTGGGCAACACCACCAAGGCCGTTACCAAGGGCTACGCCATCGGCTCGGCCGGCTTGGCTGCGCTGGTGCTGTTTGCCGACTACACCCACAAGCTGGAAACCTACGGCCACCAGATCACGTTTGACCTGAGCGACCCGATGGTGATCGTGGGCCTGTTCATCGGCGGCATGATTCCTTACCTGTTTGGCGCCATGGCAATGGAAGCCGTGGGCCGGGCGGCCGGTGCGGTGGTGGTGGAAGTGCGCCGCCAGTTCAAAGAAATCCCCGGCATCATGGAAGGCACGGCCAAGCCCGAGTACGGCCGCGCGGTCGACATGCTGACCACCGCGGCCATCAAGGAAATGGTGATTCCCTCGTTGCTGCCCGTGGTGGTGCCCATCTTGGTGGGCATCTTCCTCGGGCCGAAGGCCCTGGGTGGTCTGCTCATGGGCACCATCGTGACCGGCCTGTTTGTGGCCATCTCCATGTGCACCGGTGGCGGCGCCTGGGACAACGCCAAGAAGTACATCGAAGACGGCCACCACGGCGGCAAGGGCAGCGAAGCACACAAAGCCGCGGTCACCGGCGACACCGTGGGCGACCCCTACAAGGACACCGCTGGCCCGGCTGTGAATCCGCTGATCAAGATCATCAACATCGTGGCGTTGCTGATCGTGCCTTTGCTGCCCATGGCTTGACAGCGCTGCGCTGACACAAAAACGGCCCGCTTGTGCGGGCCGTTTTTACGACCCCGCTTGGAGAAGCATCAGAGCCCAGCCAGATCCGCGTGGGTCAGCACCCGCACAATTTCCCCGGCACCTGCGGTGAGATTTGTCAACAGCGCCGCATTCCCTTGTTCGATGGCTTGCAGCACCAGTTCGTTGATACCCCCCACCGCGGCCATGGCCATGGCTGGTGATATCGCGCGCACCGGCGCAGCGCCGGGCGAGGCTGCTCCGTTCACGGTGCTCACCATGAAGTCTGCCAGTTGCTGCATCACCTCGCGGCGCGCGCGCAAGCCTTCGGAGCCAAGTTGGTGAATATCGACAAACAGCACACGAACCAGGCCTGGGCCGGCCGCCAGGTGCTCAAAATAGGCCCGTAGTGCCTGCTCAATCTGGGTCTGCCAAGGCCGATCGGGCTTCAGCGCTTCGCGCAGGGTGCGCAAGGCCGATCCGCTGGCTGCACGGTACAGCGCCAGGAAACAGGCCTCTTTGCCGTCGAAGTGTTCATAAAACGTGCGCTTTGATACGCCAGCTTCGCGCACGATGTCAGCGATGGTGGTCACCGCCAAACCCTTCTCAGCCGACACCGTGGCCATGGCCTGAAGCAGACGGGTACGGTGTTCATGCTCCAGTTCATGGGCGTGGTCGGGCGCTGCAACGGTGTTCATGCGCCAGATCTTAGGCGGCGTCACCGGCGCCAAGCTGACAGGCCACAGCGGGCTTTCCCCGTTGACAGGATGGCACGTGGAGTGACACACTGAGCCATTCGGTACCAGCAGGTACCAGCTTGAAAAAGTACCTGATATGACCGCACTTGTTGTCCGACGCCTGTTGATCGACCTCGAAAAGCCGGTGCGCCGGCATTGGTGCAATGGCGACGCGTTCCTGACTGCGTGGTTCAACGCGTTGTCCATGAGTTTCCCCGTCGGAGAACAGTTTTTCATTGACTCGGTGCGGGCTGGTCTCCAGGCACTGCCTGAAGACAAACAGCGCGCTTTCAAAACCGAAGTGCAAGGCTTCGTGGGCCAGGAAGCCACACACCGTCGCATCCACGCGCTGTTCAACGCCCAAATCGAAAAACACGGCTTGGTGAACGACTGGGAGCCACGCGCCCGCGAGCGCTTGAGCTTGGTGAATGGCAGCGATCCACGTCACGGCCTGGCCATCACCGCGGCCAACGAGCACTTCACCGCGCTGTTCGCCGAATGGATGCTGTCGCACCCGCAGCTGCTTGATGGGTGCGAACCCCGGCTGAAAGCGCTTTGGCTGTGGCACAGCGCTGAAGAAGCCGAACACAAATGCACCGCTTTTGACCTGTACCAGGCGCTGGACGGCAGCCACGCCTGGCGCGTGAAGTGGATGCGACGCGTCACATTGATCTTTTTGACCGACACGCTGCGCCAAACGCTGAACAACCTGCAGCGAGACGGCACGTTGTGGCGCTGGAACACCTGGCAAAGCGGTTGGAAACACCTGCTGGGCCGCCAAGGCCTGCTACGCCAGAGTTTCCGCCCCTGGCGGGCATACTTTTGTGCCGACTTTCACCCCAGCCAGCAGTCCAGCAACTTGTCTGAAAACTGGCTGCAAGAAAACACCCACCTCTACACCCGGGTTGGCGCTGCCTGAGCGGGCTGCAGCCCTCCGGTGAAACCCCAAGGCCTATGGGTGCGTCCCCGCATTCGGTGCGGGTGTCACCCATAATCGAGCCATGTCTGAACGCGTCATTCCCCTGGTAGACCAGCGCATCGCATCGCGCTCTGCCGCTATTCCTTCCGTGCCCATTGCTGCTACTGGCTTGTTGGGCGACCAGCTTGGCCGACCGCTGCGCGACCTGCGCATCAGCGTGACCGACCGCTGCAACTTCCGTTGCAGCTACTGCATGCCCAAAGAAGTCTTTGACAAAGACTACCCTTACCTGCCGCACAGCGCGCTGCTCAGCTTCGAAGAAATCACCCGCCTGGCGCGGCAATTTGTGGCCCACGGCGTGCAAAAAATCCGCCTCACGGGTGGCGAGCCGCTGCTGCGCAAAAACATTGAGATATTGATCGAGCAACTGGCAGCCTTGCGCACGGTCGAAGGCAAACCGCTGGACATCACCCTGACCACCAACGGCTCCTTGCTGGAACGCAAAGCAGCGTCGCTCAAGGCCGCTGGTTTGCAGCGCGTCACGGTCAGCCTGGACGGGCTGGACGACACGGTCTTTCGGGCCATGAACGACGTCGACTTTCCCGTGGCCGACGTGTTGCGCGGCATTGAGGCCGCGCAAGCAGCGGGGCTCGGGCCGATCAAGGTCAACATGGTGGTCAAGCGAGGCACCAACGACCACGAAATATTGCCCATGGCGCGCCACTTCAAAGGCACGGGCATTGTGCTGCGGTTCATTGAATACATGGACGTGGGCGCCACCAACGGCTGGCGCATGGACGAGGTGATGCCCAGCGCCGAGGTGGTGAAACACATCCACACCGCACTGCCGCTGGTGCAGCTTGACCCTTCCGCGCCGGGCGAAACCGCTGAGCGCTGGGGCTACGCCAACGCCGATGGAAAGCACGACACAGCAGCGGGTGAGATTGGCGTCATCAGCAGCGTTACACAGGCCTTTTGCCGCGACTGCAACCGCGCCCGCCTGTCCACCGAAGGCAAGCTCTACCTGTGCCTGTTTGCCAACGAAGGCCACGACCTCAAACCCTTGGTGCGCGCCAACGCCACGGACGAGCAGCTGGCGAGCGCCATTGCCGCCGTATGGCAGGGCCGCAGCGACCGCTATTCCGAGCTGCGGGCGAGCCTGCCGCCCGACGCGTCCACCGGAGGCCGGCGCGTCGAGATGAGTTACATCGGAGGCTAGAGAAAGCTCCCCCCCTGCGTCGCTTCGCGCCGTCCCCCCAAGGGGACCACGCTGGTGGCCCGGCAAAGCCGGTTCCACGGCGTTCGCTGAACAAGACATCCCCCCGCACACCGTTTTTCTCATCAAAAGTTCACATGATCCACACCCATGAAATCACCGCCATCGTGCTCGCGGGTGGCCGAGGCTCCCGCATGGGCGGCGTCGACAAAGGGCTGCAAAACTTTCACGGCACCCCGTTGGCGCTGCACACCGTGCTGCGGCTGCAAATGCAAGAAGGGGGTCTGGTGGGCGAGTTGATGATCAACGCCAACCGCAACCTGTCGGCCTATGAAGCTTTTGGCGCCCCCGTATGGCCCGACACGCTGAGCGACTACGCTGGCCCACTGGCGGGCTTCATGACAGGGCTGGAGCGCTGTGAAACGCCGTATTTGCTCACGGTGCCTTGCGACACACCGCTGTTTCCATTCGACCTGGCGCAGCGGCTGGCGCAGGCGTTTGAAGATGACAGCACCGAAATCGCTATGGCCGCCGCGCTGGAAGAGGACGGCCAGTTGCGCGCGCAGCCCGTGTTTTGCCTGATGCGCGTGGAGCTGCTGGAAAGCCTGGTTGCGTTCACGCAGGCGGGTGGGCGCAAGATTGACCGCTGGACCGACCAGCACAAGACGGTGTTGGTGCCGTTCACCTTGCCGGGCGATGATGCCCGGGCGTTTTGCAACACCAACACGCTGGCCGAACTGCACGCGCTGGAAAACCCCTGAAAAGCCCTGAGTTGTGCCATGAAAACCATTGCCCAGATAGCCGCTGAATTGCAGGGCTACGACCCGCAGACCCTGAGCGCCGAGCGCGCCAACGACTTCCTTGCAGAGCTGATCGAACCCGTCACCGAGATCGAAACGCTGTCCGTGTTTGATGCATTGGGCCGCGTGCTCGCACAAGACGTGATCTCACCCATCAGCGTCCCGCCACACGACAACTCGGCCATGGACGGCTTTGCTTTCAACAGCGCCCAGTTGCGCCCCGGCCAACCGTTGGCGCTGCAGGTGGTGGGCACCGCGTTTGCCGGCAAAGCCTGGGCGGGCCGTGTGGCCGCAGGCGAGTGCCTCAAGATCATGACGGGCGCCATCATGCCGCCCGAGCTGGACACCGTGGTGCCGCTGGAATTTGTGCAGGTGCAAGGCGACCGCGTGGAGATGCCGGCTGGTGTGGTGAGCGCTGGCGACAACCGGCGCCTGCTGGGCGAAGACCTGATGGCGGGCCAACCTGCGTTGCGCAAAGGCCAAACCCTGGGCCCGGCTGCACTCGGCCTGATCGCCAGCCTGGGACTGCCGAGCGTGACCGTATTCCGGCGTGTCAAGGTGGCGTATTTCTCCACCGGAGACGAAATTCTGAGCCTGGGCGAAGCGCCACGCGAAGGCGCTGTGTACGACAGCAACCGCTACACCGTGTTTGGCCTGCTCACCCGGCTGGGCGTGGAGGTGATCGATATGGGTGTGGTGGGCGACGAGCCGGCTTTGCTTGAAGCCGCTTTCCGCCAAGCGGCGGCCACGGCCGACGCCATCATCACCAGCGGCGGCGTGAGCATGGGCGAGGCCGACCACACCAAGGCCATGATGAAGCAGTTGGGCGACGTGGCGTTTTGGCGCATTGCGATGCGCCCCGGGCGGCCGATGGCAGTGGGGCGAATTGTTCACCCCCACGCTCCACCGCTGTGTGGGTCGCTGCCCCCCGAGGAGGAAGAGCCCGGCTTGGGACGTCCCGGCGCCGGTCGCACCGAGCAAGGCCGCTCAGCCATCCTGTTTGGCTTGCCGGGTAACCCCGTGGCCGTGATGGTGACGTTTCTGGCCTTTGTGCGCCCTGCCCTGTTGCGGCTCATGGGCTGCACCGCGGCTGAGCCGGTGTTGCTCAGGGCACACAGCGGCGAAGCCTTGCGCAAGAAGCCCGGGCGCACCGAATACCAGCGTGGCATCGTCACACGCCAGGCCGACGGTGCGCTGCATGTGCGTACCACCGGCAACCAGGGCTCGGGCGTTTTGCGCTCCATGGTGGAAGCCAACGGCCTGATCGTGCTGCACCACGGCCAGGGCAACGTGGCCGTGGGCGATGCGGTCGACGTGATGATGTTTGACGGCGCGATCTGACGGCAGGCCACCGCCCCTCAAACGGCTAACCGCCCTTGGCCACAATGCGGCAGGCCTTGCCACTGCGTCCCCGTGGCACCGCCTGGCCCAGCTCGCCCAGCACTCGAATGGGCAAAGCCCCCTGCGAAACCGCAAAAGACTGCAGCGCCTGACGGCAACACTTCAAGGCCTCGCGCCCGGCTTGACCCGCCAGGGGCAGACGCAGCACCAGGGTGCTTTCGTCGCGCTGGCGCAGTTGAAAATCAAACACCCCGGCCTGCTCTTCCAGCACGGTGGACAAGGCCAGAGGCAACAACGCAACGTCACCGGTAAGCCCGCGCATGCGCAGGATGTCGTCGCGCCGGCCCTGCACGTCAACCACCGGGAACGGTGAACCGCACCCGCAACGCTCAGGGTGAATGGTCACCTGGTCCCCCATGGCATAGCGGATCAGCGGCTGCACGGTGTTGGCCAGGTTGGTCAGCAACACGCCACACGACGGCTGCCCGGGCGGCACCGGGCGGTTGTGTTCGTCCACCGGCTCCAGGACCAGCCAGTCGGTGTTCAGGTGCAATTGGCCAGCCTCGCACTCCCACCCCATGGCAAGAAATTCAGAGGCGCCGTAGCTGTTGCGCACGCGACAACCCAGCGCCGTTTCAATGCGCTGGCGCACCGCGGGGCTCAGCGTTTCACCACCCGTCCAGACTTCGCGCAGGCCCGGTTTCAAGCGACCCAGGTCGGCCTGCTCGGCCAGCAAGAGTGCGGCTGTCGGGTAGCTCGCCAGCACCGTCGGGGCAAAGGCGTTGAGCGCATCCACCAGAGCACCCACGGGCTGCAAGATAGAGAAAGAACGCATGGAGGGCGCCAGCCAGGGCTGCAGCTGGCGCAGCCGTTCCAGGCTGACAAAGCTCGCGAAATGCCCCCCGGTGGCGCCCACAAACGCCATGCGCTCGCTCAGGTAGAACGGGTCAAACCAGCGCTGGGTACGCTGGTCGGGGCTGCGACGCACGGCTTCCAGTGCGTCGTACACCGCCATGGCACGCGCGTCCTGCACAAAAATGCCGGGTTGGCCACTGGTGCCCGAACTCTCCCACACCAGGTAGCGCCCCAGGTAGGGCTCGCCCATGCGCAAGGGGTCGGATGTAAAAGCCTGCAACTCGCTCAGCACAAGGCCGGGGTCGGTCACCCAATCCGAAAAACGGCCCATGAGCTCGTCGCGGCAGACCGGGGCCAAGTGCCCGAGAGCGCTGGCGTGGTCGGGTAACTTCGCCAGGCGTTCGCGGTACAAGGCAGAGCCGCACCGCGCCGCCGCCAGCAGTTGGCCCAAGCGCTCCTGCTGCCAGCGTGCCACCGACGTTTCGCTGGCATGCGCCTGCGACAGCACCTGGGCGGTGGTGGTGGCGAGCAAAAAAGGATCGAAAACAGTGCCCACGCAGAGACTCCCCGGGGCCGGTGGAGCACACGCGGCCAGGTCGACGGCCCAAGCCCCAGCGCGGCACCAACAACAAGCGGGTGCCACACCATGCTACCGGCCGGCGGCGCACCCCGATTGCTCTGGGTCAAGGGGCCAGGCTTCCCTTGCCGATTCAGCTCGCCGGTGTTTCCAGCGGCGAAGCCACCGCTTTCAGACCCGCCTGGCGCACCTCGCCCGAGGTTTTTTTGCGCGCCAGCAGGGTGTACATGGTGGGCACCACAAAGATGGTGAGCAAGGTGCCCAGGCTCATGCCACCCACAATCACCCAGCCAATTTGCTGGCGGCTTTCAGCACCCGCGCCACTGGCCAGCGCCAGCGGAATGGCCCCAAGCACCATGGCACCGGTGGTCATCAGGATGGGTCGCAGGCGCAGCGCAGCCGACTGTTTGACCGCCTCCAGCGTGGTCAGTCCCTGTTCACGCAACTGGTTGGCGAACTCCACGATCAAAATACCGTGTTTGGTGATCAGCCCCACCAGGGTGATCAGCCCGATCTGGCTGAACACGTTGAGCGTGCCCCCGGAAAACTTCAGCGCCAGCAGCGCCCCCAGCATCGACAAGGGCACACTCAGCATGATGACCAAGGGGTCAACGAAGCTTTCAAACTGCGCCGCCAATACCAGGTAGATGAACAGCAGCGACAGAGCAAACACAATGGCCAGCGAGCCTGACGCGCTTCTGAACTCGCGGCTCTGGCCGTTGAGGTCGGTGGTGTAGCCCGGCGGCAAAATTTCAGCGGCCGTGGCGTCCATGAATTGGAGCGCATCCCCCAGCGCCAGCTCGGGCGCCAGGTTGGCGGTGATGGAGGCACTGCGCCGTTGCCCAAAGTGGTTGAGTTCTCGCGGCACCACCACCTCGCGGATTTTCACCAGCGAGGCCAGCGGAATCATGGCCTCGTTGCGACCCCGCACAAACAGGCGGTCGATGTCGTCGGGCGTGCTGCGCTGGGCGCTGTCGGTCTGCACGATCACGTCGTATTGCTCGCCATCGCGCTTGTACCGGGTCACGATCCGGCCGCCCAACATGGTTTCCACCGTGCGGGCAATGGCGTCCACATTGACACCCATGTCGGCGGCGCGTTCACGGTCCACGTCCATGCGGATCTCGGGCTTGTTCAGGCGCAGATCAGTGTCCACCTGAACAAAACCAGGATTTTTGGCCAGGGCGTCCTGAAACTGACGCACCACTCTGGCCAGGTTGTCGTAGCTGTCCGAGGTGACGATCACGTAGTTGATCGGCCGCTCGCGAAATCCCTGTCCCAGCGAGGGCGGCGTGATGGGGAAAGCGCTGATGCCCGGCAAGGCCGCCATGCGCGGCGCAATTTCGCGGGCAATTTCTTGCGTGGTTCGTGTGCGTTCCTCCCAGGGTTTGGCGCGCAAAAACACGTTGCCCTGAGCCACGGTAGGGTTGCCGATGTTGCTGAAAATACGGTCGAACTCGGGGTAGTCCTGGCCAATGCGCTCAATGGCTTCGGCATAACGGCGGGTGTAGGCCAGGGTGGCGCCATCGGGGCCGTTGATGCTGGCCAGAATCACCCCACGGTCTTCAATGGGCGCCAGTTCTTGCTTGGTGGTTTGCAGCAGCCACCAGCTGCCCGCCGCGCTGGCCACCATGACCAGCACGACCGCCCAGCGCAGGCTCAAGGCAAGCGCCAGCGCGCGGCTGTAGCCGCGCGTTACGGCGTTCAGCACGCGTTCCATGCCGCGGTCAAAACGGCCCGGCTTGGGGTTGTGGCGCAGCAGTTTGGAGCACAGCATGGGCGACAGCGTGAGTGCCACAAAGCCCGACACCACCACTGCACCGGCCAGCGCCAACGCAAACTCTGCAAACAGGCGACCCGTGCGCCCGGGTGTGAAGGCCAGCGGCGCGTACACCGCCGCCAGAGTGAGCGTCATCGCCACCACGGCAAAGCCCACTTCACGAGCGCCCTGAATGGCGGCTTCAAACGGTTTCACACCTTCTTCAATGTGGCGGTAAATGTTCTCCAGCACCACAATGGCGTCGTCCACCACCAGGCCAATGGCCAACACCAGTGCCAGCAGGGTGAGCGTGTTGATGGAGAAACCAAACAGGGCCATCAGCGCAAAGGTGCCGATCAGGCTCACAGGAATGGTCACCAGCGGGATGATGGACGCACGCAAGGTGCGCAAGAACACAAAGATGACGAGCGCCACCAGCACCACGGCTTCGGCAATGGTGGTGTAGACCGCCTTGATCGACCGGTCAATGAAGACCGAATTGTCGTTGGCAATGTCCACGTTGACACCGGGTGGCAGGTCGGTCTTCACCTTTTCCAGCAACTGGCGCACGCCGGCGGAGAGTTCCAGCGGGTTGGCCGTGGCCTGGCGAATGACGCCGAGCGAAATGGAGTCGCGCCCGTTCAGGCGCACCGAAGTGCGCTCATCCTGCGGACCTTGCAGCACGCGGGCCACGTCGCCCAGGCGGATGGTCTGGCCATTGATGTTGCGAATGGCCACGTCGCGAAACTGCGCCGGCGTTTGCAAGTCGGTGGCGGCGGTCACGTTGAATTCGCGCAGCGTGCTTTCGATGCGGCCCGCGGGCACTTCCAGGTTGGAGCGTCGCAGCGCGTCTTCCACGTCCTGCACCGTCAACCGGTAGGCGGCCAGGCGGTCGGGGTCGATCCAGATGCGCATGGCGTATTTGCGCTCGCCATACACCCGCACATCGGCTGCACCGGGTGCCGTTTGCAGCACCGGCTTGGCCAGGCGGTTGGCAAAATCAGAGAGTTGCAACGCATCGTGCGTGTCAGAGCTCAGCGCCAGCCAGATCACGGGGAAGGCGTCGGCCTCCACCTTGGCAATCACCGGCTCGTCAATACCTTGCGGCAGGCGCTGGCGCACCCGGCTCACTTTGTCGCGCACGTCGGCAGCGGCGGAATCGGGGTCGCGCTCCAGCTTGAAGCGCACCGTGATCTGGCTGCGCTCCTGGCGGCTGATGGAAGTAATGACGTCGACACCCTCAATACCTGCCAGTGAATCTTCCAGTGTTTTCGTCACCTGCGACTCGACCACTTCACTGGAGGCACCGGTGAAACTGGTGCTGACCGTGACCGTGGGCTCGTCGATCTTGGGGTACTCGCGCACCGTCAAACCGGTGAACGACACCCAGCCCACCAGCAGAATCAGCAGCGACAGCACGGTGGCAAACACCGGGCGGCGAATCGAAATTTCAGGCAATTGCATGCAGCGGACTCCCGAACAAAAGGGCCATCAAGGGGTCATGGACAGAAAAATGGGGTCATTTGGCCGGCGCGGCAGCAGGGCCGGCGCTTGCAGCGCGCGGTGCACCGCCAGGTTTGCTCATGTCGACCACCCGCACGGCTGTGCCATCGCGCTGCAGCCGTTGCTGCCCAGCCACCACCACCGTATCGCCCTCGGCCAGCCCGACCAGCACCTGCACCTGCGCGCCCTGGCGCACGCCCAACTGCACTTCGGTGCGGCGCGAAACGAGCTTGGCGGCATCACCCTCGCCTTCTTTTTCCAGCTTGAACACAAACTGTTTGCCGCCCTGGGGCACCAGCGCCTCTTCCGGCACCACCAGCGCCGCTTCGTCTACCGAAAAGACGGTCAACACCCGCGCAAACATGCCCGGACGCAGATCTCCGGCGGGCGACGGTGGCAGCACCGCGCGCACCGCCACCGAGCGGCCATTGGCGTCCAGCAGCGGGTCGACTGCCTGCACGCGGGCCACGAAAGATTGACCGGGCAAAGCGTCCAGCTGCACTTGCACCGACTGGCCAGCGGCTATGCGGGTCTGGTAGCGCTCGGGCAGACGAAAGTCCACCGTGAGGGCCGAGGTGTCTTCCAGGTTCACCAGATCCGCACCGTCTTTGACGTATTCGCCGAGGTTGATGCTGCGAAGACCCACGGTGCCGTCAAACGGAGCCGTGACGCGCATGCGTTGCAGGCGCGCCTGCGCCAGCGCCACCTGGGCCTCGGCCACCTGCAAGTTGGCCTGGCTTTCGTCCAGCACCCGCTGGGCCACAAAATTCTCTGCCACAAGCTCCTGGTTGCGCTTGAGGTTGGCCCGCGCAATGGACAACTGGGCCTGCGCCTGGCTGAGCTCCGCACGCTGCAGCACGTCGTCAAGTTGCACAAGCAACTGTCCGCGGCGAACGCGCGCGCCATCGGCAAAGGCAATCTGGGCAATGCGACCGCTGACCTCGGGTCGCAGCGTCACGCTCTGGCGCGAACGCAGCGTGCCCACGGCCTGCGCGTCGTCCTGAATGCGAAGTGTCTTCACTTGGGTCACCTCGACGCCCGGAACTCCGCCCGCGCGGCCGGCTGCTGCAGGGGTCACCTTTGTTGAAGGCGTTCCCGACGAGGTCTCAGCCGGCGCCGATGCAGCCCGGTTTTGAAACCACCAGGCACCGGCAGAAGCCAGTCCAATACCCGCGGCAGCTACCACCATGTAAAGCGTCTTGTTTGACATGTTTCAAATCATCTGGAAAGAGACCAACAGCGACCGCAGGAGGCTTTAAAAGAATCAATGTAACAGTCAAGAGACCGAGGCGCTGGCAGAAGTTCAATCACCCAGCTGCTTCCCGGGCTGGGGTCTCAACTCGGCACCCCCCGGTTGGCGAGGGCGTCGGCCCGCTCGTTGCCAGGGTCCCCCGCATGGCCTTTCACCCAGTGCCACTCGATTTGGTGGATGCCGTCGTGCGTCAGGGCGTCCAGTCTTTTCCACAGGTCCGCGTTTTTCACGGGCTGCTTGGCGGCCGTTTTCCAGCCCTTGGTTTTCCAGCCGTGAATCCATTCGGTGATGCCCTTGCGCACGTATTCACTGTCCAGGTACACCGCTACGGTACAGGGCCGCTTCAGGGCCGAGATGCCCTCGATCACTGCCATCAGTTCCATGCGGTTGTTGGTGGTTTCGCGTTCACCGCCCCACAGTTCTTTTTCATGACCGCCCGCCTTCAGGAACACACCCCACCCACCAGGACCGGGGTTGCCCTTGCAGGCCCCGTCGGTATAGATCACCACATGATTCAATCAAAAACTCCAAAAAAACAGAAAAGGTATGGGCCACCCGCAGCCGACCCCAGGCACCTCCGCGCCAGGGTTTGATCAGTGGCGGTTGGTGACCACGGCGGTGGCCGAGGCCGTCGCACGCCGGGGTTTCCAGGCAGGCCCGAGCAGGCGCACGCCACGCACCCGCTTCACCGCCACAACGAAATACACCGCACCGAAAATGGGCCACCAGCGGGGCCCTGCGGTGTCCATCCATGCGGTGCGCTGCAGCCATTTTTCGGTTTTCACCGCAGGTCGGTAGCAGCCGTAGCGGTCAGACTCTACTTCAAAACCGAGCAGGCTCAGCCAGTCACGCAACCGCCACGGGCCGATGAAATCCCCAGCCTCGGGCAGGTACAGCGGTGTGGCGTCAGCCCCCGACAGCCCCAGCCGTGCGCCCAGCCGGCCCCGCCCTTGCCGCAGGCCCCACAGGCTGGCTGGATTGAACCCCGAGATCACCACCCTGCCCTCGGGTACCAGCACACGTTCCACCTCCCGCAAAACCTGGTGCGGATCGGCGCTGAGTTCCAGCGTGTGGGGCAGCACCACCAGATCCAGGCTCGCCGCTGGAAATGGCAGCGCCGCGGCATCGGTGATCAAGGCCACGCGGCGCACAGGCTTGTCGTGCTCTACGCTGTCCACCAAGCGAGCACCTTCCTCACTGATCAGGCTTCCGTTCAACGTCGGGCCCAGCGGAACCCCTTCTTCGGGCAGCGCCAGCCAGCGGTGGGGCATGCGGTTCGCGCGCAATGCATCCAACTCACACAAACCGAGCTGCAGCGCGTTGTAACCAAACAGGTCTGCCACCGCCAGATCAAACTGTGCATGCTCCCAGCCCAGCAGGTACTGCCCCGGCGCGGTTTGAAGCCAGCCGCCCAGCGCGCCGGGTGACAGGTCGCCAAGTCCTTCGGGGTGTTCGGGGTTCAAGGTGCTGACTCTCCTGTGGTTGCCGTCACGCTGACATGACTACAGACAGTCCTGCGGCTTTCTGCGCGAAAGATACGGTGCATGCTCGATAGAACGGGCCTGAACCGCCACAGGTTTGTTGATCTACATATGCCTGAGGAAAAACCCGTCCACAGGACGGTTCCGGTGTTCCACACACAAGATACCGTCTGCGATACTCCGTATTTTGCGGCTTCCGTGAGTTTTCCGTTTCTGTGACGGCTGTTTTTTTAATCCTAAACACCGCGTATTTACATGCAACTGCTGCCCATACCTGCCTTCACCGACAACTACATCTGGGTGTTGCACGATGCGCAGCGCGCACTGGTCGTGGACCCCGGCGAGGCCGAAGGCGTGCTGCATTGGTTGAAGCAGCAGCGTGTGCAACTCGACACCATCCTGATCACCCACCACCATGCAGACCACACCGGCGGCGTGGCAGCATTGCGGCAAGCCACGGGAGCGCGGGTGATTGGCCCCACGGCAGAGCAAATGCCTGAGCCCCTGCAACGGGTGGACGACGGCGAAGTTGTCACGGTCCTCGGCCTGCCGTTTCATGTGATCAAGGTGCCTGGTCACACGGCGGGACACGTGGCATTTTTCTGTCCGAACGTCGATGGTGCGCCTCTGGTGTTTTGCGGCGACACGCTCTTCTCAGGGGGCTGCGGCCGCCTGTTTGAGGGCACCCCGGCACAGATGCTGGCGTCGCTGGACCGCTTGAGCCGCCTGCCCGACGCCACCCAGGTCTGTTGCACCCACGAGTACACGCTGTCCAACCTGAAGTTTGCTCAAGCGGTCGAGCCGTTCAACGCCGAGCTGAAGGCCTACTTGGCCCGGTGCCAGCAGCTGCGCGCACAGAACTTTCCAACGCTTCCCAGCTCCATCAGGGTCGAGAAGCAGATCAACCCCTTCCTTCGCAGCCGTGAGGCCACCGTTCGCCAAGCGGCAGCCACCCACGAGCCCCTTGCATCCACCGACGACGCAGGCGTATTCGCCACGCTTCGGACTTGGAAAAACGATTTCAGATGACCCACACCCTGCTTTTTTCCTGCCCTGCCTTGCTCACACCCACCGCCCCCCTGGAGCGTACGACACCCCAAACCGATCGATCTTCACGGGTCACAGCGCGAGGCCCCAAAGCTGGCCTGCTGGGCCTGGCCATTCTGGTATTGAGTGGTTGCGCCACGGTCGGCCAGGATGTCGGCAGCCTGCCCACCGATGGCGTGCGTGCCGCCAGCGAAGCCAACCGGCAAAGACCTCGGTCGCTGGCGGCCAGCGAGCCAGGCGCCCCGCTCAGCGCCATCGGTATCGCCAACACCAGCCTGCCATCGGTGGTCACGCTGGCCGCACCTTCCGACTTATGGGACCGGATACGTCGCGGATTGTCCATGCCCGATCTGGACACCGACCTGGTGCGCGACCGTGAGCAGTGGTACGCCAGCAGGCCCGACTACATCCAGCGCATGACCGAGCGGTCCAGTCGGTACCTGTTCCACATCGTTGAAGAAATCGAGCGGCGCAACATGCCCATGGAACTGGCGCTGCTGCCGTTCATTGAGAGTGCGTTCAACCCGCAGGCGGTTTCCAGCGCGCGGGCCGCTGGCATGTGGCAGTTCATGCCAGCCACCGGTGAGTCGTTCGACCTCAAGCAGAATATTTTTCGTGATGACCGGCGCGACGTACTGGCCTCAACCCGCGCCGCGCTGGACTACCTGCAGCAACTGCACAACCGCTTTGGTGACTGGCATCTGGCACTGGCGGCCTACAACTGGGGGCAAGGCAACGTCAGTCGGGCCATCACCCGCAACCAGCGCGAAGGCCTGCCGACCCGCTACACCGACCTGAACATGCCGATGGAAACGCGCATGTACGTACCCAAGTTGCAAGCGGTGAAAAACATCATTGCCAGACCGGAAGCGTTTCGCACCCAGCTGCCTCTGATCGGTAACCATCCATTCTTTGACACCGTGACCCTGGACCGCGACATGGACGTGGCCGTCATCGCCCGCCTCTCAGGGATCAGCGAACAAGACTTCCGCGCGCTCAACCCGTCATTGAAGCACCCGGTGGTGATGGCGGCAGGCACACCCAATATTTTGTTGCCGTGGGACAGCGCGGCGGTGTTTCAAAGCAAACTTCAAACCCACGGTGGCCAGCTGGCCAGCTGGACCGCCTGGGTGGTCCCCAGCACCATGACGGCGGCACAAGCGGCCGATCGCGTGGGGATGAGCGAAAGTGAGTTGCGCAGCATCAACAGCATTCCTCCACGGATGCTCGTTCGTGCCGGCTCCAGCTTGCTCGTGCAGCGCTCCGGCCAGCACAACAACGACGTGTCGATGCATGTGGCCGACAACGGCCACCTGAGTCTGCAGCCCGAAGTGATTTTGAAGCGCACCTCGGTGCGCGCTCGCAAGGGTGAAAATCTGGCTCAACTGGCCGACCGCTATGGCGTGAGTCCGGTCAGCGCGGCAGGCTGGAACAAACTCGCGGTCAACGCTCGGCTAAAGCCCGGTCAGCGCATTACCCTGATGCTGCCGCAGCGCGCCGCGATGATCCTGGCATCTGCCCCGGTGAAGAAAGCGGAGGGCATCGAAGAAAAAACGAATAAAAAACCTCGAAAAACAATCGCTGACACGAAAAAAACCGGCCAAGCCGCACCACAGAAAGATAAAAAAACCGCAGCCAGAAGCAAGGTCGCACCGGCCGGGAAAACCCCCGCACCCACCGGAAAAACACAACTGGTCAGCAAAAAGGCTGTGACAAAGGTCGCCGCGAGCACCAAGTCGTCCAAACGGCCCTGAGTTTCCGTCGGGCCAGCGCTGGCCCGTTACAGCACTCAAGCCCGGTACTTCGCTTTGGCCTTCCGAGCAAACTCGTTGGTGAAGGTTCGCTCAAGGTCCACCCGCTTCGGCGGACCGGTGTCGTCAAACTGGGCCAGTATGCGTGCCGCGGTAGCCGGTCCCTGTTCAGGCATCAGGCCGTCGGGCGCCCAGGCCTCACGGGCCCGGCTGAAAGCGGCCAGGTACAAGGCGCGATCACCCTGAAAATAACGCTCGGGCACGGCCTTGATGATGTCCGACGGACCGGCGGTCTGCAGCCACTTGAGCGCATGCACCATGGCATCGGTCATGGCCTGGCACAGCCGGGGATGGCTTCCAATGAACTCGGTCGATGCGATCAGGCTGCCCGCAGGCATGGGGCCACCAAACACCTCGGCATTGCCCCGCACGGTGCGGGTATCGGCCACCACGCGCAGCGCACCCCCCTGCTCCAGCGCGGTGATCACCGGGTCGTTGTAGCAGATAGCGTCGATTTTTCCGCCACGAAACGCCTCGACCGCTGACACTGCGTTGGGCAGGCTGATGTACTGCACCTCCTGAGCGCTCAAGCGCGCTCTGGCCAGCAGCAAGCGGGCCACGCGGTGCGACGCCGAGCCTGGCCCCATGATGCCGATCTTTTTACCGCGCAGGTCTCGCAGCTGACGGTAGTAACCCATCGTGTTCTGCGACACGCCCAAAACAATCTGCGGCGCGCGCCCCTGCAACACAAACGATTGAAACGACTGCCCCCTCGCCTGCAAGCTGATGGTGCTGCTGTACCCACCCGAATACAGGTGCGCGGCACCCGACAAGACCGCCTGCACCGACTGATTGGCTTCTGCGAACTCTCGTATCTGCACGTCGAGTCCCTCAGCGCTGAAATACCCCAGGCGCTCAGCAATGGTGAGCGGAAGAAAGCAAAAAGCGGCCTTGTTGTCGACCGCAACCACCACGCGCGCCGCTCCCTGGCGCGGTGCAGGCGCCGGGCTCATTTGCGCGCGGGCACTGGACAGACCACCGCTCAACAGCGCAGAAGCGCACAACCGACACCACCCACGGCGATCCCACATTGCATGTCCCTTTGCTCACTTGTTTTTTGACTTGGAACAAGGTTAAGCGAGCTGGTGCCGTGCCGCATCGGGACGAATCCCGAGCGGGTTTCCACCGAGGGAACATGCAAGCAGACGTTACGCGCAGGTAGGCAGCAGCAGCCCAAGGCGCCCGCCAGGGGCTGCTGCAACCCCGGGACCGCCTCAGGCGAACAAAATGGCGATGTTCACCGCCAGCGCCAGCACCCAGGCCAGGGTGCGTGCGGTGGCCATGTCGGCCACGTACATCATGATGTAAAGCAAACGCAACACAACAAACAGAAAGGCCAGCACGTCCAACCGCGTCTGGTAAGCACCGAGCTGATGGGCAATGATCACGGCGCCGATGAAAAAAGGCAGAGCCTCAAAGCTGTTGGCCTGTGCCGCGTTGGCCCGTGCACGCCAGCTTTGCTGGTTGGCCAGCCAGGCACGCGGGTTGTTGTTGTCAAAACCTCCCGCCCCGCGCGGCTTTGAAAACGTGCCCCATTTGGCCAAGCCTGCACAAAAAATAGGCAGCAAAGCCGCCACCAGAACGGCCCAGTAGGCGACGGTCAATCCAGCCAGTTTCATCGGGGTTTTTCCTGAAAAAAGGGGTCTCTCAGCGGCGATCGACCAAAGCATGGGCGATGGTACCCAGGTCCACATACTCCAGTTCGCTGCCCACCGGCACGCCCCGCGCCAACCGGGTCACCTGCACCGCGCGCCCCTTGAGCGCCTGCGCGATCACATGTGCTGTGGTCTCTCCTTCGGCGGTGAAATTGGTGGCCAAAATCACTTCGTGGACCTCACAAGGTATGTCGCCTGCGGTGGCTTGTGCCAAGGCGCCGTCCTCTGGTTCATCGCTCTCGTCCTGTGGAGCCAGCGCGTCGATGCGGTCAAAAAGTTTTTGCAAACCAATGTCCCGCGGGCCCACCCCATCCAAGGGGCTGAGCTTGCCCATGAGCACGAAGTACAACCCTTTGTACGCGCCGGTACGCTCCATGGCGGCCTGATCGGCGGGACTTTCCACCACACAGAGCAGGCTGCGGTCCCGCCGTGGATCACGGCAGGTAGGGCAGACATCGTCTTCGGTAAAGGTGTGGCACAACGCACAATGCTTCACGTTCGACGCCGCGTGCTGCAGTGCCTGCGCGAGCTGCAACGCACCCTCGCGGTCGTGCTGCAACATGTGAAAGGCCATGCGCTGAGCCGATTTCACACCGACCCCCGGCAAGCGGCGCAAGGCCTGGACCAGCAGTTCTAACGAGTGAATTTCGGCCATGAAATTTTTCTTGTGTGTGGCCACGCCAAGTTGTCGCGCCACCAGCCGTCAATGGAAATGGCACGAAGCAAGCTGGTTCGGTCAGACCACCGAAGCGAGTGTCGACGGCTTGCAGCCAGCCCAGAAGCGGCGCGCCGCCCCGACTTGAAGCCGCACAACTTGGTTTAGAAAGGAAACTTCATGCCGCCAGGCAGGCCCGGCATACCCGCCGTCAACTTGCCCATTTTTTCATTGGACGTTTCTTCGGCTTTGCGCACAGCCGCGTTGAACGCTGCGGCGACGAGGTCTTCCAGCATGTCTTTGTCGTCGGCCAGCAGGCTGGGGTCGATGGTGACGCGCTTGACGTCGTGCTTGCAAGTCATCAGCACTTTCACCAGGCCAGCGCCCGATTCCCCGGTCACTTCAATGAACGCAAGTTCGTCCTGGGCCTTCTTCAGGTTGTCCTGCATGGCCTGGGCCTGCTTCATGAGACCGGCGAGTTGTCCTTTGTTGAACATGGTTTTCCTTTGGGTTTGAATTCAAGAGACGAATAAATGGGATCTGAAGCGATCAGGCGGCCAGGGGCTTGATCGAACCGGGCACGATTTTGCCGCCAAAGTCGCGCATCATGGTTTGCACGAACGGATCACCCAGAATGTGGGCCTCGGCTTCACGATGGCGCCGGGCCGCTTCGGCGGCCACCCGCAGCGCAGGCGAGTCGGTCACCGTGCCGATTTCGACCGCCAGGCGCACCTCGTGCCCAATTGTTTGCAGGGCCACGGACAAGCGCTCTCGGGCGTTGGCTTGGTTGAGCGTTTCGCGCTCGACGCGCAGCACCCACTGGCCGGCATCGCGTGCCACCAGCTGCGACTGCAAGGCCAATTCGCGCACCAAGGCGCCAATGGTCTCAGCGCGCACCAGCTGCATGATGGCGTCAAACCAGAAATCGCCCTCGGCCGTCGTCACCGGTGCGGCCTGAACCGCTGTTGGCTCAGCGGCGTCCCGCACACGCGGCTGGTCCAGCCGGCCAGGCTCCCCCGCGTCGCGCACGGGGATGGCCACCACGCGGCGTGAGGTCTGCACGCTTTCTTCCCAGGGCGGCCCTTCGTCTTCTGGCACCTGGGGTGCGGCCAACGGAGGGGTAGCGCGCTGGTGCGTCGGTGTTGGTGTTGGTGTTGGTGTTGGTGTTGGTATAGGCACAGCAGCCACAACCACCGGTTCTGCCGTCTTGGGCGCCACAGTTGGCTCTGAGGGTGCAGGCGCCGCAGCGGCTGGGCGCTGGGTCTGTTCCGTGGCTGGCTGGCTAGCGGCTGGCGCTGCCGGAGGCTGCGCTGGGAAATTCAGAGTTTTTTTTTCAGCCAAGGCGCCTGAGGCAGCGGCCGAGGGCTTGAAAGCCAACAGGCGCAACAGCACCATGGTGAGCGCCGCGTATTCGTCGGGCGCCAGTCCCAGTTCACCGCGGCCGTGCAGACACAGGCTGTAGAGCAACTGGGTTTCGTCGGCGGGCAGCGTTTGCGCCAGCCGCATGATCTCGGCCGCGTCCGGGTCTTCCAGTTCAGACGCTTCGGCACGGCCCGGCACCGCCTGCAGCACCGCCATGCGCTGCAGCACGCTGGTCATTTCTTCCAGGGTGGAAGCCGCGTTCAAGCCGTTCAGGCGCAGGGTGTCGATGGTGTCCACCACGGTGGCGCCGTCGCCCCTGGCCAGCGCGTCGATCAGGCGCAACACATACGAGCGGTCCACGGCACCCAGCATCTGGCGCACCGTGGCTTCTTGCAGTTGCCCGCCGCCAAACGCAATGGCCTGGTCGGTGAGCGACAACGCGTCGCGCATGGAGCCGCGCGCTGCGCACGAAATCAGCCGCAGCGCCTGCACTTCGGAGGCCACGTTTTCGGCCTGCAGCACCTGCTGCAAGTGTTCCAGCACCGTCTCAGGCGCCATGGGCCGCAAATTGAACTGCAGACAGCGCGACAACACCGTGACCGGCACCTTCTGCGGGTCGGTCGTGGCCAGCACAAATTTCAGGTATTCCGGTGGCTCTTCCAGCGTTTTCAACATGGCGTTGAACGCCGTGTTGGTCAGCATGTGCACCTCGTCGATCATGAAAACCTTGAAGCGGCCCTGCACCGGCTTGTAAACCGCTTGCTCCAGCAGCGCCTGCACCTCGTCAACACCCCGGTTGGAGGCTGCGTCCAGCTCGGTGTAGTCCACGAATCGGCCGGTGTCGATGTCGGTGCAGGCCTGGCACACACCACAAGGTTCGGCGGTGATGCCGCCTTGGCCATCGGCGCCCAGGCAGTTGAGCGACTTCGCCAGAATGCGAGACACCGTGGTTTTGCCCACGCCGCGTGTGCCGGTGAACAGGTAAGCGTGGTGCAGGCGCTGGGTGGTCAGTGCGTTGGACAAGGCCTGAACCACATGGCCCTGCCCCACCATTTCGGTGAAATTGCGCGGGCGGTATTTGCGGGCCAGGACGACATAAGACATGGCCGCCATTCTAAGGCGCCGCCGCGTGCGCCCCGGTGAGTCGACGACCGACCGCACGCAAGCGCGCGTTCGAGGCAAAGCGCCGCCGCTTCGCCTACAATAGTTCCTGACGGGCCTTCCCGCATGGTGAAGCGGCCAACCGGGTCAGGTGGGGAACCAAGCAGCCCTAACTGTGGAGCCAGTGCCGGGGTCAAGGCTCGTCACCTTATTCTTTCTCTGAAATACCCACACCATTCTGGGTGAGCGTGCGCAGGGCTTTTTCGTCCAGCGTCTCACGCCTCAGCAGCTCACGCGCACAGCGTTCGAGTACATCCCTTTTTTCCTCCAGCAAGGCCGTTGCGCGGTCAAACCCGGTCATCACGATCTGGCGCACGGCCGCGTCGATGTGTTGCTGCGTGTCCTGGCTGGGCTGCCAACCGCTGGGCATGAGGCCAGGCACGTCCAGAAAGGGTTGGCGCTGGGCCTCGTAAGTGACGTAGCCGAGCGACTCGACCATGCCGTAGCGGGTGGCCATGTCGCGGGCAATGTCGGTGACTTTGGCGAGGTCGTCTGCAGCCCCGGTGGACAGCTGGCCAAACACCAGCTTTTCAGCCGCGCGCCCACCCAGCAGCACCATGATTTTGTGCTCCAGCTCTTGCGCGGTCATGAGAAAGCGGTCTTCGGTGGGCCGCTGGATGGTGTAGCCCAGCGCACCGACGCCGCGCGGAATGATGGACACCTTGTGCACCCTGTCGGTGCCGGGCAGGCTCATGGCCACCAGCGCATGGCCCATCTCGTGGTAGGCGACCACCTCTCGTTCGCGCGGGTTGAGCACGCGGTTTTTCTTCTCAAGCCCGGCCACGATGCGTTCCACCGCGGTGGTGAAGTCCACCAGCGCCACTTCGGGTGCGTTGCGCCGGGTGGCAGCCAGGGCGGCTTCGTTGCACAGGTTGGCCAGGTCGGCACCCGAAAAACCGGTGGTGAGTTGCGCCACCTGCTCCAGGTCCACTTGTGGGGCAAGCCGGATTTTCTTGATGTGAACTTTCAAAATTTGCACACGACCAAGCTTGTCCGGTCGGTCCACCAGCACCTGCCGGTCAAACCGACCGGCGCGCAACAGGGCCGGGTCCAGCACCTCAGGGCGGTTGGTTGCGGCCAGCAAAACCAGGCCCGAAGAACTGTCAAAACCATCCAGCTCGGCCAGCAGCTGGTTCAGCGTCTGCTCGCGCTCGTCGTGGCCGCCAATGGGCGACACGGCGCCCCGTGCACGGCCCAAGGCATCGAGTTCGTCAATGAAAATGATGGCCGGCGCCCTGGACCGCGCCTGCTCAAACAGGTCGCGCACCCGGGCCGCCCCCACGCCCACAAACATCTCTACAAATTCACTGCCTGAAATGCTGAAGAAGGGCACGCCCGCTTCGCCCGCCACGGCCTTGGCCAGCAGGGTTTTGCCCGTGCCTGGCGGGCCGACCAGCAACACGCCTTTGGGCAAACGCGCACCCAGACGCCCACGGCCCTGAGGGTCTTTCAGAAAGGCCACGATTTCCTGCAGCTCGGCCTTGGCTTCGTCCACGCCGGCCACGTCGGCAAAGGTGACGCCGGTGTCGCGTTCCACATACACCTTGGCGTGGCTCTTGCCGATGCTCATGAAACTGCCCATGCCGCCGCCGGGTTTGTCCAGCAGGCGCCGGATCAGGAAAAACCACACACCAAAAAACACCAGGGCGGGCAGCACCCAAGACAACAGGTCGCGCAGCAGGGTACTTTCAATGACGCGGGTGTAGGGCACATCAAAAGCCGCAAGGCGCGCGGCGAGGTCGGTTTCAACCCGGTTGGCCACGATCACGGTTTTGCCGCCGGGCTCGGGCGACTTGAGCTTGCCGGTGATGGTGGTGTCGCCCACCGTCACTTCGGCCACGCGCCCTTCTTTCAGCGCTTGCTCAAACTGGCTGTAGGGCACGGGCTCCACGGTGCGCGCAGCCTGCCAGGTGGACTGTATCCACACCAGTGCCAACAGTGCCAGCAACCAGTAACCCACGTTCAAAGGCGTCTTGGGGTCGGCTGGCATGGGTTGGGCTCCTGTCTCGGGGTAAAGGCAAGTGAAACGGGCGGTAAAAAACCACCGAAATCATCTTACCCAGCCCAGGGCGCCAAGAGCCCAACGGCAGCCGTCAGCGCTGGACCTTTCAAGCCTGGCGCTGAGCGGTATCAATCAGAACGCATCGATCTTCAGGTTTTGCTGCTTGACCACCTGCTTCCAGCCTTCAAAGTCTTTCAGCAAAAACGCCTCCAGTGCGGCGGGTGTACCGGTGGCAGGCTCCAGCGCATCCAGCGCCAGACGGGCCTTCACGTCGGGCCGTTCAACCACCACCGCCAGGGCCGCGTTGAGGGTCTGCACCACCGACGCGGGCGTGCCACGCGGCGCCACCAGTGCGAAGTAGTTCAACACGTTGAAGCCTGGCAGGCCGGCTTCTTCCATGCTGGGAACCTGGGGCAGCGCGCTGGAACGGCGCTGGCTGGTCACCGCCAGCGCTTTCAGGCGCCCGTCGCGGATGTAAGGTGCGAGCGCCGGAATGGTTCCGGTCAGCAGTTGGATTTCACCGGACAGAGCGTCCACGGTGGCGGGCGCGATGCCGCGGTAGGGAATGTGCGTGATGTAGGTGCCAGTGCGTGCCTTGAGCGACTCCAGCACCAGGTGGTTCACGCCGCCCACACCGGCAGACCCGTAGTTGAGCGCACCCGGGCGCTGGCGCGCCAACGCCAGCAGCTCGGGCAAAGTGTTGGCAGGCAATGCGTTGTTGGCGACCCAGACCAGGGGCCCTTGCGCGATCATGCCGACCGGTACAAACCCGGTCAGGGGGTGGTACCCCGCCGCCGGCAGGGCCGCGGCCACCGTGGTGAACGGCGCAGCAGCCAGCAGCAAGGTGTGACCATCGGGGGCGCTTTGGGCCACGGCTTGCGCACCCAGGGCGCCCGAGGCACCCACCCGGTTTTCCACCACCACCGGGGTTTTGAGCAACTCGGCGAGCTTGCCAGCCACCAGCCGCCCCATGGTGTCGGTACCGGCGCCGGGGGCAAACGGCACAACGATCTTGATGGGGCGTTCTGGAAAAGCGGCAGCGAGGCCGGGCGGCCCGGCGAGGCCGATCGCACCCAAGACCATGCACTGGAGCCATGTGCGCCGCACTGAGGGTTTGAAAAACATGCACCAACTCCTGAAAAAAAGACCGCGTGACGATATTTCAGAGCTTATGCAGTCAGGGTGACGCCCCGATGACATGCCAAACCACCTATGCAGCCACACCTTTTAGCCAGGCCGCCGCGCCCTGCCCCGCCACCACGCCGCTAGCGAGGCAGGCGGTGAGCAAATAGCCGCCGGTGGGGGCTTCCCAGTCGAGCATTTCGCCGGCACAAAACACGCCGGGCCGCGCTGCCACCATCAGCGCGGCGTCCAGCGCGGGCCATTGCACGCCGCCGGCGGTGCTGATGGCTTCGTCGATCGGCCGCGCCGCCACCACCCGAACGGGCAGCGCCTTGATCGCGGCGGCCAGCCGCGGGGCGTCGTGCAAGGTGTCTTTGTCCAGCAGCTCGTTGAGCAGCGCCATCTTGATGCCGTCCAGACCCAGCCGGCTTTTGAGGTGGGCCGACAGGCTGCGCGATCCGCGCGGGTGGGCCACCTGCGCCAACACGTATTCAGCGCGGCGGTCGGGCAACAAATCAAGCTCAAACGTGGCGCTGCCGTGTTGGGCAATGGCGTCTCGCAGCAGGCTGGACACGGCGTACACCAGGCTGCCCTCGACGCCGGTGGCGGTGGCCACAAACTCGCCCCGGCGCTCAAAAATCTGCCCGTCGCTCGCCGCAAAGCGGATCGCCACCGACTTGAACGGCTGACCTGCAAAGCGGGTGGCAAAGAAAGGACTCCAGCCCGCTGCCGTGCCGTGCACCGGAGAGCCCGCCACGTCAAAGCCGCAGTTGCTGGGCTGCAGGGGCGCCACGGGTATGCCTGCCGACTGCAGCCAGGGCACCCAGGCGCCGTCCGAGCCCAGCCGCGCCCAACTGGCACCGCCCAGCGCGAGCACGGTGGCACGCGCCTGCACGGTCAGTGGGCCTTGCGGCGTTTGAAAGCGGGCTTGCTTGGCGTCCGCGCCGTGCCAGCCCAGCCAGCGGTGCCGCATATGAAACTGCACCGGCACACCGCCGCCTTGTGGGTGGCGTAACCGATGCAACCAGGCGCGCAAGAGGGGCGCCGCTTTCATGTCGGTGGGAAACACCCGCTGTGAGCTGCCCACAAAGGTTTCAATGCCCAGGCCAGAAGCCCAGTCGCGCACCGCCTGCGGGCCAAAGGCTTCCAGCAGCGGCCGAATGGCCTCTGCGCGTGGGCCATACCGGCCAATGAAAGGCTCCAGCGGTTCGGCGTGGGTCAGGTTCATGCCGCCTTTGCCAGCCAGCAAAAATTTGCGGCCCACAGACGGCATGGCGTCAAACACATGCACCGCCAGGCCGGCACGGCTGAGCACTTCGGCGGCCATCAGACCGGCCGGGCCGCCGCCGACGATGGCGACGTCGACCGACAAGCAGGCGGGTTCTTGGGCGGCAGATTCAGGTGAAAACGGGTGTTGACGATCGGTCATGTCGCAAGCATTTCGGGCGTGATTTCCAGCAGCAGGCCCTGGGGGTTGATGAAGGCCAGGCGCACCGCCTCGCCAGGCCGGGTGTCGGCCAGTGCCTGTTGGTAGCGGCGCATTTGCGCCAGCAGCGCGGGCTGGCGTTCGGGGTGTTCGGCGGTTTTGAAGTCGAGCACCCACCAATCGCCCGGCGCCATGGGGGTGCCGCGCCGGCGCACCAGCCGGTCCAGGCGCAGCAGCTCACCTTGGTGAAACAGCTCCACTTCGTTGCCCCAGTGGTCGAGCTGGACGGCGTCCCAGGCCCAGGCGGCCGGGCCCGCCACGATGCGCTGTGCCATGGCCAACGCGTCTTGCGCCTGCGCCAGACTCAGACCAAATTCGCGAGCGGCGGCCTGCACATGGGTGAGCGTCCATTCAAAGCCTGCGACGGGTGTGGGACACCACTGCAGCAAGCGGTGCAAGGCCAGGCCGATGCGGGTGTGCTCGTCAGCAAGCTCTGAGGCTGGCGGTTCGCTGTCGGGCTCCGTCACCCCGCCCGCTGGCGGCACATAGGCCGGCAGGCTGGGCAGCGCGAACTGTGTGGCAACACCCTGTGCAGCGGGGGTAGTCGGCAGCCCATCGGCCGCTTCAGGTGCATCCAGCGGCTGGGCCAGGGGCTGCAGGCGCTGGTACCAGCTGGCGGCGCTGCCGCGCTGGTGCGGCTCGAAGCTGGAGATGACCAGCCGGTGTTCGGCCCGGGTGAGTGCCACGTACAGCGCGTTGAGCTCCTCCAGCGCGCGCGCCTGCTGCTCCACCAGCAACACGCCGGCAGCGCAGGCCGGAGGCGATTTTTCACTGGCCAGAAACACAAAACGGCGCGGTGCAGCGTCTTCGCCCGGCCAGTCCACCAGCACGCCCATGTTGTCACCCTTGGAGGAGCCGGAATCGGTGTCGAGCATGAGCACGGTGTGCGCTTCCAGGCCCTTGGCTCCGTGAATGGTGAGCAGGCGCACAGCGCCCGGCGTCTGGGTGGGCGTGGCTTTGATACCACCGGCCTTGAGCGCGCGCACCAGGCGGTAAGGCGTGAGAAAACGCCCGCCGTCTTGCGCCAGCGAGTGGGCGAGCAGGTCGCGCAACTGGGCCAGCACGGCAGCGCGCTGGCTGGCCGGCACGGTTTGCGCAAACCGTGCCAACACGTCCCCGTGGTCGTACAGCGCCGACAGCGCGTCGTGCGGCGGCAAGCGCTGCACCCAGCCGCGGTACAGCGCCAGGCGCTGGGCCGTGGCCACAAAGTCTGCGCTCTGCGCTGCCGCTACGGCGCTGCTGTGCGCAGGGCGCTGCAGCAAGGCCGCTTGCTCTTCGGCGGGCAGCGCAGCAAAGCGCTGTAACACGTCCCACCACGAGGGCTTGGCGACTGTGAACACCGTGGCCATCGCCCCGGAGACAGCATCCAGCACATCGGTCGCGTCGCCCTGGGCATCACCGCGCACGGTCCAGCGCAGGCGCAAACGCGCCAGCTGAGCCAGTGCGTCGTCGCCCCAGCCAAACAGGGGCGACTTGAGCGCACGGGCCAGGCTCAGGTCGTGCCGGGGCGACACCAGCACGTCGAGCAAGGCCACCAGGTCTTGCACCGCCGGCGCTTCGCAAAGGTCGAGTTTTTCGGGTTGTTCACTGGCAACGCCCCGCTCCAGCAGTGCGGCGTGCATCCAGCCTAGGCGCTCGCGCCGGCGCGACAGCACCATCACGTCGTCGGCCTTGACGCGGCCCGACGCGATTTCGCTGGCGACCCAGTCGGCCGCTTGGCGCGCCTCCAGGGCCGACATGGTGTCTTCCGGGAACACCCTCGGCATGGTCAGGCTGTCGCGCCACACGGGTTCGTCAGCCGCGCCGCGCCCGGGCCGTTCGCGCAGGCTTCGGGCCAGTTGGGGCAGCACCAGGACGGCGCCCGGCTCGGCGCTTTCGGTGGTGTGCTCTCGGTAGTCGCTGCTGTATTCGCCCGCTTGCACCGCCGTCAGCATGGCGGTGTTGAGGGCGCCCACCACGCCTTGCGCGCAGCGGCGGGTGTGGTCGCAACTGAGCAGCGCACCCGCCAGGCCGTCCACCACAAACGCCTGCGCGGCCTTGAACACCTGTGGCTCGGCGCGGCGAAAGCGGTAGATGGATTGCTTGGGATCACCCACCAGAAACACACAGGGCGCCTCACCCGGGCCGGCACCGGCGTAGGCCGACAGCCAGCCATACAGCGCCTGCCACTGCAGCGGGTTGGTGTCCTGAAATTCGTCGATCAACACATGGCGCACCCGGGCATCCAGCCGCTGCTGCATCCAGCCGGACAGCTCGGCATCGCCCAGCAAGCGCAAGGCCGCACCCTCCACATCGTTCATGTCGACCCAGCCGCGCTCGCGCTTGAGTGCGCCGAAAGCGGCCAGCAGCACGCGCGACAGCCGCGCCATGCGCTGGTGGTGTTGCCAGGCCTGGTGCTGGCGCCGGGCGCTGCACAGGTCTTGCAACTCGGGCTCGGCTTCTTGCGCCGCCGCGAACTTGGTGAGGTTGGCGGTAAGCCGGTCTTCCGTGGCCACAAAAAAAGCTTTGCGCAGCAGCGCCAGGCGCTGGGGCATCAGCGAGGGCTCGTCGGCCAGCGCAAACGCATCCACCACGCCTGCCGCAGCCACCTTGGGCGTCTTGTTGGTTTCGCCGCCCAGCGCCTTGGCCCAGGCCAGCCAGCGCTCACGCGCACCGGGCGCCAGCAAAGCGAGCTCGGGCGAGGCCAGACCAGCCCAGCGCGGAAACAGCGCACCAAATGCCTGCACCGACGCTTCCACCACCCCGGCGGCGTCGGCCAGCGCAAACTCAACCCGCTTTTGCAGCGCTTTCTCCAGCGCCTTCAGAGTCTGGTGGCGGCCGTGCTGGGCCACGCTGTCCATAAAGTCGTGCCGGTCGTCCGGGCTGGCGGCCAGAGCGGCATAAAACCGGGGCCACACCAAGGCCACCGCCTGTGCGTCGTCTTCCAGCAGCTCGTATTGGGGCGGCAACTGCAGTTCTTGCAGCACCGACAGGGGCGCCCCGCGCAGCAGCGCAGCAAACCAGCCGTGAAAGGTGCGCACCTGCACCGGGCGGCCGAGCGCGGTCAGGCGCGGGTGCAGGCTGCGGGCCTCTGGCGTGCGGCGCAGCGCGTCGGACTCACTGAGCCCTCGGGCGCGCAGCTCGCCGGCCAGCGCTTCGTCCGACAAACCCGCCCAGCGGCGCAGTTCGGCGTTGAGCCGGTCGCGCATCTCGCCTGACGCTTTCTTGGTGAAGGTGATGGCCAGAATGTCTTGCGGCGCACAGCCGTCGAGCAAAGCACGCAAGATGCGGGACACCAGCATCCAGGTTTTGCCCGCGCCCGCGCACGCTTCCACGGCAATGCTGCGCGCCGGGTCGCAGGCCACGGCGTAAAACGCTTCGCGCAGCACCTGGGCGCCGTTGATGCGGTAAGCGGCTGGCGTCATGGGCCGGTGCTCCAAAAATCCTTGCGGCACAGGCCGCGGGCTGCACAAAAATCACACACCCGGCCTTCGCCCAGCGCGGGCATGGCCTGGCCAGCGGCCACGCGCGCCATGTCGTGCGCCAGGCCGGCCACCAGCGCCTCACGAGCCATCAGCACGTCGGGTTGCTCCACCAGCACGGTGGCGGCGTCCTTGACGTTGTCGCCGCGTTTGTCGGTGATGCTGAGGTAGGCTGCCCGCACGTTTTCGCTGGGCAGCAACGCGGCGTAAAAGGCCAGCTGGGTGTCTTCCAAGGGCTCTTTCACACGCTCCAGGGTTTTGGGGCGGCCTTCGGTTTTGTAGTCAATCACAAACGGAATCGCGCCTTCGGGGCTGTCTTGCTGGTCAATGCGGTCGAGCTTGCCGTACAGCTTCCAGACGCCCGCGTGGGCGGTGAGCGCGGCCTCGGCCTGCTCAAACCGCGGGCCAGCGCGGCCTTCGGTGGCTTCAAAGCCGGCCAGCCAGTCCAGGTAACCGTCGCGCATCGCAGGCCACACGGCCTGGTAGGGCAAAAACCCGGCGCCGCCCTCCCCCGCGTTCAGGCCCATGGCATCGGCCATGGTCTCGCCCAGGCGGTCGAGTTCGGCGCGGTCAGCCGCGGTGCCAGGCCGCGCGTCGCCACGCGCCTCGTGAAACGCCCGCAGCACAGCGTGCAGCCAGTTGCCCATGTCGCGCTGGTCGGGCTCGGCCTCCAGTTCGGCCGCGTCCACCAGACGCAGCTGCCGCAAGGCAAAAAACCGATAGGGGCAGTCGCGCAAGTCCTGGTAGGCGCTGGCTGAAAGGGATTCGGGCAGCACATCGCCCGCCGACGGCTCTGGGGGGTGCTGAGGCTGGGAATACAGCACGCGCTCGGGTCGAGGGTCGGTTGCAGCGCAGGCTTGCGCGGCGGCACCCAGCGGCAGCAAAGCCTGCACCCATGCGCTGGGCAATAGCGCTTCGCCGCGCTCTTGCGTGCGCCACAACACATCGAGCTGCGGCAGTGTCAAGGTAGTCTGCCAGGCCTGCGCGGCCGATTGCGCCAGCACCTCGCGTGCCGGCAAGCCCAGGGCTTCGCGCTGCGCGGGGGTCCATTGCCCGGGCGGTTCCGGGCTCGGATTCAGGTGGGCCTCGTCACACCCCGGCACCACCGTGGCGGCAAATTGGCGCCCCAGCAGCTGCGCCATGGGCAAGATCACCACCGCCGCCGGGCCAGGGCTGAACGGCATGAAGCTCGCGCCCTCCAGCACGTCGCGCACCCAGGCGGTGAACGCCGACAACGACAACCGAGCGCCGGGTTTTGCGCCCGCACGGGCAGCGCGCGGGGTTTCGGCTTCTTGGCCGAGCAGCGCGTCGGCGACCGATTCCAGCTCGTGCGCCGCACCGTCACCCAAGCGCAGCGCCGCCAGCAATTGCTGCCCTGCGGGGTCTTCGGTCAGGGTGTCCCAAAGGCCCACCGCCACCAGTGCGGCGGCCAAGTCTTGCAACCAGCGCACCAGCGGGCGCGCGGGCTGCAGGCCCGACAGCACGGTGACCAACCCTGGCGGCAGCGCAGGCGCAAGACGCTGCGACGCAACCGCCGAACGCCACAGCGACACCTGGGCATCGCGCGCCAGCTGTTCCAGCGCCAGCACCTGCGCTTCGGGCCAGGCACCGGCTTGCTTGAGCATGTCCAGCACATCGTCCATGCGCGCGCGGCCATCCGCAGCGCGCAGCAGGCTCATGAGATGCGCTGCAGCGCGTGTGGTGGACAATTTCCAGCCGGTTTCGTCGCGCACAGCCAAACCTGCGCCCTGCAACATGGCGCTGACGCGCCGGGTCAGCAGCCGGTCGTTGGCCACCAGGGCCACGGGCAACCGCCCCGCATTCGCATGGCCCAGCACGCAGGCGGCTGCACGCTGGGCCTCGTCTTCTGCATCGCCACACGCATGCAAACGCGGTGTGCCAAGTTCAGCTTGCGGTGAGTCGCTGTCGTGCCACTCCAGCAACGCCGCGCGCTCGCTCCAATGGGCCGCCAGCGCGTTGGCCAGCGGGTCCTGTTGAAACCCCTGCAACACCAACAAAGTGTCTGCCACATCTCCCGGCCGAGCCAACGAACCCCACAGCACATCGGTGGCATAAGCCGAGGTGCTCACCCACGCCAGCGCGAGCGAGGCCAGCAAGCCCTCCCAATGCAGCGCCTGCACGCTGCCCTGCGCCAGTGCGTCGCGGCGAGCATCGGCCCAGGCCAGTCGCTGGTCGGGATGCACCGCGGCGGCCAGCGGCGCGAGCTGGCGGGCAGCCTCCACCAGGCGCGCCACCATGACCGAGCGCAGCGAAGCGTCCAGCCGTCCGGCCGCCACGCGGTCGATGAAGGCGGCAGCCACCAGGCTGTCGCGTGCCGTGTCCATGCTCAGGTCGGTTGGTCCCGGCAAAAACGGCTGCAGCGACGAGGCCCAATTGCGGGTGGACTCAAAACGAGGCGAAAACCCACTGGGATGTGCCCGCGCCCAGGCGCGGCGCCCGGCATCCATGAGCTGCGCGTAGGGCACCAGCACCACCGTGCGACCGGCAGCCGACTGCCTGACAGCCATGGCCTGCTCCATGCGTTGCACCAGGGTGTGCCAAGCTCGCGGTGCAGGGTGGTCAACAGGGGAGAAGGCGGGACTGGGAGGCGTCATGGGGCGGGCGTTTCTGTCACAATGGAGCGAGTCGCGCCCCTTGGGGTATGTCCAACGACCTACCCGACTGCGATGCGCGTGCCCAAACTTTAACCTCCCCGTTCAACGTTCTTAGGATGAATCATGGCCAGCGACCTGATCAAACACGTATCTGATGCAAGCTTCCAGGCCGACGTGCTCGACGCACAGGCGCCGGTGCTGGTCGACTTCTGGGCCGAGTGGTGCGGTCCCTGCAAAATGATCGCCCCGATCCTGGACGAAGTGGCCGGCTCTTACGACGGCAAACTGCAAGTCGCCAAGATGAACGTGGACGACAACCGCGAAGTGCCCGCCAAATTTGGCATCCGCGGCATCCCCACGTTGATGTTGTTTAAAGGCGGCCAGCTGGCAGCCACCAAGGTGGGCGCGCTGAGCAAAGCGCAACTGACCGCCTTCATCGACCAACAACTGGCCTAAGACGCCCCTCGCCAGCCTGCCAGGACTGCCCGGGTGCAACGCCCGGGCCCTGTTTTCAGGCGGTATTTTTTCCTGTCATAATTTGCCATACCATTGGCCTGACAGAGACCAATTCTCAAATTTCGCGCACCGTCCGCCATCCGGACGCCGGCGCACCCTCCCCCCGCTTTTTTGACGCAACGCCTCCACTGGCGTTGTTTGGAGTGAATTCCATGCACCTCAACGAACTCAAGGCACTGCACGTGTCTGAAGTCCTCAAGCAGGCAGAAGCCCTTGAGATTGAAAACACCGGCCGCATGCGCAAACAGGAACTCATGTTTGCCATCATCAAAAAGCGCGCCAAGGGTGGTGAACTGGTCAACGCCGACGGCGTGCTCGAAGTGCTGCCCGACGGCTTCGGCTTTCTGCGCAACATGGACACGAGCTTCACCGCGTCCACCGACGACATCTACATTTCGCCCAGCCAGATCCGCCGCTTCAACCTGCACACCGGCGACATGATCGAAGGTGAAGTGCGCATTCCCAAGGACGGCGAGCGCTACTTCGCGCTCAACAAGCTTGACAAGATCAACGGCTTGCCCCCGGAGGACAACAAGCACAAGATCATGTTTGAAAACCTGACGCCACTGTTCCCCAAAGAACAGATGCGTCTGGAACGCGACATCAAGTCGGAAGAGAACATCACCGGACGCGTCATTGACATCATTGCGCCCATTGGCCGTGGTCAGCGCGCCCTGATCGTGGCACCGCCCAAGAGCGGCAAGACGGTCATGATGCAGCACATCTGCCACGCCATCACCGCCAACCACCCCGAAGTGGAATTGCTGGTGCTGCTGGTGGACGAGCGTCCCGAAGAAGTGACCGAAATGCAGCGCACGGTGCGTGGTGACGTGATCGCTTCCACTTTTGACGAGCCCGCAGCGCGCCACGTGCACGTGGCCGAAATGGTGATCGAACGCGCCAAGCGTCTGGTCGAGCTGAAAAAAGACGTGGTGATCCTGCTGGACTCGATCACCCGCCTGGCCCGCGCCTACAACAACGTGCTACCCTCTTCCGGCAAAGTGCTGAGCGGCGGCGTCGATTCCAACGCCCTGCAGCGCCCCAAGCGCTTCTTTGGCGCGGCACGCAAAATTGAAGAAGGTGGCTCGCTCACCATCATCGCCACCGCACTCGTGGACACCGGCAGCCGCATGGACGAGGTAATTTTTGAAGAATTCAAAGGCACCGGCAATTGCGAAATCCACCTTGACCGTCGCCTGTACGAAAAGCGCGTCTTCCCGTCGATCCAGCTCAACCGCAGCGGCACCCGCCGCGAAGAGTTGCTGCTGCAGCCCGAGATCCTTCAGAAGACCCGCATCCTGCGCCAGTTCATGTACAACATGGACGAAATTGAGGCCATGGAGATGGTGCTCAAGAGCATGAAGTCGACCAAGAACAACTCCGAGTTCTTCGACATGATGCGAAGAGGCGGTTGATCAAGCCCAGCCCCCTAAAGGGCACCACCAGCGGCCCGGCAAGCCGGTTCCGCGATGATCCCGGTTGAAGGCATTTCGCACCGAGGCTCAAGCTTGATTCCCGGGCTATAATATAAAGCTTTACAACTCGCGGCAAGTACAACGAAGTGGTTTCGTTGCGGCTGTCGCACCTGCCCTAAGGAAACGTCATGAAAGACGGCATTCACCCCAACTACCGCGAAGTCTGCTTCGTTGACCTGTCCAACGGCTTCAAATTCGTGACGCGCTCTTGCGCCAACACGAAAGAGACCGTGAAGATGGAAGACGGCCGCGAATTGCCGCTGTTCAAGCTGGACACCTCCAGCGAATCGCACCCCTTCTATACCGGCACCCAGAAAAGCGTGGACAACATGGGCGGCCGCGTCGAGCGTTTCCGCAACCGTTACGGCAAGGGCACCGCTGCCGCTGCTGCGCCGGCACCTGCTGCCGAGTAAGCCGGTCAACGTCCGAACCCCACCCGGTTTCGGTACGCTCCCGCAAAAAAACAGCCGGTTCGCCGGCTGTTTTTTTTCGCCCTTTCCGTCTTGAACAGCCAGCACGCCTGCAGCGAGCCCGGCCCCTGCGCCGAAGGCCATGCCACGTGAAACGCCCTGTATATTCTGCGCAGTGAACACCAGCACCCCTGCCATCGTCAGCCAGTCGGCTGTGCGCCGCCTGCCGCGGCTTGCGCTCATTCTTTTTTGTGTCGCTTATGTGCTGCCGGGCTTTCTCGGGCGTGAGCCCTGGAAAAACGCCGACGTCACCGCCTTTGGTGTCATGCTGGAAATGGCGGCCGGCCACTCCAGCTGGTGGCAGCCGCAGGTGCTGGGTGTCGCTGCTGAAGAAGCTGGCCCACTGCCTTACTGGCTGGGTGCGCTGTTCATCAAGCTGCTGCCGTTCTTGTCTGCCGACATAGCGGCGAGGCTGCCCTTTGGCATGTTGCTGGCGCTCACCCTGGTTTGCACCTGGTACGCCGTGTACCAGCTGGCGCGCCAACCTGCTGCACAGCCCGTGAGCTTTGCCTTTGGCGGCGAGGCGCAACCCACCGATTACGCCCGCGCCATGGCAGACGCGGGCTTGCTGGCCCTGGTGGCCTGCCTGGGTTTGGCGCAGTTGTCGCACGAAACCACACCCGACCTGGCACGACTCGCCATGGTTTCGGCCATGCTCTATGCCGCGGCCACGCTGGCGCAAACCGACCTGCGCGCCACCGCACGCACGCTGGCGGTGTGGGCGCTGTCGGCCCTGGCACTGGTGCTCAGCGGAGCGCCCTGGATCACCGCCGGGCTCGGTGCTGGCCTTTTGCTCGGTGTGTTTCTGGCTCGGCGATCCCAGAGGGCCGCAAACGACAGCGCCGCCTATGACCCGCAAGGCGACGCAACCCCGGTGTGGAGAAGCCCCGTTTTGTGGGCTGCAGTGCTGCTGGCGCTGGTGCTGCTCGGTTCGGCCCTGGCCGGACTGGTGCCTGCGGCCGAACTGCAAACCTCACTGCGCTCCGTGAACTGGAGCAGCTGGGGCCGGCTGTTGTTGTGGTTCACCTGGCCGGCCTGGCCTCTGGTGTTGTGGACCCTTTGGCGGTGGCGCCAGCAACTGCTTCAACCCCATGTCGCCCTGCCCTTGTGGGCTGCAGCGGTCAGCGTGGTTGACAGCCTGCTATCGCCTGAACGGGACCGCGCCCTGCTGCTGGCACTGCCAGCGCTGGCCGCGCTGGCAGCCTTCGCGCTGCCCACGCTGCGGCGCAGCGTATCGGCGTTGATCGACTGGTTCACCCTGCTCTTCTTCACCGGCTGCGGGCTGGTGATCTGGGTGATCTGGTTTGCCATGATGACCGGGGTGCCCGCCAAGCCAGCCGCCAACGTGGCCAAACTGGCGCCCGGCTACGTGCCCGAGTTTTCGCTGTTTTTGTTTGTGGTGGCGGCGCTGGCTACAGGTGCCTGGATCTGGCTGGTGGCCTGGCGCGTGGGCAAGCACCGTGAAGCGATCTGGAAAAGCCTGGTGTTGCCCGCTGCGGGCAGCACCTTGTGCTGGCTGTTGCTCATGACACTGTGGCTCCCGCTCTTGGACTTTGGGCGCAGTTACGGCCCCATCGCGCGCCGCATTGCGAGCATGGTGCCACCGCAAACCTGCGTGGTGGCCGATGGCTTGTCGCAAGCCCAAATTGCCGGGCTTCAATACCACGGAGGGCTGGCGCTTCAACGCAGCACCACCGGCCCAGCGCCCGCTTGCCGCACCCTGGTGGCAACGCCTGGCAGCCAGCGCACGCTGGACCAACGCGTCGACCTCACGCAATGGGCTTTCAAGGCCACCGTCCGCCGCTTGGGCGATAACAAAGAAAGCTTGCTGGTGTACCAGCGCGTCGGAGACTAAAAGCCACCGCAGGGCATCGGATCAGCCCGTCACGCGAGCGCGCACCCGGTTCGGCGGCAGCGCCATCACAAACGTGGCGCCTTCGCCCAGCACGCTGTGCACATCCACCTGCCCACCATGGCGCTGCGCCACGTGTTTCACAATCGCCAGCCCCAGGCCAGTGCCTCCGGTTTCACGTGAACGGCTGCGGTCCACGCGGTAAAAACGCTCGGTCAACCGGGGCAGATGCTCTGCCGAAATGCCCGGGCCGGTGTCACTGACAAAAAACTCGCCATAGCCGTCATCACGCAAGCGCCAACCGGCCTCGACACGCCCACCGCCCGGCGTGTAACGCACGGCGTTGCTCAGCAGATTGGACATCGCGCTGAGCAGTTCGGTCTTGGCACCCGAGACCCAGAACGGCGGCGCATCGGTCGCCCGAATGTCGTGCGCGGGCTTGGCGATGGCCTGCGAAAGCCCGCGGGCTTCCTGGATGACGTGGTCCAGCAACTCGTCGCTGGCGATCCACTCCCCCGGCCCGGGCGCCGGACTGCCTTCAAGCCTTGAGAGCGTGAGCAAGTCGCTCACCAGCGTCTGCATGCGCTGGGCTTGCTGGCTCATCAAGCCCAGGTAACGTTCTCGGTCAGATTCTTCCAGTGGAATGGTCTGCATGGTTTCCACGAAACCGCTCAGCACGGTCAGCGGGGTTCGAATTTCGTGTGAAACGTTGGCCACGAAGTCGCGGCGCATGGCTTCAGCCAATTGCACGGCCGTGACGTCGCGCGTCAGCATCAGCTTGCGTTTTTTCCCGTATGGGTGAATCTGCAGCGAAATTTTTGAAGGCTGCGATGGCCGGGCGCCGGGCCCATCAATCTGGATCTCGGCCAAAAAATCGCCCCCAGCCAAATACGACACAAAGGCTGGAGCCCGCACCAGGTTGCGAACGTACTGCCCCAGATCGCGCTGCGGATCAAACCCCAGGTGACCGGCTGCGGTCAGGTTGGACCATTCGATGCGACCCGCCGAATCGAGCAGCACCACGCCATTGGGTGATGCCTGGATCGCGGCCAGAAAGTCTTCCAGTCGGGCGTCGCTGTTTTGGGCTTTTTTCTCCAGCTTCTTGATGAGCTTGCGAATGCGTTCCACCACCTCACCCCAGGTGCCTGAAACTTGGGGCGAACGTGAGGCATCGGCCTTGTTGAGCCACAGCAGCACATTGCGAGCCCGCAGGCCATCAAAGATGCTCCAGACCAGAGCGCCCATCAAGGCGCCGGCAAACGTCCAGGCCGCCGCGTCCTGCGCCCAACCCCACACCGCCCCCACCGCCACGAGGAACAGCAATTCAATCGCACGACGGGTCATGCGGCAGGCGTGCTGGCGTCCTGCCCTGCCCGACCGGCGGTGTTCAGGGCGGTGATGCGGTAGCCCGCACCGCGCACCGTCTCCACCATGGCGGCGGCTTCACCCAGCGATTCCCTCAAGCGTTTGACATGCACATCCACGGTTCTCTCCTCGATAAAGACATGGTCTCCCCAGATCTTGTCGAGCAGCGTACCACGGGTATGTACCCGTTCAGCATGCTTCATGAGGTAGTGCAAGAGCTTGAATTCGGTCGGGCCGACCTTCAGTTCCTGCCCTCGAAAGCCCACCCGGTAGGTCGCGGCGTCCAGCGTCAGTTCGCCCACCTGCACCGAGTCGTTGACGATCTCGGGCGCACGCCGGCGCAGCACGGCACGGATGCGTGCCAGCAGTTCCTGGGTGGAAAACGGTTTGGTGATGTAGTCGTCGGCACCCGCATCAAGACCCTGCACCTTGTCTGACTCGTCGCTGCGCGCGGTCAGCATGAGGATGGGCACGGTCTTCGTGCGCTCGTGCTTGCGCCACTGCCGCGCCAGCGACGCGCCGCTTTCGCCGGGCAGCATCCAGTCGAGCAAGATCACGTCGGGCAACACGGCATCCACTTCGCGCTGGGCTGCGGCACCGTCAAACACCACCGTGGGTGCAAACCCGTTGTGGCGCAGGTTCACGGCGATCAACTCGGCAATGGCCGGCTCGTCCTCGACCACCAAAACGCGGGGAAGCTTTCTCATGACAGCGCCCCTGCGCCTTGTCGTGCGGGTGATGCGGCACCCGCCAAATGGCTGTGTTGCGTGTTCATCCGGCGACCGACTCCACGTTGTCCATGGAGGTGTGGCGCACGTCTTCCCCTTTGACGATGAAGATGATCTGCTCGGCAATGTTTTTGGCATGGTCGCCGACACGCTCGATCGATTTGGCCAGAAACAGCAGGTCCAGGCTGGGTGAAATGGTGCGCGGGTCTTCCATCATGTAGGTGATGAGTTTGCGGAGAAATCCGTCGTATTCCTGGTCAATCTCGTCGTCGCCCTTGATGATGGCCACCGCCATGACGGTGTCAAGCCGGGCGAACGAATCGAGGGTTTTGCGAAGCAGTGCAGCGGCCAGGTCGGCGGCCACGCGCAGCTCGGAGCTGGGCAGGTTGCGCGGCGAGCCGCTTTCAATGATCGATTTGACCATGCGGGCAATGCGCGCCACCTCGTCACCGGCACGCTCCAGGTTTTGCGTGGTGCGTGAAATCGCCATCAAAAAACGCAGGTCACGCGCAGTGGGCTGGCGCCGCCCGATGGTTGAAATGATTTCGTGGTCAATCTGAACTTCCATCAGGTTGATTTTCGCCTCGTTTTCCAGCACCTGCTGCGCCGATTCCAGACTCAGATGCACCAGTGCATACACCGCCTGGTGCAGTTGCGATTCGACCAGCCCGCCCATTTCAAGCACATGGGTGGAAATGGAATTCAGCTCAGCGTCGAACTGGCTGGAAATGTGTTTGTCGCTCATAAAGGCTCTCCCGATACAAAAAGGTGGGCACACCAAACGGTCCAAGGTGAGGCAGATCAGCCGAAACGACCGGTGATGTAGTCCTCGGTCTCGGTGCGCTGGGGTTTGAAGAAGATCTGCTCGGTGGCACCGAACTCGATCAGCTCACCCAGGTACATGTAGGCGGTGTAGTCGCTGCAGCGGGCGGCCTGCTGCATGTTGTGCGTGACGATGGCAATGGTGTAGTCGCTCTTGAGCTCATGCACCAGTTCTTCCACTTTGCCGGTAGAAATCGGGTCGAGCGCCGAGGTAGGCTCGTCCAGCAGCAACACCGAAGGCTTCACAGCCACGCTGCGCGCGATGCACAGGCGCTGTTGCTGACCGCCCGAAAGACTCATGCCGTTTTGGCCGAGCTTGTCTTTCACCTCATTCCACAACGCCGCCTTGGACAGCGCCCACTCCACGCGGTCGTCCATATCGCCCTTGCTCAGGTTTTCGTAGAGCTTCACGCCGAAGGCGATGTTGTCGTAAATCGTCATGGGAAACGGCGTGGGCTTCTGGAACACCATGCCAATGCGGGCGCGCAGCAGGTTCAAGTCTTGCTTGGGGTCCAGGATGTTTTGTCCGTAAAAGTTGATTTCACCCTCGGCCCGCTGACCCGGGTACAGGCTGTACATGCGGTTCAACGTGCGCAGCAGGGTGGACTTGCCACAGCCCGAGGGGCCGATGAAGGCCGTGACCTTGCGTTCTTCGATGTCGAGGTTGACGTTTTTCAGACCCTGGAATTTGCCGTAATAGAAATCAAGGTTGCGCACTTCGAGCGCGTTTTTCTTCGACGTGTCAGCCGCTTGGGTGGGAGCTTGTGCCAGTGCAGTAGCGTTCATGGTGGTGTCCAGATTCGGGTAATGGATGTCAGGCGCGAACTTTTTCGCGGAAGAAGACACGGGCCAAAATATTGAGCGCCAGCACAGCCAGGGTGATCAGCAGGGCGCCGCCCCAGGCCAGGTCAATCCAGTTGTCGTAGGGGCTCATGGCGAATTGGAAGATCACCACAGGTAAGTTGGCCATGGGGGCGCCCATGTTGGTGCTGAAGAACTGGTTGTTCAGTGCGGTGAACAGCAGCGGCGCGGTTTCACCGCTGATGCGGGCCACGGCCAGCAGCAAGCCGGTGATGACACCGCTCTTGGCGGCGCGCAAGGTAACCAAGGTGGACACTTTCCAACGCGGCGCGCCGAGGGCAAAAGCTGCCTCGCGCAGGCTGCCGGGCACCAGGCGCAGCATGTTTTCGGTGGTTCGCATGACCACAGGAATCGCGATCAGCGACAGCGCCAGGCTGCCCGCATAGCCCGAGAAGTTGCCCACGGTGGCCACTGCGACGGCGTACACGAACAGGCCCAGGACAATGCTGGGTGCCGACAGCATGATGTCGGTCACAAACCGGGTGAACTCGGCGGTCTTGCTGGTGTCGCCGTATTCGGTGAGGTAAATACCAGCGAGGATGCCGATGGGTGTGGACACCAGCACGGCCAGACCCACAATCATCAAGCTGCCCACGATGGCATTGCGCAAACCCCCACCTTCGGAACCTGGGGCAGGCGTGTCCTGCGTAAAGAGGCTGACTTCAAGCGCCGCGATGCCGTTGGAAAACAGCACAAAGAGAATCCAGAGCAACGCGATGAGGCCAAGGGTCATGGCGCCCATCGAAAGCGTCAGCCCAATCAGGTTGGTGCGCTGACGGCGGCGGTACAGGGGGGTGGTGTTGGATTGCATGGTGGTGTTGTTTTGCTTGTGTGCTGCAGACAAGTCGCCTTAGGTACCCTTGGCCTTCTCGGCGCGCAAGATCAACAGCTTGGCCATGGCCAGCACCACAAACGTGATGCAGAACAGCAAAAATCCCAGCGCAAACAAGGTGTTGAAATGCAGGCCTTCGGCTTCGCCGAATTCGTTGGCCAGTACCGAGGCAATGGAGGTGCCGGGCGAAAACAAGGAAGTGGGCAACCGGTTGGCGTTGCCGATCACAAAAGTGACCGCCATGGTTTCGCCCAGAGCCCGGCCCAGGCCGAGCATGATGCCGCCGATGACGCCTTTTTGCGTGTAAGGCAGCACCACCTTGCGCACCACTTCCCAGGTGGTGCAACCCAGGCCATAAGCCGACTCGCGCAGGATGGGCGGGGTGATCTCAAACACATCGCGCATCACCGCGGCCACAAATGGCAGCACCATGAAGGCCAAGATGATGCCGGCAGCCATGATGCCCAGACCGTTGGTGGCACCACCAAACAGCCAACCCACCAGCGGCATGCCGCCGAGCACACTTTGCAGCGGCACCTGCAGGTAGTCTGCAAACACCGGGGCGAACACAAACAGGCCAAACATGCCGTAAATAATGGAGGGCACAGCCGCCAGCAGCTCAATGGCGGTGCCCAGCGGACGACGCAACCAGACCGGGCAGGTTTCGGTCAAAAACACCGCAATGCCGAACGCCAGCGGAACGGCCAACAGCAGCGCAATACCGGCGCTGATCACGGTACCGACGATGGAGATCGCGGCACCAAATTCTTCGTTGATGATGTCCCATTCCACATACCAGAGGAAATGAGCGCCAAACTTGGCAAACGTGGGCCAGGCGTTGATGAACAGCGAAACAATGATGCCCACCAGCGCGACCAGCACCATGAGCGAAAAGAACTGCGTCAGGCGGTGGAAGATGGCGTCTTGCAGACGCTGCTTCTTGGCCACAGACACCATGGAGGCGCTGGGCAAGTCGTTAGAAGATGCGGTGGTAAGGGTCGGTTTCATGGTGGCTGTTGCAGGCATAGGGTCTTCCTGACGCGGGGGAACAACAAACCACCAGCGCCCATGGGGAGCTGGTGGTTCAGGACCGGCTCTAGCCGGCCCGACAAACCATTACTTGGTGTTGATTTGCGTCCAGACGCGCTCGCGAATCTGCTTGGTCAGCACATCGGGCAACGGCACGTAGTCCAAGTCCAGCGCCAGCTGCTTGCCGTTCTTGAACGCCCAGTCAAAGTACTTCAACACTTCAACCGACTGCGCCTTGTCGGCCGGCTCTTTGTACATCAAGATGAACGAGGCGGTGGTCACAGGATACGCATTGGCACCAGGCTGGTTGACGATGGACAGGCCCATGCCGGGAACGCTGAACCAGTCGGCGCCTGCGGCGGCCGCACCGAATGTGTCGTCACCGGGCATGACGAACTTGCCGTCTTTGTTTTGCAGCGCCATCACCGAGATGTTGTTTTTCTTGGCGTACGCGTACTCCACGTAACCCAGCGAACCCTTGGTGCGGCTCACGTTGGCGGCCACACCTTCGTTGCCCTTGCCGCCCACGGAGGTAGGCGCAGGCCACTTCACTGCAGCGCCACGACCCACGGTGTCGAGCCATTCTTTGCTAACGGTGGCCAGGTAGTCCGTCCAGTTGAAGGTGGTGCCCGAGCCATCGGCGCGGTGAACGATGGTGATGGTTTCATCCGGCAACTTCTTGCCAGGGTTCAAGGCCGTCAGCTTGGGATCGTTCCACTTGCTGATTTTGCCAAGGAACATTTCAGCCAACACCGGGCCGGTCACGCGCAACTCGCCCTTTCCGAAACCTTCCAGGTTGAACACAGGCACGGTACCGCCAATAATGGCCGGGAATTGCACCATTCCGTCGCGGTCGAGCTCTTCTCCCTTCACCGGCGCATCGGTCGCGCCAAAGGCCACCGTTTTGGCACGGATCTGGCGGATACCGCCCGAGGAACCGATGGACTGGTAGTTCAGACCGATGCCAGTTTCTTTTTTGTAGGCTTCGGCCCACTTGGCATAGATAGGGAATGGGAACGTGGCGCCAGCGCCGGTGATGTCGGCAGCCAGGGCAGAACCCATGGCGATGGAAGCAAACGCAGCAGCAGCCACGGTCTTGAGCAGGGTACGCTTGGTGTTCATGTGAGTCCTTTGGGTTGTTGAATCAAATCCACAACCCAGACTCTAGGGACCCAATGTGACAACCCTGTGACAGTCACAAAAACCTTTCGCGACCGCCACGTGTCAAACCCCGCCTGAAGGGCTGGGTCACCCGCCCGCCAACAGCCGCCAAGGCCTCAGGGCACCTGCCTGGCAGGTACCGCGCACCGGTCAAAGCAGCGCGGCGATGGCCTCCACGTCTTCAGCAAACATTTGCCCACGCTCGGCCAGCACAAGCCGGCCATCAGTGCCCCGCAGCAGGGTAATGGGCAGGCCGCGCGGCTTGGGGAAGGTTTTGCGCCACGCCGGACTGGCCCAGGCCGCTGGAAAGCTGTACCCTTTTTGCTTCAAATAGACGCTGGCAGCCTCCGGTTGCCGGTCAATGGACAGCGCCAGCATCTGCAAACCCTTGCCACGCTGGCTTTGCCACAGTTTTTCCATGCTCGGGCTCTGCAAGGCGCAAAACGGGCAGGTACTGGACCACCAGTACACCAGCAAGCGCTGGCCCGCATGCTGCGCCGCATCAAACAAGGCACCGTCCAGCAGCCGAATGGGCGGCACCACCAGCACGCTGCCCAGCGCTGGCAGCGCTGGCGCCCCGGCCTCTTCAGCTGCGGCCGAAGCGGGCTGTGCCCAGGCCAAGGGCCAAGGGTTGCCCAACGCCAACGCGGCAGCGCCGGCTCGCGCCAGCCATTGGCGACGCTCGCTGCGCTGGCTGGCCGCTGGCCGCGATTCACCAGGGTGTTCTGTGGTTTTCAAGGCAAATTCTTCCGTGTCGGTGCGCACAGAGCACCATTTTGTCAGCACAACGGTAGACCGATCAACAACGCGGCCAGCCCTTGGCACATCGTTCGATCGGCTTTGCAAGCTTTGGGCTTGTGCGATGCGTCACAATCCGGGCAATTCAACGATAAGCACAACGCCGGCCCGGGTATTTTGGGCTGACTCCAACTTTCCATGCAAAACGGTACCTTACTAGCCGCCATCGACCTCGGCTCCAACAGCTTCCGGCTTGAAATCGGGCGCTTTCAATCGGGCCACATTGAGCGCATCGAATACATCAAGGAAACCGTGCGCCAGGGCAACGGCCTGGATGAAGACAAAAACCTGAGCCTGGCCGCCATGGAGCGGGGCTGGGAATGCCTGGCCCGTTTTGGCGAGCGCCTGCACGGTTTCAAAAAGCAGCAGGTGCGGGCCGTGGCCACACAAACCCTGCGCGAAGCCAAAAACCGCGATCAATTCCTGCAAAAAGCCCAGACGATTCTGGGTTTTGCGATTGAGGTGGTGTCGGGCCACGAAGAAGCGCGCCTGATCTACCAGGGCGTGTCGCGCCTGCTGCCCCAGTCGGACGAAAAACGGCTGGTCGTGGACATTGGCGGTCGGTCCACCGAAATGATTCTGGGTCAGGGCTACCAGGCCAACCACATGGAATCGTACCGGCTGGGCAGCGTGGCCTGGTCCACCCGCTATTTCGCCAAAGGGCAGTTCACCGCGGCAGCGTTCAAAACCGCCGAAATTGCCGCCAAAGCCGTGCTGGACCAAGCGCTGGACAACTTCCCCCCCTCCGAATGGAGCGTGGCCTATGGCTCGTCCGGCACGGTGAGCGCGGTGGCCGACCTGCTGGCCGCCAACGGCTGGGCTTCGGGCGTCATCACACGGTCCGGGCTCGACTGGCTGGTGGAGCGCCTGATCAAGGCGGGCCATATCGACCAGTTCAAGGTAGAAGGTTTGAAAGAAGACCGCCGCCCGGTGTTGGGTGGTGGCGTGAGCGTGTTGCGCGCCATTTTCGACTTGTTTGACATTCAGCAGATGGTGCCCGCCCAAGGCGCCCTGCGCCACGGCGCGCTGTACGACCTGATCGACCGCGACACCGACGGCGGCGACGTGCGCGAGCGCACCGTGCGCTGGCTGGCGGCCCGCTTTTCAGCCGACGAGGCGCAAGCCCAGCGCGTCAGCACTGTGAGCACGGCGCTGTTTGCCCAAATTGCTGCGCTGGACGCGCAAAACGAGCGCTATTCGCAAAAGCTGGCCTGGGCGGCTCGGTTGCACGAGATCGGCACGCACATTTCCCACGACCGGTCGTACCACCACGGTGCCTACATTTTGGACAACGTGGACGCGCCAGGCTTCTCGTTTTCCGAGCTGCACCGCATGAGCCAGCTGGTGCTGGGGCAGCGTGGCAAGCTGCGCAAGCTCGAACAAGAGCTGACCGACGAGCTGTTTGCCAAGCAGCTCATGAGCCTGCGCCTGGCGGTGCTGCTGTGCCATGCGCGGCAAATGCCCGAGCACGAGTCGGTCAAGCTCACCTTCAAGCCAGGGGCCTTCAAGCTGGCCACCAACCCCGGCTGGGCCAAGCGCTACCCGCAGTCGGCGTGGCTGCTGGGTGAAGAGGTACTGGCTTGGCAAAAAACCGCCTGGAAGTTCACCGCCGACCTCCGTTGACGCTGCGCCATGGCAACGTGAATTCATCACGTTGGTGTGGCTCAAGCGCGCGGCTCTGCGCCGCCGTCAGGCGGCGCTCAAGTAGGCAGCCTAGGATGCGTTCAACGTAACCCCCAGGGAGTTCAGGCAATGGCACGCATCGTGGTCGCAGAAGACGATCCAGGCACACGCAAACTGCTCAGCGTGGTGCTGGAAAAAATGGGCCACGAGGTGCTGGCTGCGGCCGACGGGCAATCGGGCTGGGCGCTCACGCGCACGCACCGGCCCGACCTGGTGGTGAGCGATGTGAACATGCCCGGCATGAGCGGCTTTGAGCTGCTGGACGCGGTGCGCAAAGACCCGGACCTGCTGCTCACGCCGTTCATTTTGCTGACCTCGCTGCAGGAGCGCAAAGACATGCGCCAGGGCATGCGCATGGGGGCTGACGACTACCTCACCAAGCCGTTCCAGTCGCGCGACCTGCGCGAAGCGGTCCACGCGCAGATCAACAAGTCCAGCTTGCGGGCAGCGGCGCAGGCGCTCCAGGTGCAAAGCGCCCTCACGGGCGCGCTGGCGCAACAGGCCCAGGCGCTGGGCGACGATTTTGAAGACCGCCTGGCCCTGGCGCTGAACGAACAATGGCCCACCGGCAGTCCGGCCCAGCAAGCCGACAGCCACGACCACGCCACCGTGCTGTGCGTGGGTGTGCTCAACCACGCGCAATGGGTGCAGGCGCTGAGCGCAGGCGAGTTGGGTCAGGTGCTCAAACGCTTTTACGAAAACAGCGGTGACACGGTGTTCCTGTTTGGCGCCAGCACGCTGCAGTTTGTGGGTGACGGGGTCGTGGCGGTGTTCACCGAAAAAGGCGCCACACACTCGGCACCGCACAGCTTGCGCGCCGTGCGTGCGGCACTGGGCCTGAAAAACGCCACCGTGGCGGTCGACCGGTTCATTGCCCAGCACTTTCCCGAGCGCGCCCTGCCCCGCTTTGAAGTGCGCATGGCCCTGCACAACGGCCCGGTGGCCATGATGCGGCTTGAAGGGCTGCTGGGCGGCGCCACACAAACTGTGCCCGTGGGCGAAACGGTGGTGGACACCATTGCGCTGCAGCGCAACGCCCTGCAGGAACATGGCCCCATCACGGTGTCGGTTTCGGTGCTGCGCAGTGTCACGGGTGCCGTGCGCCCGCTGCAGCGCTACCTGGCCCACCTGCCGCACCGGCCCGAGCCCATGGACGTGTGTGCCGTGGGTCCGTTGCCCGCGTGAACCACAAACCCAACGCCGTCACAGCCATGAGCCCACGCACCACGCGCCGCCTGTCGCTCGGCCCCACACTGGTCACCGCCTTTGTCCTGTCGGCCCTGGTGCCTGCCTTGCTCGTGGCCTGGCTGCTGTCGTCCAACAGCTCCAAGTCCATCAACACGCTGGCTGAAAACGCCATGAGCCAGGCAGCGCACCGCGTAGACGTGGGCGCGCTTGCCCACCTGGGCGAATCGCACACCGTGGTCAACGCGCTGGTACCGCCTTTTGTCACCACCGGCGCAGAGGCCGACCGCACCCGCAAGTGGCTGTCCAACACGGCCGAGTTCGAGTCCATGGCCTATGCCCTGACCCAGCAGTCGCCCAATGTGCCTTACCTGTATTTCGGCACCACCGACGGCACATTTTTCGGTCTTGAGCGCGAAGGTGGCGGCTTCATCGCCCGGCACATTCGGCCCGGCGACAGCGGCCGGCGCCATTACAAACTGGCGCAGTCCGGCGACCGCACCCAACTGGTTCGGGTGGAAACCAGCATTTACGACCCGCGCAAACGGCCCTGGTACCAGCTGGCCACCGCCACCGGCAAACGCACCTTCACCGACGTGTACCGCTCGGCCGTCAAGGCCCAGTTTGACCTGACGCTGGCGCAACCCATCTTTGATGTGGACGGCAGCACCCTGCTGGGTGTGATCGCCGTGGACATGAGCCTGGCCCGGCTGACCGAGCTGATCCGCAGCACGCGCATCAGCGACAACGCGGTGACCTACCTGGTCGACAGCCAGGGCTTGATGGTGGCGTCCTCTGCGCTGGAAGAGCTGAGCTTCAAGGTGAACGAGAAATACCAGCGCATTTCGCCCCTGCAAAGCACCGAGCCGTTGATCCGCGAATCGTTCACCCAGCTGCGCGCCCAGTTTCGCGAGGGCGTGCAGCGCGACACCGGGCTGGTGCGGCTCGATACCCAACCCGACTGGAAACAGCGGCTCGGCTTGTCCTCCAACCGGCTGATTGCGCTGCAGCGGCCCTTTGGCAAGAAATACGATCTTGACTGGCAGCTCATCGTCGTGGCCCCCGAAGCCGATTTCACCAGCCAGGTCACACAGGCAAGACAGTGGGCGCTGTTGGCCATGGCGGCCCTGATTGGGCTGAGCGGGCTGCTGGCGTTTGCCGTGGCGCGTGGGCTGTCGCGGCAGTTCAGGCACCTGAACGCATCGGCCACCGCCGTGGGTGCGGGCCAGGTGCCCCCGGTGCAAGAGCGAGCGCCCTTCAGCGAGGTGCACCACCTGTCCAAGGTCATGCACGACAGCGCGCTCAAGCTGCAGGCCTTCAACGGCGAGGTTCAGCAGAAAAACGAAGCCTTGCGCGAAGCCGCCCAGCTGCTGGAACAGCGGGTGCAGCTGCGCACCACCGAGCTCGCCACCTCGCGCGAGGAAGCCCTGGCCGCCGTGAAAGCCAAGGCTGGCTTCCTGGCCGTGATGAGCCATGAGATCCGCACACCGCTCAACGGCGTGGTCGGCATGGGCGAACTGCTGACCGAAACCGACCTCACGCCAGCCCAAAAAGACCTGCTCGGTGTGCTCCGGGTGTCCAGCGAACAGCTGCTGAACGTGGTGGACGACATCCTGGATTTTTCCAAAATCGAGTCCGGGAAGTTGCGGCTGGAGCGCCTGCCACTGGACCTGCGCGGCGCCATACAGGACGCTTGCAACATCATCCAGCTCAAGGCCAGCGAAAAAGGCTTGCGGCTGGACGTGCAGATCACCCCCGAGGTGCCTCAGGCGGTGTGTGGCGATGTCACGCGGCTGCGCCAGGTGCTGCTCAACCTGCTGTCCAACGCCATCAAGTTCACCCACCAGGGCGAGGTGACGCTGCGGGTCTGGATCGAGCAACCGGCGAAAAACGAACAACCCATGGTGCTGGGCTTCAGCGTCACCGACACCGGGGTGGGCATCAGCCCCGAGCGACTGGGCGATCTGTTTCAGCCCTTTGCCCAGGGCGATACCTCCACCGCCCGGGTCTACGGCGGCACCGGCCTGGGCCTCATGATCTGCAAGCACCTGGTGGAGCTGATGGGTGGCCAGATCAGCGTCAGCAGCCAGCCCGGCGTGGGCTCGACCTTCAGTTTCACCCTGCAAGCTACGGCCGCTGAACTGCAGCAGGTGGCCGCAGCGCCCCTGCCGCCCCAGCCCCATCCATCGCACCCGCAGCGCGTGCTGGTGGTGGACGACAACCGGGTCAACCTCAAGGTGGCTTCGGCCATGTTGCAGCGCCTGGGCTACCCGCACGACACCGTGACCAGCGGCTTTCAAGCCCTTGCAGCGATCGAGCGGGCCCAGCACGACGCGCAACCCTATGCCTTCGTGCTGATGGACAGCCACATGCCCGAACTGGATGGCGTGGCCACGGCGCGCAAGATCGGCGACAAGCTGGGCGCCCGGGCGCCGGTGATCATCGGCGTGTCGGCCTCCACGCTGGGTGAAGACCGGCAGCGCTGCCTGGAAGCCGGTATGTCGGACTACCTCGCCAAACCCCTTGACCTGCAAACCCTGGCCCAGGCGCTGAAACCCTGGACAAACTCCAGCCCACAGCCCCAACCAGCGCCGCACACCGAAGCACAGCCGCCGTGGCTGGACGAAACCCGCTGGGCCAGCTTCATGGACCTGGACGACGCCAACGGCAGCCTGCGCCGAGAAATCATGGACGAGTTTTTGCAAACGCTGAGCAGCCGGGTACAAGCCATTGAGCACGCTGCTGCACTGCAGCGTTTTGAAGAAGTGCAACAAGCCGCGCACCATTTACAAGGCGCTGCGGCCAATGTGGGTGCCATGCGGCTCGCGGCTGCGTGCGAAGCGGTGGAGTTGTCGGCCCGGCGCCAGGTGGTGGTGTCGGCCGAACTGGCGTGGCTTGCCGCCTGCGAGCAAGGCACCCGGCGCGCATTCAACGCGTCTTGAGGCGCACGCCAGCGCAACAGCGCTGTTTCGGCCTGCCCAAGGGTTCAACTCGTTGTGTCACGGCTTTGTCACGCCTTTGACATAAAGGTATAAACCGTATACACCGTTTATACTTGATTGCGTATTAACCCAAGGAGCGCCCCATGGCCAACACACCCAACAAGACCACCAACAAGAAAACCAAGCTCGTTCGCGACAGTTTCACCATCCCCAAAGCCGAGTACGTGGTGATTGAAGACATGAAGGTGCGTGCGATTGCGCTGGGCACGTCGGTGAAGAAAAGCGAGTTGCTGCGCGCCGGACTCAAGTTGCTGCAAAGCTTGAGCGACAGTGCGTACAAAGCCGCGCTGGCCGCCATCCCGACACTGAAAACCGGCCGACCGGCTGCCGAAGTGCCCGCTGCTGAAGCCCTGAAAGTGGTTCGCAAGCCCGCTGCCCGCAAGGCCACGGCAACCGCGGCCGCCCAAGCGCCGGTCAAACCAGCTGTCAAAAGCACGGCCAAGGTGGTGACGCGACCAGCAGCGAAATCGGCTGCCAAGCCTGCCGTAAAGGCTGCGGCCAAAGCGCCGGTGAAATCAACGGTGAAAGCACCCACCAAACCAGCGGCCAAACGCGCAGTGCCGGCCCGGAAGGCCCGCACCACGGCACCAGCCCCAGCCAAGGCAACCCAGCCCGTGCCGCGCAAAAAGCCGGCCTCAAAGCCCATTGCTCCTGTTGCCGCCCAGCCAATGGTGCAAGCAGCCGCAGCCGAAGCGCCAACCCAGGTTTGAGTGCACGCCAGCGCTGATCAGCCGGCGCTCAGCGCATCGCCGGTGCACTACAGCAGCTCGGGTGTTTGTACCGTGTAGAGCACCGTCTGCAGTTCGCCACCGCGCTCGCGCTGGCGCAGCCACCAGATGGCCCCTTTTCGCACTGGACAGTCTTCTTCGGCCAGCCCCAGCAGACGGGCAATCACTTGCCCCAAGGTCGGCTGGTGCCCCACCACCACCACCGGCGTTTTGTTGTTGGGCCACTGCACCATGTCGAGCAACGTCAGCGGATCGGCACCCGGTGCCAGTTCTGCACGCACTTTGTATTTGCGGCCCAGCGCCAGCGCGGTCTGTTCGGTGCGCTGCGCCGGGCTGGTCAGCACGCGAGCTGCTGCCGGCAACTGGCGGTCGAGCCAGGCGGCCATGCGCGCAGCCTGTTTTTCACCCCGGGGCGTGAGTCGCCGGGCCAGGTCCAGCGTGTCACCCTGACGGCCCAGCACCGGGTCGGGGTGTTCGTAGGCTTCGGCATGGCGCCACAAAATCAGGTCCATCGGGGTCCTTTGAAGCGGTCAGCCTTTGCTGCCATAACGGACCATCAACATGGCCTGCGCCGAATGCAGCACGACCCGTGACTTGCCCGTGCCGGTCAGGCCTGCGGGCACGTACGAGCCATCGGGCTGCAGCAGCCAGGCGTCTTTGGTGTCGTGTAGGTAGGCGTTGATGCACTCGTCCATGATGCGGTGGCGCAACACCGGGTCGGTCACCGGCCACGCCAGTTCTACCCGGCGCAGCATGTTGCGGTTCATCCAGTCGGCGCTGGAAAGCCACAGCTCTTCGGCCCCATCCACCCGGAAATAGCACACGCGGGAATGCTCCAGCAAACGCCCAATCACCGAGCGAATGCGCACGTTGTCGGTCACGCCGGGCACCTGGGCCGGCAAGATGCAGGCACCGCGCACGATGAGTTCGATCTTGGCGCCCTGCTGCGAAGCATGGGCCAGCGCGCGGGACAGTGGCTCGTCGGTCAGCGCGTTCATTTTCAGCACGATCCGAGCGTCTTTGCCCTCACGCGCAGCAGCGCCTGCCGCTTCCACTTTTTCCAGCATCGACTTGTGCAGGTGAAACGGTGCAATCAGCGCTTTGTTGAGTTTGGGCAGGCGGTTCTGGCTGGCCAGGTGCAAAAAGATCTGCTCCAGGTCGGCGGTGAGTGCATCGTCTGCCGTGAGGTAGCTCAGGTCGGTGTACAGCCGTGCGGTGCCAGGGTTGTAGTTGCCCGTGGAAATATGACCGTAGCGGCGCAGCCGGCCTTCTTCGCGCCGCGTCACCAGCAGCATCTTGGCGTGGGTTTTCAGGCCTACCACGCCGTACACCACCTGGGCACCCACCGACTCCAGCCGCTCGGCGTAGTTGATGTTGGCTTCTTCGTCAAAGCGCGCCTTCAGCTCCACCACCGCCGTCACTTCTTTGCCTCGGCGCACCGCTTCGCGCAGCAGGTTCATCAGCTCGGACTTGGCGCCGGTGCGGTAAATGGTCTGCTTGATCGCCAGCACGTTCGGGTCTTCCACCGCTTCGCGCAGAAAGGCCAGCACAGCGTCAAAGCTCTCGTAAGGCTGGTGGATCAGCACGTCACCCTGCTGCAGCCGCTCAAAGTACGACTGCCCGGGGGTGAGCTGTGCGGGCCAGCCGCCGTGGAAGCCTTCAAACCGCAGCGCTGGAGCGTCCACCTGGTCAATCAGCTGGTTCAAGCGCACCAGATTGACCGGGCCGGGCACGCGGTACAAGGCTTCAGCGGGCAACGCAAACTGGGCCTGCAAGAAACTCGACAGGTATTCGGAGCAGCCGGCCGACACCTCCAGCCGCAGCGCCTCGCCGTAGTGGCGCTGCTGCAAACCCTTGCGCAAGGCCGTGCGCAGGTTTTTCACCTCTTCTTCGTCCACCGCCAGATCGGAATGGCGGGTGACGCGGAACTGCGAAAACTCGGTGACCTGGCGACCGGGGAACAGGTCGGCCAGGTGCGAGCGGATCAGGCTGGAAATGGAGACAAAGTGCGTCTGCTTGGAGCCCTTGATGGGCGGCATGCGAAAGAAACGCGGCAAGATGCGCGGCACCTTGACGATGGCAATTTCGTTTTCACGCCCAAACGCGTCTTTGCCGGTGAGGCGCACGATGAAGTTGAGCGACTTGTTGGCCACCTGCGGAAACGGATGCGCCGGGTCCAGCCCCACCGGCATCAGCAGCGGCTGCACTTCGCGCACAAAAAACTCTTTCACCCAGCGGCGCTGGCGCGGGTTGCGCTCGCCGTGCGCCACCAGTTTGATGCCCTTTTTTTCCAGCAAAGGCAAGAGTTCGTCGTTGTAGATGGCGTATTGCTGGGCCACCAGAGCATGCACCTTGGCGGACACACGGTCGTGTGTTTCCACCGTGTACAGCCCGCGCTGCTCGTTGGCTTTTCGCGCAGCGAGGTGGGGCGCCATGCGCACCTCAAAAAATTCGTCGAGATTGCTGGACACGATGCTCAGGTAGCGCAGCCGCTCCAGCAGTGGCACGTCTGCACGCCGGGCCCAGTCCATGACCCTTTCGTTGAAGGCCAGGATGCTGTGGTCCCTGTCCAGAAAATGCAAGCGGTGGTTGTGGCTGTTGGCGCTCATGGTTCCCGTCGAATGGCCCAGTCGTTGCCCGTCCCCCCGACAAACAGCGCTGGTGCGTCTATTTGACAATTATTCAACGGGCGGATGACATGCGTGTGACAGTTTTACACGGTTCTGGTGCCGGTGCGGGCACCGCGCCCGCTGGGCGAAACCGCTGGGGCGCCGGTGCCTGGCGCGGCAGCCAGGCCAACAACGCCACAAACCGCTCGGCTGCGGGGCGCCAGCCAAACACCCTGGCGCGGGCACGGGCCTGCTCGCGGTTGATCCGCAGAGCCTCGGACCAGGCTTCGTGCAGGTCTTCCCGCAGGGCACCGGCACCGCTGTCACCCACCACCTGCAAGGGGCCGTCCACCGGGTAGGCGGCCACGGGCAAGCCGCTGGCCATGGCCTCCAGCATCACCAGGCCAAAGGTTTCGCTGCGGCTGGGGAACACCAGCACATCGGCCGCAGCGTACACATGGGCCAGTTCGTGGCGTGGCAAGGCGCCCAGCCAATGCACGTTGGGGTAGCGCTCTCGCAAAACCGCCTCCATCGGACCCACGCCGCAGACCACCTTGCTACCAGGCACGTCCAGATTCAAAAACGCTTCGATGTTTTTGTCAGCCGCCACGCGCCCCACACACAGGCTGACCGGGCGGGCCAGGTGCCCGAGCGAAGGGTATTCGGACGCTTCGCGAGCAAATGCAAACAAGCGCGTGTCCACGCCATGTGACCACTCACGCAGATTCTGAAACCCCTTGCCCTGCAGCATGTGAAGCACCCCGAGCGTGGGCACCATCACGGCGCTGCTGGGGCGGTGAAAGCGGCGCAGCAAGGCATAGCCCCAAGCCAGGGGCAAACCCAGTGTGGTGCGCAAGATGTCTGGAAACTTGGTGTGAAAAGCGGTGGTGAACGCCTGCTGGTGGCGCAAGCAATGGCGCCGTGCCGCCCAACCCAATGGGCCTTCGGTGGCAATGTGGATGGCGTCTGCCTGGGCCGCGTCCATCATGCGGCCCAGCCGGTTCCCTGGCCACAAGGCCAGAGCCAGCCCCGACAAACCGGGGCACGACCAGGTGCGAAATTGCCCGGGGTGAACCACCACCACTTCATGGCCTTGCGTCTGCAGTTCGCGCACCAGCTCCACCAGGGTGGTGACCACGCTGTTGGTCTGTGGTTTCCAGGCATCAGTGATCAGCAAAATTTTCATGTTTTTGTCTCCCTTTTTTTGTGGCTGGCGCCGCGAGCACCTCGGGTCTCAAGCGCCCAAAAAATGTTTTCGGTAGCGGCTGGGCAGGTCCGAAATGCGCATGATCATGGGCAGGTCGGCGGCATTGAAATCTGGGTCCCAGGCCGGCGGGCCCATGACCTTGGCGCCCAGGCGCAGGTAGCCTTTGATGAGCGCAGGCGGGTCCACATCGAGCGTGTCGTCGAGCTGCTCAATGGGCAGGGGCAGGCGCGGCCGCACATGGCAGTCGATGGGGGCAAGGTGCGTTGCTTTGAGCTGGCGCCAGATGCTGGCCGCCGCATAGCCCCCGCCCACCATGCCGTGCGGACCCTGGTGCTGCATGGGAATGCTGGCGCAGCCGATCATGGTGTCGAGCTGGTTGCGCACCATGAAAGCCGCGAGTGCACCCCACAGCGCCATGATCACGCCGCCGTGGCGGTGGTCGCGGTGCACGCAGCTGCGGCCCAGCTCCACCATGCGCTCGCGCACGTTGCGCAGCCGGGTCAGGTCAAATTCGGTGTCGCTGTAGGTGCTGCCCACCCGCTTGGCCTGGGCGGGCGTGAGCACGCGGTAGGTGCCAATCACCTGGCGGGTGGTGGTGTCGCGCACCAGCAGGTGTTCACAAAAATCATCGAACAGGTCCACATCGTGCCCTGGCACCGCGTTGGACAAGATGGCGCCCATTTCACCGGCAAACACACTGTGCCGCAGTCTTTGGGCTTCACGGACTTCGTCCAGGTGCCGAGCCCAGGACACCTCAATGCCTGCCGCGACCGGCCCAGCTGCAGCGGGTGCGCCCACCAGGGGCTGGGGCTTGAAGTCGGTGCGCGGCTGTCGCAGCGCCTGCACCCGCGAGGCGGGCGACAAATCCAGCGTGGGCGTGGGTAGTTCTTTCATCAGGAAGGCTCCTCTGGTCTGCCACCACGTGGTGACAGCGCTGATTGTTGAGAGCAGGCATGACGCACCCGTGGCAAACGCATGACGAACGCGTGACAGCCGCTCGGCAGCCCGTGGGTCACGACGCTGTCACACAAGCGGCGTAATTTGTTGCACTTCATCAACGGAGCCACGGCCATGCATGTCAACCCACCTGAAACCCTGAGTCGCCGCATGGAGCGCGACCTGCTGGACAGCTACGACGAAGCGCTGGAACTGGAAATGGAGGACGGGTATTTGTTGGACGGTGAGGCGTTAGACGGCACCAGCACCACACAGACCGCTGACGAAAAAGCGCAACGGCTGGCCTATTTTCGCGAGCTGTTCCGGCTGCAGGGCGAGCTGGTGAAGCTGCAGGACTGGGTGGCCAACACCAAAGAAAAGGTGGTGATCCTGTTTGAAGGCAGGGACGCAGCCGGCAAAGGCGGCGTGATCAAGCGCATCACCCAGCGGCTCAACCCGCGGGTGTGCCGCGTGGTGGCGCTGCCGGCGCCCAACGACCGCGAGCGCACCCAGTGGTACTTTCAGCGCTATGCCGCCCACCTGCCGGCCGCAGGCGAAATGGTGTTGTTTGACCGCAGCTGGTACAACCGCGCCGGGGTGGAGAAGGTCATGGGCTTTTGCACCGACGACGAGTACGAAGAGTTCTTTCGCTCGGTGCCGGAGTTCGAACGTATGCTGGTGCGCTCGGGCATACGGGTCATCAAATACTGGTTTTCGATCACCGACGACGAGCAGCACCTGCGCTTTCTAGGGCGCATTCACGACCCGCTCAAGCAATGGAAGCTCAGCCCGATGGACCTGGAGTCGCGCCGGCGTTGGGAGGAGTACACCAAGGCCAAAGAGACCATGATTGAGCGCACCCACATTGCCGAAGCGCCCTGGTGGGTGGTGCAGGCGGTGGACAAAAAGAAGGCCCGTCTGAACTGCATCCACCACCTGCTGGAGCAGTTTGATTACACCGAGGTGGCGCGACCCGAGGTGGTGTTGCCCGGCCGGGTGCGCAACCCCGACTATTTGCGCCAGCCCGTGCCCGATTCGATGATCGTGCCCGAGCGGTACTGAGGGGCGCAACAGCCGGCGCCCGGCAGTGGCGCCCGCCGGGGTGGCGCAAACGTTTCAACCGTTCTTGTATAGTGGGAACATGCACACCGCCACACCCCAGGAAGACAACACCTTACGCGCCCTGGCCGCGCTGGCCCAGGTGCAGCGCCTGCGGGCGTTTCGGGAACTGGTGGTGGCCGGGCCCGAAGGACTCACGCCCGGCACCATGGCCGAGAGGCTGGGGGTGTCGCCCAGCGCCCTGTCTTTTCACCTGAAAGAACTGAGCCAGGCCGATCTGGTGAGCGCCGAGCCGCGGGGCCGCCACCTCATCTACCGCGCAAACTTTGACCGCATGAACGCCTTGTTGGGCTACCTGACCGAGCACTGCTGTGCCGGCGAGCCCTGCGAAGTGTCAACCGGCTGCGGGCCCAAAACCTGCGCCACCGCGCCATGAGCGCCGCCGACGCGCTCAACCTGGCCTGCGCCTGCCAGACGTTGGAGCCCCAGCGCCTGCGCGAGCAGCTGGAAACCAGCCCGGCGCTGCAGGGCATGACGGACCGGCTGACGCAAAGTCACCCCCACCTGTTTTCGGCCACCGCCGTGTTTCTGGACGAGGCCGTCAACGCCCAACTGGTGCAAGCGGTGGACGCGCTGGAACGGGTGATGGCCCTGCCGGCCTGGCAAACCCAGGCCCTGGCCCGGGCCCACCCCATTGCACAGCTCAACTGGGGGCCGGCGGGGGTCTTCATGGGCTACGACTTTCACCTGGCGGCCGATGGCCCCAAGCTGATCGAGATCAACAGCAACGCGGGCGGCGCCTTGCTCAACGCAGCGCTGGCCCGTGCGCACCGCGTGTGCTGTGGCGTCCATCCAGCCGCCTCGGAAGGGGTACCAGCGCCGATCGAGGCGGCGTTCGTGGCTATGTTCCGCCAGGAATGGCATGCCCAGCGGGGGAGCGCGCCGCTGCGCAACGTGGTGATCGTGGACGACGCGCCCGCCCAGCAGTACCTGGCACCCGAGTTTGAAATGGCCCAGGCGCTTTTTGCGGCCCACGGGCTGCTGGCGATGGTGGCCGACCCGCGCGAGCTGCACTGGCAGGGTGGCGCGCTCTGGCACCCCGCCCTGCCCCCCGGCATGCCGGTGGACCTGGTCTACAACCGCCTGACCGACTTTTACCTGCAAGACGCCGAGCACGAAGCCCTGCAACAGGCCTACCGGGCTGGCGCGGCGGTGGTCACGCCGCACCCCCGCGCGCACGCGCTTTACGCAAACAAGCGCAACCTGATCGCCCTGTCGGACCCGGCGCAACTGGAAGACTGGGGCGTCTCCAGCGCCGACCGCGCCACCCTGCAGGCGGTGGTGCCCAGCACGCAGGCCGTCACCGCGGAAAACGCCGTCGCCCTGTGGGCCCAGCGGCGCGGCCTGTTTTTCAAACCCGCCGCGGGGTTTGGTGCGCGGGCTGCCTACCGGGGCGACAAGCTGACCCGCCGGGTGTGGACCGAGATTTTGGCGGGCGACTATGTGGCGCAAACCACCGTGCCGCCCAGCGAACGCCTGGTGATGGTGGACGGCCAACCCACCCGGCTCAAGCTCGATCTGCGCGCCTACACCTACGGCGGCCACATCCAGCTGCTGGCGGCCCGCACCTGGGCCGGTCAGACCACCAACTTCCGCACCGAAGGCGGTGGCTTTTCGCCGGTGGTGGTGTTGCCTGACCTCAACGCGCACTGGACCGGTCCACCCAGCGTGTAGCCACAACATGTCACCCCGCTGTCACACAGCCCAGCAACAATTCAATGGTTATTGAAGTGTTTCCCCGTGTTTCCTTTCACCTTTTAAGGACAGAACGATGAAAGTAGGTATCAACGGCATGGGCCGCATCGGCCGCCTGGCCCTGCGCGCCGCCTTCGGCGCAGCCGAGCGCGAAAGCACCGACCCACGCGCTGGCAACCGCCTGGAGGTGGTGCACCTGAACGAGATCAAAGGCGGCGCTGCCGCCACCGCCCACTTGCTGGCGTTTGACAGCGTGCAGGGCAAGTGGCGGGCCGACATCGCGGCCGAGGGCAGCGACGCCATCCGCATCGACGACCAGCGCTTGAGCTTCAGCGAACACGCCACCGCTGCCGAGATCCCCTGGGGCGATCTGGGCGTGGACCTGGTGCTGGAATGCACCGGCAAGTTCCTCACCCCCGAAACCCTGCAGGGCCACCTGGACCGCGGCGCCAAGCGCGTGATCGTGGCCGCGCCTGTCAAAGTGGGCGACGTGCTGAACATCGTGGTCGGCGTCAACGAGCACCTGTACAACCCGGCGCGCGACCGCATCGTCACCGCCGCCAGCTGCACCACCAACTGCCTGGCACCCGTGGTGAAGGTGGTGCACGAAGCCATCGGCATCCGCCACGGCCAGATCACCACGCTGCACAACCCGACCAACACCAACCTGGTGGTGGACGCGCCGCACAAGGACCTGCGCCGCGCCCGCAGCGCCATGGTGAACCTGGCGCCCACGACCACCGGCAGCGCCACCGCCATCGCGCTGATCTACCCCGAACTCAAGGGCAAACTCAACGGTCACGCGGTGCGCGTGCCGGCGCTCAACGCCTCGCTGACCGACTGCGTGTTCGAGCTCAACCGCGCGACCACGGCCGAGGAAGTGAATGCGCTGTTCGAGGCCGCCGCCAAGGGTCCGCTGGCCGGCATCCTGGGCTACGAATCCCGCCCGCTGGTGAGCGCCGATTACGCGCGCGACACGCGCAGTTCCATCGTCGATGGTCTCTCGACCATGGTGACCGACGGCACCCTGCTCAAGGTCTACGCCTGGTACGACAACGAGATGGGCTACGCCACCCGCATGGTGGACCTGGCTTGTCATCTGGAATCTGTCGGCATCTGAACGCGGCACGATGAACACCGCCACCCGCAACTACGCCATCGTCACCGCCGCCTACTGGGGCTTCACGCTCACCGACGGCGCGTTGCGCATGCTGGTGCTGCTGCACTTCTACAAGCTGGGCTATTCGCCATTCACGCTGGCCTTTCTGTTCCTGCTGTACGAAGCGGCCGGCGTGCTGGCCAACCTGATCGGCGGCTGGCTGGCCACGCGCTACGGCATCCAGCGCATGCTGACCGTGGGCCTGGTCACGCAAATCACCGGCTTCACCCTGCTCTCGCTGCTGAACCCGGCCTGGACGGCGGCGATGTCGGTGGCCTGGGTGGTGGTGGCGCAGGGCATCTGCGGCGTGGCCAAGGACCTGACCAAGACCGCCAGCAAATCGGCCATCAAGGTCACGCAGGCGCAGGCCAAGGCCGAGGACGGCGGCAACAACCAGCTCTTCAAATGGGTGGCCTGGTTCACCGGCAGCAAGAACGCCATGAAGGGCTTTGGCTTCTTCCTCGGCGGCGTGCTGCTGCAGGCGCTGGGCTTCCAGCATTCGCTGTGGGCGATGTCGGGCCTGCTGGTGCTGGTGCTGGCGGGCGTGGTGCTGTCGGTGCCACCGATGATGGGCAAGGCCAAGGCGTCCAAGTCGGCCAAGGAACTGTTCGCCAAGAACCAGGGCATCAACTACCTGGCCGCTGCGCGCGTGGCGCTGTTCGGCGCGCGCGACGTGTGGTTCGTGGTCGGTGTGCCGGTGTTCTTGTATTCGCAGGGCTGGAACTTCACCATGGTCGGTGGCTTCCTCGCGGCCTGGACCATCGGCTACGGGCTGGTGCAGGCGCTGGCGCCGAACCTCGTGAAACGCAGCCCGGACGGCCTGAGCAGCGAGGTGCCGGCGGCGCGCGGCTGGTCGCTGGCGCTGGCGCTGATTCCCGTGGCCATCGCCGTGGCGGTGTGGCTGGAGCTGCCGAACCTGCAGTGGTGGGTGGTGGGCGGTCTGGGCCTGTTCGGCTTCGCCTTCGCGGTCAACTCGTCCGTGCATTCCTACCTGATCCTGGCCTACGCCGGCAGCGAGAAGGCGGCCGAAGACGTGGGCTTCTACTACGCCGCCAACGCGCTGGGCCGCTTCTTCGGCACGCTGATGTCGGGCCTGCTCTACCAGTGGGGCGGCCTGCTGTACGCGCTGGTGGGCTCGGCGCTGATGCTGCTGGTGTGCTGGCTGCTGACGCTTGGTTTGCCCACGCGCCGCTGAGCGCGACACCGAACGCACCAACGCATCACCGACAATCACCGCATGGGAGTTTTCGAACGCTACCTCACCGTCTGGGTCGGCTTGGGCATTCTGGCCGGGGTCGGCCTGGGGCTCTTGTCGCCTGCGGCTTTTGCCGCCATTGCGGCCCTCGAATACGCCCACGTCAACCTCGTGGTGGCCGTGCTCATCTGGATCATGATTTACCCCATGATGATCCAGATCGACTTCGCGGCCGTGCGCGACGTCGGCAAAAAGCCCAAGGGCCTGCTGCTCACGGTGGTGATCAACTGGCTCATCAAGCCCTTCACCATGGCGGCGCTGGGCGTGCTGTTCTTCAAGTATTTGTTTGCGCCGTTTGTGGACCCACAGTCGGCCAACGAATACATCGCCGGCATGATCCTGCTGGGCGTGGCGCCCTGCACCGCCATGGTGTTTGTGTGGAGCCAGCTCACCAAAGGCGACCCCAACTACACGCTGGTGCAGGTGTCGGTCAACGACATCATCATGGTGTTTGCGTTTGCGCCCATCGCCGCGTTTTTGCTGGGCATCACCGACCTCACGGTGCCGTGGCAAACGCTGCTGCTGTCCACCCTGCTCTATGTTGTCCTGCCCTTGGTGGCCGGCGTTATGACACGCCAGGCGCTGCGCTCGAAAGGTGGAGAAGCGGCGGTGAGCCGGTTTGTCGCGCTGCTCAAGCCCTGGTCGGTGGTGGGGCTGATCGCCACCGTGGTGTTGCTGTTTGGATTTCAGGCCGAAACCATCATCGCCAAACCGCTGGTCATTGCCATGATCGCCATTCCACTCACCATCCAGACCTACGGCATTTTTGCGCTGGGGTATGCCGGTGCACGCTGGCTCAAGTTGCCACACAACATTGCGGCCCCGGCTTGCCTCATTGGCACCTCCAACTTCTTTGAGCTGGCGGTGGCGGTGGCCATTTCGCTCTTCGGCCTGCACTCGGGCGCGGCGCTGGCCACGGTGGTGGGTGTGCTGGTGGAGGTGCCGGTGATGCTGTCGCTGGTGGCCCTGATCAACCGCACCCGCCACTGGTTTCCACCCAACCCGGCCTGAGCACCGGGGCCGTGTTGCGGGCCTGCCAAAATACGCACCTGTGACCGACATTCCCGCCCCCTCCCCGCTGCCTGCCCAGGCCATGCCCCTGGTGTGCCACCCGGCCACGCCCTGCGCGCACCCTCTGCAGTTGAGTGTGAGCCTGGCCATGGCGGGCGGCGTCACGGTCAGCGAACCCAGCGCCGGGCTGCTGCTGCGCTATGCATTGACCGGCGACGTGGCCGCCTTGTCCGTGCCTGCCCCTGCCACGCCGGGTACGGCCGACGGCTTGTGGCAACACACCTGTTTTGAAGCCTTCGTGGCGGTGCCAGGCGAGCCGGCCTACCGCGAATTCAACTTTTCTCCATCGGGCCATTGGGCCGCCTACCGGTTTCGTGGTGAACGCGTGCGCGACACCGCCGCCGAGCTGGCCCAGCCGCAAGTTAAGCCGCAAATAGACCTTACCGTGCAAGCCCATGCGCTGGTGCTTCAGGTCTGGCTGCCGCGCAGCGCTCTGCCTATGTGCCAGGCCGGTGGTGCCTTACAACTGGGCCTGAGCGCCGTAATAGAAGACCAAGGCGGCCAGCTCAGCTACTGGGCGCTGCAACACCCCGCCGCCCGGCCCGACTTTCACCACCGGGGCGGCATGGCGCTGTCCCTGGCGCTGCCGTTTTTTGACCCTCCTCCCGCTTTCCAAGACACCCCATGAAATTCGGCATTGAACGTTTTCTGCAAGACCCGGTGCTGCGCGCGCCGCTGGCTGGGCGTCGTGTGGCCTTGCTGGCGCACCCCGCGTCGGTCACCCGCGACCTCACCCATTCGCTGGACGCCATTGCCGCGCTGCCCGACATACAACTGACCGCAGCCTTTGGCCCGCAGCACGGTCTGCGCGGCGACAAGCAAGACAACATGGTCGAGTCGCCCGACTACCTGGACCCGCGCCTGGGCATCCCGGTGTTCAGCCTGTACGGCGAGGTGCGCCGGCCCACGCCAGCCATGGTGGACAGCTTTGACGTGCTGCTGGTCGATCTGCAAGACCTGGGCTGCCGCATTTACACCTTCATCACCACGCTGCGCTACGTGCTGGAAGCCGCTGCACAGCAAGGCAAAAGCGTGTGGGTGCTGGACCGCCCGAACCCGGCGGGCCGACCGGTGGAAGGCCTGACATTGCGCGAGGGCTGGGAAAGTTTCGTGGGCGCCGGCCCCATGCCCATGCGCCACGGCATGACCATGGGTGAACTGGGCCACTGGTTCATCGCCACGCTGAGCCTGCAAGTGGACTACCGTGTGATCACCATGGAAGGCTGGCAACCCGACGCCGCGCCCGGCTTTGGTTGGCCCATGGAGCGCACCTGGGTGAACCCCAGCCCGAACGCAGCCAACCTGAGCATGGCCCGCGCCTACGCCGGCACCGTCATGCTGGAAGGCACCACACTGAGCGAAGGCCGCGGCACCACGCGCCCGCTGGAGCTGTTTGGCGCACCCGACATCGACGCCCACCGCCTCATGGACGACATGCGACGCCTGGCGCCGCAATGGCTGCAAGGCTGCGTGTTGCGTGAATGCTTTTTTGAACCCACTTTCCACAAGCACAAAGGCCAACTGTGCGCCGGTGTACAGATTCATGTGGAAGACCCCACGCATTACGACCACGCCGCGTTCAAGCCCTGGCGCCTGCAGGCACTGGCCTTCAAGGCGCTGCGCTCACAGGCGCCGGCCTACCCGCTGTGGCGCGACTTTGCGTACGAATACGAGCACGATCGCCTGGCGATTGATCTCATCAACGGCGGCCCGGCGCTGCGCGAGTGGGTAGACCACCCGGATGCAACGCCCGAAGACCTCGATGCGATCACCAGGCCGGACGAAGCGGCCTGGTCAGAAGCCCGCCAACCGTTCCTACTTTACTGAGCAACGAGGGGAACGCCTTCAGGCCAGGATGCGGTGGAACCGGCTCCGCCGGGCCACTCGCATCGCCCCCTGGAGGGGGTGACGCCGCAGGCGGCGCGGGGGTGGTTCTAAATCCACTTCTGAAAGAACTGCGCCGTACCCATCGCCGGGTCAAGCTGGTAGCCCTCATAGCCGATGCGCCGGTACAGATTCACCGCGGGTTCATTTCCGGAAAGCACTTCCAAGGTCATTTTCACAGCGCCGCGTGCCAAGGCTTGGCGCTCGGCCAGCGCCAGCATCTGCGCGGCAACGCCGCGTCCCCGGTGGCTGGCCAGCACCGCCACATCGTGGACGTTCACCAGCGGCTTGCAAGCGAAGGTGGAGAAACCCTCAATGCAATTCACCAGACCGACCGGCTGATGCCCGTCAAACGCCAGCACGCTGTAAGCCTGCGGCCGCGCCGCCAGCTCGCGCACCAGGTGGGACTTGGCGTAGTCGCTCAAGGGCTCACCGCCACCGGCCGGGTCGCTGGCATAGGCGTCAAGCAGCGCCACCAAGGCCGCCGCGTCGGTGGCGCAGGCGTAGTCGGCAAGGCGCACCGAAAATGCCGCCGACATCAGCCCGCCCTCAAGGCATTGACCAGGCGATCGGCACAGGCCTGCGCCTGCTGCGCGTCTCGGGCTTCCACCATCACCCGCAGCAGCGGCTCGGTACCGCTGGCACGAATCAACACCCTCCCCGCATCACCCAGCTCGGCTTCCACCGCGCGGGTTTCATCGGACAACAAGGTGTTGGCTTTCCAGTCCTGGCCCGGCTGCAGGCGCACATTGATGAGCACCTGCGGGAACAGCGTCACATCGGCCAGCAACTGCGCCATGGTTTTGCCGCTGTCCACGCACGCATGCAGCACCTGCAAGGCCGACACCAGGCCGTCGCCCGTGGTGTGCCGGTCCAGCACCAGAATGTGCCCGGAACCTTCGCCACCCAGCACCCAGCCATGGCGTTCCAGCTCTTCGAGCACATAGCGGTCACCCACCTTGGCGCGCACAAACTTCACGCCTTTGTGCTTGAAGGCCACCTCCACCGCCTTGTTGGTCATGAGCGTGCCCACCACACCGGGCACGTCGATGTCGCGCGAAATGCGATCGGAGGCAATCAGGTACAGCAGTTCGTCACCGTTGAACAGACGCCCGCTGGCGTCGACCATTTGCAGGCGGTCGGCGTCGCCATCCAGCGCAATGCCGTAATGGGCGCCGTGGGCCTTCACCGCCTCCACCAGCGCCTGCGGGTGGGTGGCACCCACGCCCTGATTGATGTTCAGGCCGTCGGGCGCGCAACCAATCTTGATCACCTCAGCGCCGAGTTCATGGAACACATCAGGAGCAATGTGGTAAGCGGCGCCGTTGGCCCCGTCCACCACAATCTTCAGGCCCTTCAGGGTAAAAAGGTGCGAACAGGTGCTTTTGCAGAACTCAATATATCGCCCGGAAGCGTCGTCCATTCGCCGGGTTTTACCCAGGTTGGCAGAGTCAGCCCACACCGGCGCCTCTTCCAGTGCGGCTTCCACCGCGAGTTCCCAGTCGTCGGGCAGTTTGGTGCCCATGGCGCTGAAAAACTTGATGCCGTTGTCGGCAAACGGGTTGTGGCTGGCCGAAATCACCACGCCGAGGCTGGCCCGCTGCGCCCGCGTCAGGTAGGCCACTGCCGGCGTGGGCACAGGCCCCAGCAGCAGCACATCCACACCCGCCGAGTTGAAGCCACTCTCCAGCGCACTCTCCAGCATATAGCCAGAAATGCGCGTGTCTTTGCCAATCAGCACCGTGGGGCGCGCCTCGGAACGCTTGAGCACGCGGCCCACCGCGTGCGCCAGGCGCAGCACAAAGTCGGGCGTGATCGGCGGTTGCCCCACCGTTCCACGGATACCGTCGGTGCCGAAATACTTGCGTGTCATACCTGCGTCCTTCTGTTTTTGGGTCTGTTGCGCTTCGTTGAAACGGCCCCGACAGGGCCGCATCCTCACCATCCAGCATTATCGTGGCAGCACCCCTGCTCAAGCTCTACACAGGCAGGCTTGCCCGCCATACCTTCAGCGCGTCCACCGTTTCGCGCACATCGTGCACACGCACCACGCACGCGCCCCGCTCAACCGCCAACAAAGCCGCAGCCACACTGGCCGCGACGCGCTCGGCGGGCACCTCGCGGCCCGTCACATGCCCCAGTGACGACTTGCGCGACCAACCGGCCAGCAACGGATAACCCAGCGCCAGCAACGCCGGCTGGTGGGCCAGCAGGCTGAAGTTTTGCGCCACGGTCTTGCCAAAGCCGATACCGGGGTCCAGCACGATGCGCTCGGCAGCCACACCGCTTGTGGTCAACGCGCTGGCACGTTCGCCCAAGAACCCGGCCACTGGACCCACCACATCACCGGCCATGGGGGCCACCTGCATGGTCTGCGGGTCGCGGTGCATGTGCATCAGGCACACACCGCAGCGCGGGTGCGCAGCCACCACGGACAGCGCGCCGCCTTGACGCAGCGCCCAGATGTCGTTGATCACATCGGCACCGGCATCGAGCACGGCCTGCATCACCTCGGGCTTGTAGGTGTCCACCGACACCGGCACACCCAGCGCCACCGCTGCCTGCACCACCGGCAGCACCCGCGCCAACTCCTCCTCCAGCCCTACCGCAGGACTGCCGGGCCGGGTCGACTCGCCGCCAATGTCCAGCATGTGTGCGCCGTCTTTCAACAACTGCTCGCAGTGGCGCAGGGCCGCCACGGTGGTGGCATGGCGGCCGCCGTCCGAAAACGAATCGGGCGTGACGTTAACGATCCCCATGACCTGGGGCAGAGCGAGATCCACATCAAAACGGGAAGTAACCCAACGCATGACGCACCTTTACACAGACGACCGAAATAGAAACCCCGCCACAAACAACAACGGGGCCCAAGGCCCCGTGTGTTGATTGCCAGAAAAGCGCGCGATCAGGCAGCCGTTGGCGCCGGGTCGGTGTTCACCGCTGGCGTGCCGCCACTGTCACCGCCACCCACAGACGGGTTGCGTGGTGTCCAGTCTTTCGGCGGACGAGGTGGCTTGCCGGTCATGATGTCCTCAATCTGCTCAGCGTCGATGGTTTCCCATTCCAGCAGCGCCTTGGCCATGGCGTGCATCTGGTCGCTGTGCTCTTCAATCAGGTCACGGGCGAGCTTGTATTGCTGATCGATGATGCGGCGCACTTCGCCGTCCACCTTTTGCATGGTCTGCTCGCTCATGTTGGTGGTTTTGGTCACCGAGCGACCCAAGAACACCTCACCCTCGTTTTCGGCATACACCATCGGGCCCAGCGCATCGGTCATGCCGTAACGCATCACCATGTCACGGGCAATGGAGGTGGCGCGCTCAAAGTCGTTGCTGGCGCCGGTGGTCATCTGGTTCATGAACACTTCTTCGGCAATACGACCGCCAAACAGCATGCTGATCTGGTTCAGCATGTAGTCCTTGTCGTAGCTGTACCGGTCCTGTGCTGGCAGGCTCATGGTCACGCCCAGCGCGCGGCCACGCGGGATGATGGTGACCTTGTGCACCGGATCGCACTTGGGCAGCAACTTGCCGATGAGCGCATGACCGGACTCGTGGTAGGCCGTGTTGCGGCGCTCTTCCTCGGGCATCACCATGCTCTTGCGCTCGGGACCCATGAAGATTTTGTCCTTGGCCTTCTCGAAGTCCTGCATTTCCACCACACGCGCATTGCGGCGTGCGGCCATCAGGGCGGCTTCGTTGCAGAGGTTGGCCAGGTCGGCACCACTCATGCCGGGCGTGCCACGGGCGATCACGCTCGCGTTCACGTCGGTACCCAACGGCACCTTGCGCATGTGCACGTTCAAGATTTGCTCGCGACCACGGATGTCGGGCAGCGTCACATAGACTTGGCGGTCAAAGCGGCCTGGGCGCAGCAACGCAGCGTCCAGAATGTCGGGGCGGTTGGTGGCAGCCACCACGATCACACCGGCGTTGGTGTCAAAGCCGTCCATCTCCACCAGCATCTGGTTCAACGTCTGCTCGCGCTCGTCGTTACCACCGCCAAGGCCTGCGCCTCGCTGGCGGCCAACAGCATCAATCTCGTCGATAAAGATGATGCAGGGTGCGTTTTTCTTGGCGTTGTCGAACATGTCGCGCACACGGGATGCGCCCACACCGACAAACATTTCCACGAAGTCAGAGCCCGAGATGCTGAAAAACGGGACCTTGGCTTCGCCAGCAATGCCTTTGGCCAGCAAAGTTTTACCGGTACCGGGAGGGCCAACCAGCAACAGACCACGGGGAATGCGGCCACCCAGCTTTTGGAACTTGGCTGGATCTTTCAGGAAGTCGACCACTTCCTTCACTTCTTCCTTGGCCTCATCGCAACCGGCCACGTCTGCAAACGTCACGGTGTTGCTGCTTTCGTCGAGCAGGCGTGCCTTGCTCTTGCCGAAGCTGAAAGCACCGCCTTTGCCACCACCTTGCATCTGGCGCATGAAATAAATCCACACACCAATCAGCAGCAGCATGGGACCCCAGCTGACCAGCAATGTCATCAGCAGCGAACCTTCTTCGCGGGGACGCACGTCAAATTTGACGTTGTTGTTGATCAGGTCCCCTACCAGACCGCGGTCGAGGTAAGTGGCGGTGGTGCGCACGCGGCGGTCATCGGTGGTGATGGCCACGATGTCGGTGCCGCCTGGGCCTTCCTGGATGGTGGCCGTCTTGAGACCGCCGGATTTGACGAGATCAAGAAACTCGGAGTAGCCGACCGTGCCGGCGCTCGCGCTGGTGCGACCGTCAAACTGCTTGAAGACGGTGAAAAGCACCATGGCGATAACCATCCACACGGCGATTTTCGAAAACCACTGGTTGTTCAAGTGCTGCTCCTGGCGGGGATATTGATAGACATAAGCATGTTGAGCCCATTTTAGGACTTTCAAGCGGGCGTGCCTTTGATAAATACTGAGGCAATATCAATCGAAGGGTTAGTCATTTTTGTGTGCTGCCACAACCCTCAGGCAACCGCCTGTTTTTTCAGACCCATGCCGACGAGAAAGGTTTCAGACGATTTTTCTCGCGAAGCCTTGGGCTTGATCGCCTTGACGGTGCGAAACGTCTGCCGAAACAGGGCCACCATGGGGTCGTAGGCGCCACCATGAAAAAGCTTCACCACGAGCGCACCATCGGGTTTGAGGTGGTTCACGGCAAAGTCCACCGCCAGCTCCACCAGATCGGCAATGCGGGCCGCATCGGTCGAGCCAATGCCCGAAAGATTGGGCGCCATGTCCGAGAGCACCACATCCACAGCACTCACATGGCGGTCCAACAGCGCCTGCTCCAGTTGGGCCAGCACGGCAGGCTCGCGGAAATCGCCCAGAATGAAATGGACGCCCTCCACCGGGTCCATGGGCAACATGTCCAGCGCGATGATGGTGCCGTGCAGTTCGCCCACGGCCGCCCCCTGTGGGCTCAGGCGCCGCCGGGCATACTGGCTCCAGGCGCCGGGTGTGGAACCCAGGTCCACCACGCACTGACCCGGACGAATCAGCCCCAGCGTTTCGTCGAGCTCTTTAAGCTTGTAGGCAGCACGCGCCCGGTACCCGTCCTTCTTGGCCAGAAGCACATAGGTATCGTTGACGTGTTGGTTGAGCCAGGCCTTGTTGACCTTCTTGCTCTTGGTTTTGACTTTCATGCTGCGCAGAGACCCTGACAGGCTGCCTGCACGAAAAACGCACAACGGCCGCCGTTAAACGATAATTGTCCCATGCCTCAGATCACACTCACCCCCGCCCAGCGTAAAGTACACCGCGCCGAGGCCCATCACCTTGATCCCGTCGTCCATATTGGCGGCGATGGATTGAGCCCCGCCGTCAAAAAAGAAGCCGATGCGGCGCTCAAGGCGCACGGACTCATCAAGATCCGCGTTTTCAACGACGACCGCGCCGCGCGCGAGGCCATGCTGCAAACGCTGGCCGACGAGCTCGATGCAGCCCCCATTCAGCACATCGGCAAACTGCTGGTGCTTTGGCGCCCCATGCCTGAAAAGGAAAAGGCGGTGGACGAAGACCGCATGCCCGGCCCACGCGACGTGAAGGTGCTGAAGTTCAGCAGCCGCGGCGGCCAGCGGCCAGAGGTGAAAGTGGTGCGCGTGCTGGGCAACCAGCGCCTGACCACCGGTGGCCAGGTCAAACGCGCCAAACCGATGCAAAAAAGCGTCAAGAAAAGCGCCCAGTCGCAATAACCACGGGCCGGAACGCATTCCGGACAGCACACAGGACAATCGGGCGTGGCTAACATGCTTTGTTGTCCTTTTTTTTGCCCGGTACCGACTGCAACAGCCGCCCACCGCCTTGAACTTCGCGCCCAGCGCCACATCTGAACAGCTATGAACGACCGCACCGCCCCCGCCACGCTCAATCCTTTGCTGGATTTTTCCGATCTGCCGCTGTTTGATGCCATCACGCCCACGTTGGTGGCGCCGGCCATCGACGCCTTGCTGGAAGCCACCAGCAACGCGCTTGAAACGGTAACCGCTGCCGATTTCCCCGCTGACTGGTCGAAAATGTCGTTGTCGCTGGGCGTTCCTGCCGAGCGCCTGTCGCGGGCCTGGGGCGCTGTGAGCCACCTCAACAGCGTGGCCGACACGCCCGAGCTGCGCGCCGCCTACAACGAGGTGCTCCCCAGAATCACCGAGTTTTGGACGCGCATGGGCGCCGATGAGCGCCTCTACGCCAAATACAAGGCCATGGACCCCGCCAGCCTGACACCCGAGCAGGCGCAGGCCCACAAAAATGCCATGCGCGGCTTCGTGTTGGGGGGTGCCGACCTGCAAGGCGAGGCCAAAGCCCGCTTTGCCTGGCTGCAAGAACGCCAGGCCGAACTGGGCCAGAAATTCAGCGAAAACGCGCTCGACGCCACCGACGCGTTCGCCCTTTACGTCCCCACCGAAGAACTCGCTGGCGTGCCCGACGATGTGCTCCAAGCCACCGCCGCTGCCGCCACGGCCGACGGCAAATCTGGCCACAAGCTCACGCTCAAGATGCCTTGCTACCTGCCGGTGATGCAGTTTGCCCACAGCAGCGCGCTGCGCGAAAAGCTCTACCGCGCCTACGCCACCCGTGCCAGCGACCAGGCCGATGGCGATGCGGTGAAGTTTGACAACGCGGCCATCATGGGCGAGTTGCTCGCCCTGCGCTTTGAGGAAGCTCAGCTGCTCGGGCACCGCCACTATGCCGACGTCTCGCTGGTGCCCAAGATGGCCGAAACGCCGGAGCAAGTGATCGCCTTTTTGCGCGACCTGGGCCAAAAAGCCCGTCCGCATGCCGACAAAGACGTGGCCGATCTGCGCGCTTTTGCCGCCAGCGAACTCGGTCTGACTGACCCAAAGGCCTGGGACTGGCCGTACATTGGCGAAAAGCTGAAGGAAGCGCGCTACGCTTTCAGCGAGCAGGAAGTGAAACCGTATTTCACTGCACCCAAGGTGCTGGCGGGCCTGTTCCAGATTGTTGAAACCCTGTTCGAAGTGGCGATTCGGCGCGACACGGCGCCGGTGTGGCACCCGGGCGTTGAGTTTTACCGAATTGAACGCAGCACGCCCGAAGGCACACAGCTGGTGGGCCAGTTTTATTTGGACCCCGCAGCACGCACCGGCAAGCGCGGTGGCGCGTGGATGGACGATGTGCGGGCCCGCTGGTTGCGCCCGGACACCGGCGCATTGCAAACGCCGGTGGCGCACCTGGTATGCAACTTCGCCGATGGCGTCGAGGTGGATGGCGTCAAGAGGCCGCCACTGCTCACCCACGACGACGTGATCACGCTCTTCCACGAGTTCGGCCATGGCTTGCACCACATGCTCACGCAAGTCAACGAGCGTGACGTGTCGGGCATCAGCGGTGTCGAATGGGACGCGGTAGAACTGCCCAGCCAGTTCATGGAAAATTTCTGCTGGGAATGGGACGTGCTCAAACACATGACCGCCCATGTGGACACCGGCGAGCCGCTACCGCGTGCGCTGTTTGACAAGATGCTTGCGGCCAAGAATTACCAGAGCGGCCTGCAAACGCTGCGCCAGGTGGAGTTTTCGTTGTTTGACATGCTGCTGCACAGCCAGCCGGAGCCGGTCACCAGCGGTGAAGCCATCTTGGCCCTGCAACAGCAGGTGCGCGACGAAGTGGCTGTGCTGCAGCCACCGGCTTACAGCCGCACGCCCCACACCTTCAGCCACATCTTTGCAGGTGGTTATTCGGCCGGCTATTACAGCTACAAGTGGGCCGAGGTGCTGTCCGCCGACGCCTACGCCGCGTTTGAAGAAGCAGCCCAAGCAAATGGCCACAGCACGCTGGACGTGGCCACCGGGCGCCGCTACCGCCAGGCCATTCTGGAAGCGGGTGGCAGCCGCCCGGCCATGGACTCGTTCAAGGCCTTCCGGGGCCGCGAGCCCAGCATCGACGCGCTGCTGCGCCACCAGGGTATGGCCTGACTTGATTTGTTTCGCACACTGCCGATAGGAACCGCATGAACAAGACCACCGTTGCTTTTGCTACGACAACCACCGCCAAAGGCCTGCCTGTGCCGGTGCGCCTGGCGGTTGTTGGACTCGTCATCGGCCTGGCTGCAGCGCCTGTGTTGGCCCAGGGGGTCTACCGCATCGTCGGGCCCGACGGCCGCGTCACCTACTCGGACCAGCCACCCCCCGCCAATGTGAACGCCCGCCCGGTGGGCAGCGCCACCGCCAATTCAGCAGCCAGGGCCAACGCACAGCTGCCGTTTGAACTGCGGCAGGTGAGCAGCCGCTACCCGGTCACGCTGTACACCAGCGCCGACTGCGCACCGTGCAACAGCGGGCGCAACCTGCTCAACAGCCGCGGTGTGCCTTACGTTGAAAAAACCGTCAACACCGCACAAGACACCGAGGCCCTGAAACGGCTCAGCGGCGAGACATCGCTGCCGTTTCTGACCATCGGAACCCAGCAGATCAAGGGTTATTCAGACGCCGAATGGACGCAGTTCATGGACGCGGCGGGCTACCCCAAGCAGTCGGTTCTGCCGTCCAATTACCGCCGCCCAGCACCCAGCCCCTTGGTGGCTGTGAAAGCCGCGGAGCCTGCGGGCGCTACCCCTGCGGCGCCTGTCGGCAACCGCCGCCAAACGCCATCAGAAGCACCCGTGCCCGTGGCGCCACCCGCCGACAACCCGGCAGGCATCCGGTTCTAAATCTGGTTTTTAACCTGGTTCAGAACCTGGTTCAGAACCTGGTTCAGAACCTGGTTCAGAACCTGGTTCAGAAGGTCAGCGTTTTCACACCGCTGGCCGTGCCGAGCAGGCACACGTGGGCGCGCTGGTGGGCAAACACACCCACCGTCACAACGCCTGGCCACTGGTTGACCATGCTCTCAAAACCCAGCGGGTCGGTGATCTGCAAACCCGTCACGTCCAAGATGTGCTGACCGTTGTCGGTCACCAGGGGCGCGCCGTCTTTCAAGCGAATCTGGGCTTTGCCGCCCAGCGCTTCAAACTGGCGCACCAACCGTGCGGTGGCCATGGGGATCACCTCCACCGGCAACGGAAACGCGCCCAGCGCCTTCACCATTTTGGTTTCGTCGGCAATGCACACGAAACGGCGCGACTGCGCCGCCACGATCTTTTCGCGGGTGAGCGCGGCACCACCGCCTTTGACCATGAAGCCTTGAGCATCAATTTCATCAGCGCCGTCGATGTAGACCGACAACTCGCCCACCTCATTGGCCTCAAACACCGGAATGCCCAGCGCCTTGAGGCGTGCCGTAGACGCCACCGAGCTGGACACCGCACCCGGTATCTGGTCTTTCATGGTCGCCAGCGCGTCAATGAACTTGTTGACGGTGGAGCCCGTGCCCACGCCAACGATGTCGCCGGGTGTCACGTACTGCAATACGGCCTGGCCGACCAGGGTTTTAAGTTCGTCTTGGGTCATTTGAGACAATCGGTGTAAACAATAACCTGTCGATTATCCAATGTCCCTTCTGCCCTACGCCTTCGCCCGTCCCTTTCTCTTTGGCATGGACCCCGAAGCGGCCCACGAACTGACGCTGCATTCGATTGCCAAGCTGCAGCATTCGCCGCTGACTTGCCTGTACGGTGAAACGCGGGTTGACGACCCGGTGACCTTGGCGGGCCTGAAGTTTCCCAACCGCGTGGGGCTGGCCGCCGGTCTGGACAAAAACGCCCGCTGCATCGACGGCCTGGCTGCCATGGGCTTTGGCTTTGTCGAGGTGGGCACCGTCACCCCCAAGGGCCAGCCCGGCAACCCCAAGCCGCGCATGTTCCGGCTGCCCAAGGCCCACGCCCTGATCAACCGCCTGGGCTTCAACAACGAGGGCCTCGGCGCCTTTGTGGCGAACGTGCAGCGCGCGCGGTTTCGCAACGCACAATCGTCCGGCAAGCCGGCCATGCTGCTCGGCCTCAACATTGGCAAAAACGCCAGCACGCCCATCGAGCGCGCGACCGACGATTACCTGACCTGTCTGAATGGGGTGTATCCGCATGCCGACTATGTGACGGTCAACATTTCCAGCCCCAACACCCAAAACCTGCGCAGCCTGCAAAGCGACGCGGCACTGGACGCGCTGCTGGGTGCCGTGGCCGAACGGCGTGAGCAACTGGCCCAACAGTCAGGGCGGCGCATTCCTGTTTTCTTGAAAATTGCACCCGACCTCGACGACGCCCAGATTGAAGTGATTGCCGCCACGCTGATGCGCTACGGCGCTGCCAGCGATGGCACAGCGAACAACGCGTTTGGCGTCATTGCCACCAACACCACACTGAGCCGCGAAGCCGTGGCCGGCATGCCACACGCCGAAGAAGCCGGCGGCTTGTCGGGTGCGCCGGTGCTGCAAGCCAGCAACCAGGTGATACGCCGCTTGCGCGCCTGCCTCGGCAAGAGCTTTCCCATCATCGGGGTGGGCGGCATCATGAGCGGGGAAGACGCCGTGAGCAAAATCCAGGCGGGTGCCAACGTGGTGCAAATCTACACCGGCCTCATCTACAAGGGCCCGGCCCTGGTGAAAGAATCGGCCTTGGCCATCAAGGCGCACGCTCAGCGGGCCTGATCACAGCGGGCCCGGTCACAACAGGCCAACGACGTGGTCCGCAATGGCCAGGCAACTGGTCAGCCCGGGTGACTCGATGCCCAGCAGGTTGACCAAGCCCGGCACGCCGTGCGTTTCGGGTCCCTGAATCAAAAAATCGGCGGCTGGGTCTTGTGGCCCGCTGATCTTGGGCCGAATGCCGGCATAGCCCGCCTGCAAAGCGCCGTCGGGCAGCGCTGGCCAATACCGGCGCACCTCGGCATAAAAAGCCTCACCCCGTGCCGGATCCACCTGCAAGTCGTCGGGTGAATCCACCCACTGCACATCAGGGCCAAACTTGGCCTGCCCGCCCAGGTCAAGGGTCAGGTGCACACCCAAACCTGCCAGGTGCCGGTCGGGCTCCGGCGCGGGGTAAATCAATTGGGAAAATGGCGAGCGTCCCGCGAGCGTGAAGTAGTTGCCTTTGGCAAAACGGGCCTCGGGCACATACCGGGTAGCCAACCCCTGGGTGCGCTGCGCCAGGTTGCATGCGCTCAAGCCGGCGGCATTCACCACCGTGCGCGCCAGCAAACGGGTGCCCTCCTGGGTGGTCAACTCCATGCCTTGGTCCACGGCGCGCAGCTGCGAAACCCCCGCATGAAAGGCCACCAAGCCTCCCGCATTTTCAAGGTCGCCCTGCAAAGACAGCATCAGCGCGTGGCTATCCACAATGCCTGTGGAAGGTGAATGCACCGCACCCAGACACGACAAGGCCGGCTCCATCGCCCTCGCCTCCTCGCTGGTCAACAAGCGCAGGTCGTTCACACCGTTGGCACGGGCCTTTTCCACGATGGCGGGTAGAGCCGCCAGCTGGCTTGGCGTGGAGGCCACGATGAGCTTGCCGCAGCGCCGGTGGCCAATACCGCGTTCGGCGCAATAGGCATACAGCTGGCTGCGCCCCTGCACACACAGCCCGGCCTTGAGCGAACCGGCGGGGTAGTAAATGCCCGCGTGAATGACTTCGCTGTTGCGCGAACTCGTGCCCGTGCCCACCGCTGCTTCGCGCTCCAGCACCATCACCTCGCGCCCGCCCAGCGCCAGCGCACGGGCCACTGCCAGCCCCACCACACCAGCGCCAATCACCACCGCGTCTACCCGGTCCATGTCTATTTCCTGCTCAACGTTGAGCGTGAAAGCATAGCGCCTGACCTCTGGTCATTGAACATTGGGATCCCGCCTCGCAGACTACAAGTCATTCCACCAGGCATTGCGGCCTTGCGCCCCCCCAAAAGCCAGAACGTGATCCCTACATCCCCAACCGGCAGGGCTGGAAGTGGCGGTACACGGACAGCTGCCTCCCAGCATAAAAAATGCATTCATCGGCCGGGCCACCGCAACGGCGCGGCCGGTAAAATCGCAGCTGTCTTTGACGTCAACCCCCCAGGAACTTCCAGCATGTCTCTTTTTTCAGCCGTTGAAATGGCTCCGCGCGACCCGATTCTGGGTCTGAACGAACAGTTTGCCGCCGACACCAACCCCAACAAAGTCAACCTTGGCGTGGGCGTGTATTTTGATGACAACGGCAAGCTGCCCTTGCTGCAGTGCGTGCAGGCTGCCGAAAAAACCATGATGGCCACGCCCAGCGCTCGCGGCTACCTGCCCATTGACGGCATTGCAGCCTACGACGCAGCCGTGAAGAGCCTGGTGTTTGGCGCCGACAGCGAGCCTGTGCAGTCGGGCCGGGTGGCCACGGTGCAAGCCATTGGCGGCACCGGCGGCTTGAAGATTGGTGCGGACTTTTTGAAACGCCTGAGCCCGAATGCCAAGGTGCTGATCAGCGATCCGAGCTGGGAAAACCACCGCGCGCTGTTCATCAACGCCGGCTTTGTGGTGGACACCTACGCGTATTACGACGCTGAAAAACGCGGCGTGAACTTTGAAGGCATGCTGGCCAGCCTGAACGCTGCCGAAGCCGGTACCGTGGTGGTGCTGCATGCTTGCTGCCACAACCCGACCGGCTACGACATCACCCAGGAGCAATGGGACCAGGTGATTGCCGTGGTGAAGGCCCGTGGCCTCACACCCTTCCTGGACATGGCCTACCAGGGCTTTGGCCATGGCATTGCCGAAGACGGCGCCGTGATCGGCAAGTTCGTGGCGGCTGGCCTCACCTTCTTTGTGTCAACCTCGTTCTCCAAAAGCTTCAGCCTGTATGGCGAGCGCGTGGGCGCACTGTCGGTGCTGTGCGAAAGCAAAGAGGAAGCTTCGCGCGTGCTGTCGCAGCTCAAGATCGTGATCCGCACCAATTACTCCAACCCACCCATTCACGGCGGTGCCGTGGTGGCCGCCGTGCTGAACAATCCGGAGTTGCGTGCCCTGTGGGAAAAGGAACTGGGTGAAATGCGCGTGCGCATCAAGGCCATGCGCCAGAAACTGGTGGACGGCTTGAAGGCCGCCGGCGTGAAGCAAGACATGGGCTTTATCACCAGCCAGATCGGCATGTTCAGCTACTCAGGCCTGAGCAAAGACCAGATGGTGCGCCTGCGCAGCGAGTTCGGCGTGTATGGCACAGACACCGGCCGCATGTGCGTGGCAGCGCTTAACAGCAAGAACATCGACTACGTGTGCCAGGCCATTGCCAAAGTGGTCTGATGGCTGCAAAGCCATGATCGGCGCTGCACAGCGCTGATTCAGCAGCAACGAAGCCCCCGACCGCCGGGGGCTTTTTTTCGCCTGCGCTCACCACGTGCAGGCGAAAAAAACCTGCCACGGTGTGTAGCAGGCTTTTCATGCCGTAAGGCTTGTTTGGGTGGTGGGACGTGCGGGGGTCGAACCCACGACAAACGGATTAAAAGTCCGCTGCTCTACCAACTGAGCTAACGTCCCAACAATTTCAGAGCCAACCCGAAGGGATGACCCCAAAACCTGGGTAGGAGAACCAGCAGAGCGTGGTTGCAACCTAAAAGACTGGTGGGACGTGCGGGGGTCGAACCCACGACAAACGGATTAAAAGTCCGCTGCTCTACCAACTGAGCTAACGTCCCACTTCGCTCCGCACAACAGTTTGCACCGTTCCGCGAAGCCTCAAATTATAGCGTCACTTTCACCCCTCTTTTAAGAGGCATCGGCGCTTTTTTTATTTTGCAGCCAGGGTGTTCAAAACCCAACCCGCTGCGCACAGGCCGAAGGTCGCGGTCACGCTCACCACGGAACCGTATCCGTGGCAGTTGAGCGAGCCGTCCACGTTGTCAATGGCGCAAGAAGCGTCGGGTGGTGCCACGGCCTCGCGGCTGAAGACACAAGCCACCCGCATGCGGCCTGTGCGCGCGCCGCCGTGCTGTTTGCGCAAGCGGTAGCGCAGCTGCGCCAGCAAAGGGTCGTGCGTGACGTCGGCCAGGTCATCCACCTCCACCGCCTGCGCCCGGCGTTTGCCACCGGCTGCGCCCACCGTGACGAAGTGCACCCCATTGGACGCAGCCCAGGCCGCCAGCGCGGTCTTGGCGCGCACCTGGTCGCAGGCATCGATGAGCGCACAGGGCATGGGTACACCAGGGCCCAGGGCTGCATGGAGCAAAGCGGGCCAGTTGTCGGGTGTGACGAAGTCGTCGATCACGTCAACCCTGCAGGTGGGGTGAAACAGCGCGATGCGCTCGCGCATGGCCTCGGCCTTGGATTGCCCCAGCGTGGGTTCCAGCGCATGAATTTGCCGGTTGATGTTGGATTCGGACACGTGATCGAGGTCGATCAGGGTGAGCCTTCGCACCCCGCTGCGCGCCAGCGCTTCGACCGACCAGGAACCCACACCACCAATGCCAACCACCACCACATGCGCATTGAAAATGCGCTGCGCACCCTCAACACCATACAGGCGACGCAAGCCACCGAAGCGGCGCTCAAAGGACTCGGCGGTGTCTGGCTGATTCGGTTCGGCTTGTGGCATCGCGCTCACTCGCGCTCCAGCAACCACATCTGAAAGCGAAAACCAACGATGGACCCAAGAAAGATGCCCGCGACCGCAATCATGCTGGTGAGGCTGAGTGTGGACAGACCCGACAAGCCCTGCCCCACCGTGCAACCCATGGCGGTGACGCCACCCACGCCCATGCACACGGCACCCACCAGGTGCAGTGCGGTGTCTTCGGTGCTGCGAAAGCCTTCCCAGCGAAAGCTGCGGCTCAGTTGGGCCTGCACGAAAGCACCCACGACCACACCAACCACCGTGACCACACCCAACGTCAAGACTTTGGAGGTGTCGCTGAAAAAGATCACCCAGTCCAGCGTGTAGGCCATAGGCGCGGTAAAGGTCAGCGACTCCATGCGACCGGTGTTGGTGGCCAGGTACACCGCCTCCAGGGTTTCAGGGTGCTCGGCCACAAAACCCAAGTGACCGCTGACCCACCACATGGCCGCAATGACCAACCCCAGGCCACCGCCAGCCAACAGGTTGTTGGCATTGCGGAAGTCGGTGCCAAGCAGAGCCCACACGATCAGCGCACCACCTACCAGCAAAGCCACCAGCATGCCGGTGGAGGCCGGGTCAAGGCCGAAGCCGGAAGCCACCCAGGCGGGCACAGCGCTGCCGGCGGGTATTTCAAAAGCCACGCGGTCAACCGTGTTGACGCGCAGCACGGCCAGCACGCCGCGCAAGGTGGCGAAGGCGGCGAAACCCATGACGAAAAAGACCACCAGGGACTTCAGGCTGCCGGCACCGATGCGCGCCAGGGTTTTGCTGCCACAGCCCGACGCCAGCACCATGCCAAAACCGAACAGGCCACCACCCACCAGGGCGGAAAGCCAGATGATGCGGCCCGAAGCGTAAATGGTACTTTTGGCATCGATCCAGCCCAGCCAGGCCATGGCGTGAAACCCGATCATGGCCACACCTACCGCCATGCCCCAGGTGCGCATGCGCGTCCAGTCGCCCATGTTCACGATGTCGCTGAGGGCGCCCATGGTGCAGAAATGGGTGCGTTGCGCAATGAAGCCAAACGCCACCGCGACCGCGAAAGCGGCCCACAGCACCAGGGTTTGCAGTTTTATAAGGTCAGCGATTTCCATGGCCGCCATTGTAGGAGCACGCAGCCATGCTCCGCCCGCGCGGGGGCGTTCAATAAACGCTGAAACGGCCTCAGCGCAGACGGGCGAGACGCTCCCGGCCAGCGGCCGCTGCTTCCGAGTCGGGGTGGGTCTTGACCAAGTCTTCCAGGGTACGGCGCGCAGAGCGGACGTCCTTCAGCTCAATCTGGCTGTTGGCCATGGCCAGCATGGCTTCTGGCGTGCGCATATGGGCTGGAAACTGGGTAACGAGCCGGCGGTGGCTCTCCATGGCCTCTTTGTAGGCGCGGCTGGCGTACTGCGCGTTGCCCAACCAGTAGAGGCTGGATGGGGTATAGCCGCTGTCTGGGTAGCGGCGCAAAAATGCTGCGTAGGCTGTGGCCGCCGCTTCAAATTCGGAACGGCGAAGCACTTCCATGGCGGCGTCGAAGTCGCGCTTTTCGGCAGGGGCTGCGGTGAAGCTCAACCCGTCGTGGGTGATGCGCAGGGGCTCGACCTGGCGCAACCGTTCGTCCAGTCCCGTCTGCGCGTCTTTTTGCTGGCGCTGCAGCTCGGACACTTCACGCGAGAGTTGTTCGTTTTGACCACGCAAGCGCGCTATTTCGGCCCGCAACTGTTCGAGCTGGTTGGCCAGATCGAGCAGGCTGCGGCGGGTGACCGCCTGTCCCTCGCGAGCTTCGGCTGCGGCGGCGTCCGTCACCTGTCGGTTGGCGTCTACCTTCTGACGCAAATCGATGATGGCTTTGCGGGCTTCATCGTCGCCAAAAAGAGCGTGAGCCTGCAATGGCCACAGCGCCGAAGCGCCCAGCAGCAAGGCCGACAGCGCGGGAGAGAAGGAACGAAGAGAAGTCGGCATGGTGTTCAACGGTAGGTCAGCTCAACCCGGCGGTTCTTGGCGAAGGCGGCTTCATCAAACCCGACCACGGCGGGCTTTTCTTCACCAAAGCTCACCGCTTCCATCTGGGCTTCGCTCACACCCAGCAGCGACAGCGCCCGGCGCACCGCCTCGCCCCGCTTCTGGCCGAGTGCGAGGTTGTACTCGCGCCCACCACGTTCGTCGGTGTGCCCTTCCAGGGCCACTCGGCGGCTGCTGTTGGCCGCCAGGTATTTGGCGTGGGCTTCCAGCGTGGCGGCAAATTCGGCGCGCACCTCGAAGCTGTCGTAGTCGAAATACACGGTACGCGCCATGGCGTTGGGCTGAGCAACATCACCGCCGGCGACCTCGACGCCCGAAACCCCGCGCTGATCGGCGGCACCCGTGCCGGCTGAGCCTCCAGCCTGTGCCAACGTGCTGGCGTCCGTACCGCTGCGGTCAACCACCGGCACGTCATCCAGCTTCACGTTGGAGCCACAGGCAACCAGGGTCGTGGCCACCAGAGCCGTGGCCAGGACACCGGCCCAGCGGCGACCGGACGATGGGCGGGCAAACGATCCGTCAAAGGCCTGCATCGGCTCGGCTGGGGTGCGTGTGTCATTCAACATGGGGTGTCCTCTTGGGGTGGTCGTTGGGGTGTTTGAAAGAAAAGCGAGATCGCCGCCGCGCGGCAGCGCATGGCGGCATGGGTTAACGCAAGAAGGGACCCCATTCAGGTTCGCGAATATCCCCCTGCGCGCCGGCCAGCCGGGTCTTGATGCGGCCGTCGACACTGGTGGTCATCAGCGCCTCCTGGCCTTTGTCCCGGGTGGCATAAATGACCATGCGGCTGTTGGGCGCAAAGCTGGGGCTTTCGTCCGCGGCGCTGTCGGTCAGTGCCGTCACCGTGCCGCTGGCGAGCTCCATCACGTGCAGGCGAAAGGCTCCATTGACGCGGGAGATGAACGCCAGCCAGCGGCCATCGGGGCTGGGTGCGGGCGAGATGTTGTAGTTGCCAGCAAAAGACACCCGCTCGGCGTTGCCGCCCTGCGCACCCATGCGGTAGATCTGGGGTGAGCCGCCGCGATCGCTGACGAAATAGATGCTCTTTCCGTCGGCACTGAACACGGGCTCGGTGTCGATACTGGCCGTCTGGGTCAGGCGGCGTGGCTGACCACCGTTGACGTCCATGGCATACACCTGCGCATTGCCCGAGAGCGACAAGGTGGCAACCAGCTGGCGGCCGTCCGGTGACCAGGCGGGCGCGCTGTTAGAGCCTTTGAAATTGGCCAAAAGGCGGCGCTTGCCCGAGGCGACGTCGTGCGCGTAGATCACGGGCTTGCGCGCTTCAAACGACACATAGGCCAGCTGCGAACCACCCGGCGCCCAGCTGGGGGAGATGATGGGTTCTGGGCTGGTCAGCGCGGCACGGGCGCTCTCGCCGTCTGCATCGGCCACCCACAGGTTGTAGCGCGGCCCAGCTTTGGTCACATAGGCGATGCGGGTGGAAAACACGCCCTTTTCGCCGGTGATCTTTTCGTACACATGGTCGGCGATGCGGTGTGCGGCCAGCCGCAGCTCTTGCGCGGACACCGGGTAGCTCAGGCCACCCAGGTCTTGACCGCGCACCACGTCCCAGAGCCTGAAGCGCACATCAAAACGGCCATCGGCCAGTCGCGTCACGCTGCCCGTGAGCAAGGAATCGGCGCCCTTGTCGCGCCAAGGGGCGAGTTCGGGACGCGAGGTCTCGTCAAATCCGCCGGTGATGGGCGGAACAAACCGGAATTGGCCGCTGCGCTCCAAGTCGGCGCGCACGATGGCGGCGATGTCTTGGCCGGCTCCGTCGTTGCCACGGAAGCTCACAGCAGAGAAAGGGAACTGGGTCAAACCCACGCCAGAGACTTCCACTCGAAACTGTGCGCGGGCATCGCGAAGCGGCCAGGTGAACAAGGGCAAGGCCGCCATGGCGCCCAGCACCGTGCGCCGTTGGGCCGAAAGTCTGAGGTCAAATCGGGTCAAATCCAGCATCCTTTTGGGGTATTGATCAAGCCTGTGCAGATCCCATAAGGGACCGGCTGGGCCACTGCGACCGATAATAACGGACACCTAAAAGAGGCCCGTGACAAGATGTGCGCACCGCCAGACGGTTGCCCATGACACGCCACACCCACAGTACCCTGCTGATTTCCGATTCCCCGATGGGCCGAAACGTTCCTCAAGCTCCGAATTTTTTGATCGCCATCCGTTGACTTCCATTCCCATCACGCCCATGTCCATCCCGACCGATACCGTGTTGCAGCGGTTGAAACGGTTGTGGCCCTATTTCCGCTCCGCACGCACCGGCATCGTCTTGGCGGCGGTGGCCACGCTCATCGGCGCGCTCACCGAACCCCTCATCCCGGCCCTGCTCAAAACCTTGCTGGACCGCGGCTTTGCCCAGGGCAATATCGACCTCTGGATGGTGCCGGTGGCGCTGCTGGGTTTGTTTGGCGTGCGCGGGCTGGCCGGCTTCGTGGCGCAGTACGCCCTGTCGTACACCGCCAGCCTGGGCATGCTGAACATGCGCCGGGCCATGTTTGTGAAGCTCAATGAAGCGCAAATGACGCTGTTTGCCCGCCAGAGTGCCAGCAAGCTTTCAAACACCTTGGTTTACGAGGTGCAGACCGGTTCGACCATGCTGGTGGCTGCCATGCTGACCCTGACCAAGGACAGCCTCACACTGCTCGCCCTGCTCGGGTATCTGATGTACCTGAACTGGAAGCTCACGTTGATCGTGCTGCTGCTGTTTCCGGGTCTGATTTTGATCATGCGGGTGCTCTCGCGGCGGCTCTACAAACTCACCCGCGCCAGCCAGCAGGCCACCGACGAGCTGGCCTACGTGGTCGAAGAAAACGCACTCGCCCACCGCATGGTGCGCTTGCACGGTGCCCAGCAACGCCAGACCCAGCGCTTTGACAACCTGAGCGTGGCGCTGCGCCGCCTCGCGCTCAAGTCGACCGTGGCCATGGCGGCCATGACACCGCTGACGCAGATGCTGGCCGCCACGGCGCTGTCGGCCGTGATCGCGGTGGCCCTGTGGCAAAGCAGCCAGACCGGCGTGACGGTGGGCAACTTTGTGGCGTTTGTCACCGCCATGCTGATGCTGATCGCACCCATTCGGCACCTGGCCGAAATCGCCGGGCCCATCACACGGGGGCTGACAGCGCTCGAACGCGGGCTGGACCTGATTGAAAACACCCCCGTGCAAACCGGTGGCACGCACACAGCGGGCCGTGCGCTGGGCGCCATTGATCTCGACGACGTGTGGGTGCGCTACCCCGCAAAAGACGGCGCAACACCGGGCGCCGACGACGACGACAGCCGCACCGCCCTGCGCGGCATCCACCTCCGCATTGCGCCGGGCGAGGTGCTGGCCTTTGTCGGGCCTTCAGGTTCGGGCAAGACCACGCTGGCCAACCTGTTGCCCCGGTTCGTCGAAGTGCAGAGCGGTGTGGTGCGCCTTGATGGCGTGCCCCTGCCCGACTGGAGCCTGCCCAGCCTGCGCCAGCAGTTCGCTATGGTCAGCCAGGACGTGGTGATGCTCAACGACACCCTGGCCGCCAACGTAGCCCTGGGGTCAACCGACAACGCCATCGACGAAGCCCGCGTGCTCGCGGCCCTGCAGTCGGCCAATCTGGGCGACCTGATTGCCCGTTTGCCCCAAGGCATACACAGCACCGTGGGACACAACGCAGCCGAACTCTCGGGTGGCCAGCGGCAGCGGCTGGCCATTGCCCGGGCCATCTACAAAGATGCGCCCATCCTGATCCTGGACGAAGCCACTTCGGCGCTGGACAACGAGTCAGAGCGTCTGGTGCAAGACGCACTGTCCCGTTTGATGAAAGGCCGGACCACGCTGGTCATTGCGCACCGCTTGTCCACCATCGAGCACGCCGACCGCGTGGTCGTGCTGGCCGACGGCCAAATCAGCGAACAAGGCACCCACCAGCAACTGATGCGCGCCGACGGTCTTTACGCACGCCTGCACGCGCAGGGCTTCTCGACCAATGACACGGAAAAGCCTGCGGAATAAGTGACGCAAGCGCGTTTGCTGTGCGGAGCGCGTGGCCCAGCCCAGCACACTGCTTGGACCTACGCATCCGGCGCGCATCTCCACTCAGCACTCGCCGTGGAACCGGCTCAGCCGGGCCACCAGCGTGGTCCACCCTTGGGGGGAAGCCGCGCAGCGGCGCAGGGGGGGGCACTACAGCAGCACGATGTCGTATTGCTCTTGCGTCATCGAGCTTTCAGCCTGCAAGGAAATGGGCTTGCCGATGAAATCACTCAAACCCGCCAGGTGCTGGCTTTCTTCGTCCAGAAACAGCTCCACCACTTTGGGTGAAGCCACCACACGAAATTCGCGTGGATTGAAGGCCCGGGCTTCGCGCAAAATTTCCCTCAACACGTCGTAGCACACGCTGCGCGCTGTTTTCACCACGCCCTTGCCGCTGCACGCCGGGCATGTCTCGCTCAGCATATGGGCCAGCGACTCGCGGGTGCGCTTGCGGGTCATTTCCACCAGGCCGAGCTGAGAGAAACCACCCGTCATAGTTTTGACGCGGTCGCGCGCCAGCTGCTTGCGAAATTCGGTCAGCACCGCGTCCCGGTGGTCTTCGCGCACCATGTCAATGAAGTCGACAATGACGATGCCGCCCAGGTTGCGCAGGCGCAGTTGCCGCGCAATCGTCTGCGCTGCCTCCAGATTGGTGCGAAACACGGTGTCGTCAAAGTTCCGGGCGCCCACATAGCCACCCGTGTTCACGTCCACCGTGGTGAGCGCTTCGGTCTGGTCAATCACCAGGTACCCGCCCGACTTCAACTCGACCCGCCGGCTGAGCGCACGGGCAATGTCTTCATCGACGTTGTACAGATCAAAAATGGGGCGCTCGCCGCTGTAATGCTGCAGCTTGCGCACGGTGTCGGGCATGAATTCGGCGGCAAAAGCCTGCAACAAACCGTGCTGCTCGCGCGAATCGATGCGAATGGACTGCGTCTGCGTGCCCACCAGATCGCGCAGCACCCGCTGCATCAGGTTGAGGTCTTCGTGCAGCAGGGTGGCTGCCGGTTGGCGCGTGGCCGCCTCCTTGATGCGCAACCAGGTCTTGCGCAGGTAGGCGGTGTCTTCAATGAGCTCTTCGTCGCTGGCATCTTCGGCGTTGGTGCGCAAAATGAAACCCCCGGCAGCCGTGCCGTCGGCCGTGGCGGTCAGCCGCACCAGCCGTTGGCGCAGCGCTTCGCGCTGGGCCGGCGGTATTTTCTGGGACACGCCAATGTGGGTGTCTTGCGGCAGAAACACCAGCAAGCGCCCGGCAATGCTGATTTGCGCTGTTAAGCGTGCGCCTTTGGTGCCAATCGGGTCTTTGAGCACCTGCACCATCAGCGCCTGGCCTTCAAAGATCTGGCGCTCAATGGGCAGCACCGGGTTGGGCGTGAGCACACGGGCGTTGCCGTTGCCGTTGCCGTTGCCAGGCTCAACTGGTGGCGCTGCAGGCTCAGCCACGGACCCGCCGGCCGCACGCTCGCGCGGTGCGGCGTGCTTGGCCGCTATGTTGGGCATCAGGTCGGCCACGTGCAAGAAGGCGGCGCGGTCCAGACCAATGTCAATAAAAGCGGACTGCATGCCCGGCAGCACGCGGGAAATTTTGCCCAGGTAGATGTTGCCGACCAAGCCACGCTCCAGCGTGCGCTCCAGGTGGACTTCTTGCACCGCCCCCTGTTCCACCACCGCCACGCGGGTTTCCTGTGGCGCCCAATTGATCAGGATGTCCTGGCTCATGTGAATGGTTTGTCCCAGTTGGTTTTTTTAGAGCGCCGCGGCGTCAGATCAGGCGCACGCCCGCAGCGCCCAGCACCTGCGCGGTTTCGTGTGCAGGCAGGCCCATGATGCCCGAATAACTGCCGCTGATGTGGCTAGCCCACAGCGCAGCGCGGCCCTGAATGGCATAAGCGCCCGCCTTGCCCATGGGCTCACCGGAGTCCACATAACGCCGGATCTGCGCGGCGCTCAGTGCCTCGAAAGTGACCCACGAGGTGGACAGCGCCGCCCAGCTTTTGGCACCGCGCGCGCCCGGTCGGCCCACGGCCACCGCTGTCAACACCCGGTGGCGGTGCCCGGCGAGGTCGGCCAGCATCTGGCACGCATCGGCGGCGTCGGCCGGTTTGCCCAAAATGCGCCGCCCCAGCGCCACCGTGGTGTCGGCACACAGCACCGGCGCAGGCGGCAGCCCCCTGCGTTTGAGCCGCGCCAAAGACGCCTGCAGCTTCAACCCGGTCACACGCTGCACGTAGGTGGCCGGAGCCTCGCCGGGCGCCACGGCTTCGAGCGCTTCGACGTCTTCGTCAGCGTCGGGCAGCAGCAGTTCGCAGCGCACACCCCATTGCTCCAGCAACTGCAGGCGGCGCGGGCTTTGAGAAGCCAGGTAGATGAAGTCAGACATGGTGTTTCGGTTGGGAGGGAGCAGAGCAAGCGGCGACAACGCGTGCCCCGTCGGCAGCGGCAGGCCCGATGGGGCTAGGCCCTCGCCGGCTTCATTCCCGGTGGTAGGGGTGGTTCGCGTTAACCGACCAGGCTCGGTAGAGCTGCTCAATCAACAGCACGCGGACCATGGCGTGCGGCAGGGTGAGGTCTGAGAGGCGGATGCGCTGGTGTGCGGCCGCCCGGAAAGCGGGTTCCAGTCCGTCGGGGCCGCCAATCACCAGCGCCACGTCGTCGCTGTCCAGTTGCCACTGCTGCAGCTGTTGCGCCAGTGCTTTGGTGGTGAGCGTGGTGCCGCGCTCGTCCAGCACTACCACGCGGCAGCCACGCGGCAGCACCGCCTGAATGCGTTCGCGCTCAGCGGCCAGCAGCGTGTCCAGCGTTTTGGAGCCACGCGGCTCGGTCTTCACCGTTTTGAGCTCCACCCGAAGCTCGGGTGGAAAGCGCTTGGCGTAATCGTCGTAGGCGGTTTGGGCCCAGTCGGGCACCCGTTGCCCGACTGCGACGATCAGCAGCTTCATGCCTTTTTCTTGGCGGCCGGTTTGGCTGCGGCTTTGGGCGCGCTTTTGGCTGCAGGCTTTGCAGCCGCCTTGGGCGCAGCTTTAGGTGCCGCTTTGGGGGCTGCCTTGGCAGCTGGCTTGGCCGTGGCGCGGGGCTTGTTCACCACCAGCTTTTGCAACGTGGCCTTGGGCTGAGCGGTCGTACCAGTGGCCGTCTTGCGGGCGGTGGTGGTTTTCTTGGCTGCCGCGGTTTTCACCGCGGTCTTGCTTGCGGGCTTCGCCGCTGCCTTCGGGCTGGTTTTCGCGGCTGGCGTTGCGGCGGCGGTTTTGGCTGCTGACTTGGCTGCCGAGCGCGCCACGGTTTTGGCGGCAACGGCTTTCACCGGCGCGGCGGCTTTGCGCTTGCTGGTTTTGGCGGCAGGCTTTTCGGCCACGGCTGGCTTGGGCGCGCCGTGCTTCAGTCGCACAGGGGTAGCGCCCCAAATTTCTTCCAGACGGTAATACTGGCGGATGACGGGTTGCATGATATGGGCCACGGCAGCGCCGCAGTCCACGATGATCCATTCGCCGTTTTCTTCGCCTTCGATGCGCGGCTTGTCAAAGCCGGCTTCGCGCACCGCATCGCGCACGCTGGCAGCGAGGGCTTTCGTCTGGCGGTTGGATGTGCCACTGGCCACAATCACGCGCTCAAACAGGGGCGAGAGTTGTTCCGTGTTGAAGACCACGATGTCCTGGGCCTTGACGTCCTCGAGTCCATCGACGATGGCCCGCTGAAGTTTCTGGATGTCTTTTTTGGCTGTGGTTTCGCTGGTCATGAATGGTTCTGATAAAGGGAATGGTGTGAAATATAGCCTGCGACGGCCTCGGGCACCAGAACGTCGAGTGCGCCGCTGCGGCTCACGGGTCGCTCAACGTGGGCGCGCACGGCTGTGGCGCTGATGTTTTTGAGCGGCATGTGCAACCGCTCAAAGGGCAAATCAACGGCGGAGAGGTCCATTTCCTGAACCTGGTCCAGCGCACCGTCTGCCCCAATATTGGTGGCGCGGTTGGCCACCGCCAAGGTGGCTTGGGACAACACCTCGGGCCAACGCACCCAGCTTTTGAAGGCCAGCAACTGGTCGGCACCCAGCACCAGAAAGAGCTGGGCTCCGGGGTATTCGCCCGCCAGCTCACGCAAGGTGTCGGCCGTGTAGCTGGGGCCTCGGCGGTGAACTTCGCGCGCATCCAGGCGGGTGCGCGGCAGGTCACCAAACGCCAGCTCGCACATGGCCAGCCGGTGCTCGGCGGGCGTCAGCACGCGCGATTTGTGCCACGCCTGGCCGGTGGGCAAGATATGCAGCACGTCCAGCCCCAGCTGGCTCAGCGCCGCTTCGGCCAGCGCACGGTGCGCCCAGTGCGGCGGATCGAACGCGCCGCCAAACACGCCCACACGCGCAGGCTGCGCGCCCGCAAAAGACGCGTCGGTTGAAAGAGCGTCCGTTGGCACGCGGTTCAAACCCAGTCCTTGCGAACCAGGAATTCTTTGTACAGGCGGTCTTCGGGCGTGCCCTTTTTGCTTTGGCGGTTGTAAGCCCAGCTCACCAGGGGCGGCATGGACAGCAAAATGGATTCGCTGCGCCCACCGGACTGCAAGCCGAAATGCGTGCCACGGTCCCAGACCAGGTTGAACTCCACGTAGCGGCCGCGCCGGTACAGCTGAAAGCTGCGCTCGCGCTCGCCGTAGGGCATGTTTTTGCGGCGATCCACGATGGGCAGGTAGGCATCCAGAAAGGCGTCGCCCACCGAGGTCATCATGGCAAAGCTGCCGTCAAACCCCAGTTCGGAAAAGTCGTCAAAAAACACGCCGCCAATGCCGCGCTGCTCGTCCCGGTGCTTGAGGTAAAAATACTCGTCGCACCAGGTTTTGAAGCGGGGGTATTTGTCCACGCCGAACGGATCGAGGGCGTTTTTGCAGGTGGTGTGGAAGTGCACCGCATCTTCCTCAAAGCCGTAATAGGGCGTCAGGTCCATGCCGCCTCCAAACCAGCACACCGGCTTGCCATCGGCCGGGGTGGCCGCGATCATGCGCACGTTCATGTGCACCGTGGGCACGTAGGGGTTGCGCGGGTGAAATACCAGCGAAACGCCCATGGCCTCAAAAGGTGCGCCGGTGAGTTCAGGGCGGTGTTGGGTGGCGGAAGGCGGCAGGCGCGGCCCGCTCACATGCGAAAAACCGCAGCCAGCGCGCTCAAACACCACACCGTCTTCGAGGATCTGCGTGATGCCGCTGCCCTGAAGGGTCTCACCGGCTGGTTTCTTCCATTTGTCCACCAGAAACTGGCCGCCGTCGACCAAGGCCACGGTCGAGGTAATGCGCTCCTGCAGATCGGTCAGGTAGTCGCGAACGTCTTGGGTCGGGTTGTTCATAAAAATGGAATGTACTGGGTACTGCGGCGCCGCGCCGGCAGCGGCGGTTGGCGCCAAGCGATCAAAGCGCCCGGTAACCGATGTCTCGGCGGTACTGCATGCCGTCAAACCGGATGCCGTCGATCAGCGCATACGCGCTGCGCTGCGCATCGGCCACGGTGGGCGCCAACACGGTGGCGCACAACACGCGGCCGCCGGCGGTGAGCACCGCCCCGGCGCCGTCGGCGGTGCCGGCATGGAACACCATGCGGTCGGCTTCGTCGGCCGGCAGGCCGGTGACGGCATCGCCCTTGCGGGGGTTCATGGGGTAACCGGCCGCAGCCAGCACCACGCCCAGTGCCACACGGGGGTCCCATTCCAGGGTCACGCGGTCCAGCTCGGTGCGGGTGGCAGCCAGCAGCACCTGCGCCAGGTTGCTTTGCAGCCGCATCATGATCGGCTGGGTTTCGGGGTCGCCCATGCGGCAGTTGAATTCCAGCGTCTTCACGCGGCCGTCGGGCGTGATCATGAGGCCCGCGTACAAGAAGCCGGTGTACGGAATACCGTCGGCGGCCATACCGCGCAGCGTGGGCAAAATCACCTCGTCCATCGCACGCTGGTGCACCGCCGGCGTGACCACCGGGGCCGGCGAATACGCGCCCATGCCGCCGGTGTTGGGGCCTTGATCGGCATCCAGCAGTCGCTTGTGGTCCTGGCTGGTGGCCAGTGCGAGCGCATGCTCGCCGTCGCACAACACGATGAAGCTGGCTTCTTCGCCTTCCAGGAACTCTTCGATGACCACCCGCGCGCCGCCTTCGTTGTGGGCCACACCCAGGGTGTTGTCCAGCAGCATGAAGTCAATGGCTTCGTGCGCCTCGGCCAGCGACATCGCCACCACCACGCCTTTGCCCGCGGCCAGGCCGTCGGCCTTGACCACGATGGGCGCACCCTTGGCGTCCACATAGGCGTGCGCCTGCTGCGGGTCGGTAAAGGCCTGGTACTCGGCCGTGGGGATGCCGTGGCGCTGCATGAAGGCCTTGCTGAAAGCCTTGGAGCTTTCAAGCTGTGCGGCTTGTTGGGTCGGGCCAAAAATGGCCAGACCGTGCGCGCGAAACTCGTCCACCACACCAGCGGCCAAGGGCGCCTCGGGCCCCACCACCGTCAACCCAACGCCGTTGGCCTGAACCCATTCGCGCAATGCCACCTTGTCGGTGATCGGCAGGTTGACCAGTTGCGCGTCACGGGCCGTGCCGGCGTTGCCCGGTGCCACAAACACCTGGCTCACGCCCTCGGACTGCTTGAGCTTCCACGCCAGCGCGTGCTCGCGACCACCGCCGCCAATGACCAAAACTTTCAAATCTATCTCCAAATTCAATCAGCGCACCGAACAGACCTGCCGGAGCGAATATGCCCACCCAGGCTGCCGCAGAACCGGCTTTGCCGGGCTGCCAGCAGCGCCCCCTTGAGGGGGTGACGCGCGCAGCGCGGCGCGGGGGGAGCGCCATTAAATGCTCGCGTTGTGAAAAACTTCCTGCACATCGTCCAGGTCTTCCAGCACGTCCAGCAACTTTTGCATGCGCACCGCGTCTTCGCCGGTCAGCTCAATCGTGTTTTCTGCGCGCATGGTCACTTCAGCCACCTCAGGCACCAGGCCCGCCGCCTCCAGTGCGTTTTTCACCGCCTCGAAATCGGTGTACGCGGTCAGCACCTCGATGGCGCCATCGTCGTCGGTGATCACGTCTTCGGCGCCCGCTTCCAGCGCCACTTCCATCACTTTGTCTTCCGAAGTGCCGGGGGCAAAAATGATCTGGCCGCAGTGCTTGAACTGAAACGCCACCGAGCCGTCGGTGCCCAGGTTACCGCCGTATTTGCTGAAGGCGTGGCGCACTTCGGCCACCGTGCGCACCTTGTTGTCGGTCATGGTGTCCACAATGATGGCCGCGCCACCAATGCCGTAACCCTCGTAACGAATCTCTTCCAGCGCCTGGCCTTCGAGGTTGCCCGAGGCCTTGTCCACGTTGTACTTGATTCGGTCAGCCGGCATGTTGGCGGCCTTGGCTTTGTCAATGGCCAGCCGCAAACGGGGGTTCATGGCCGGGTCGCCGCCACCGGTGCGTGCTGCCACGGTGATTTCACGGATGGCACGCGTCCAGATCTTGCCCCGCTTTTCGTCTTGACGACCCTTGCGGTGTTGAATATTTGCCCATTTGCTGTGTCCGGCCACGAAAGATTCCTTATGCCTGCTGAGGGTTTGATCTAATAAGCCAGCGATTTTACGATTTACCCAACCACCCCCAAACGTCAACACCCGAAAGAAGCTGACCCCATGGCCGAACCGATGCTGATTGCCCAGAACGCCCACACCACCTGCCAACTGCTGCCCGGCTTGGCCAACCGCCACGGTCTCATCACCGGCGCCACCGGAACGGGCAAAACCGTCACCCTGCAAACGCTGGCTGAGCAGTTCTCCAACATTGGCGTGCCGGTGTTCATGGCCGACGTGAAGGGCGACCTGACCGGCATCAGCCAGCGCGGCAGCTTTGGCGAAAAGCTCAGCGCCGTGCTGAAAGAGCGCGGCATCACCCTGCCCGCCTCGCAGGCCTGCCCCACCACGCTGTGGGACGTGTTTGGCGAGCAGGGCCACCCGGTGCGCGCCACCGTGAGCGACATGGGCCCGCTGCTGCTGGCGCGCATGCTCAACCTGAACGACACCCAGGCCGGCGTGCTCAACCTGGTGTTCAAGATTGCCGACGACAACGGCCTGCTGCTGCTGGACATGAAAGACCTGCGCGCCATGCTGCAGCATGTGGGCGACAACGCCAAGCAGTTCACCACCGAATACGGCAACGTGAGCGCTGCCAGCATCGGCGCCATCCAGCGTGGGCTGATGCAGGTGGAGCAACAAGGGGGCGACCAGTTTTTTGGCGAACCCATGCTGGACATCCAGGACTTCATGCAAACGGTGGACGGCAAAGGCGTGATCAACATCCTGGCGGCCGACAAACTGCTGAACGCGCCGCGCTTGTACGCCACCTTTCTGCTGTGGATGCTGTCGGAGCTGTTTGAAACCCTGCCCGAGATCGGTGACCCTGAGAAGCCCAAACTGGTGTTCTTTTTTGACGAGGCGCACCTGCTGTTCAACGAAGCGCCCAAGGTGCTGGTGGAGCGCATCGAACTGGTGGTGCGGCTGGTGCGCTCCAAAGGCGTGGGAGTGTATTTCGTGACCCAGAACCCGCTGGACATCCCCGACAGCGTGCTCGGCCAGCTGGGCAACCGGGTGCAGCACGCGCTGCGCGCCTTCACCCCGCGCGACCAAAAAGCGGTAAAAGCCACCGCGCAGACTATGCGCCCCAAGGCCGGGCTCGACATTGAGGCCGCCATCACCGAACTGGCGGTGGGCGAAGCGCTGGTGAGCCTGCTGGACGCCAAAGGCCGCCCCTGCGAGACCGAGCGCGTGTTTGTGGTGCCACCGGGCAGCCAGCTCGGCCCCATCACCACCCAGCAGCGCCAGGCCTTGCTGCAGGGCTCGCTGGTGGCCGGCGTCTACGAAGCCACTGTGGACCGTGAAAGCGCCCACGAAATCTTGCGGGCCCATGTGGTGGCGCGCACCGCAGAGCAGCCGGCACAGGCGCCCGGCACCCCGAAGACACCCCGCATTCCGGGCGCACCACAGCAAGCCCCTGAAGCCACTGGCGGCGGTATCGGTGGCATGGTGAACGAAGCCCTGTTTGGCCGTACCGGGCCGCGCGGTGGCCAATACGATGGCCTGGTGCAGACCATGGCCAAAACTGCGGCCCGCAGCGTGGCCAGCGGCATTGGGCGCCAGATCGTGCGCGGCGTGCTGGGCGGCCTGTTTGGCGGCAAGCGCTGAACTGCGCATGACCCCCATGAAACTCTTTTCTATTGCCCTGCCTGTGCTGCTCGGCGTGGGCCTGCTGGCCGCGCAGGGAGGCGCCCTGCGCGGTACCCAGCCGACCGATCTGGGTGTGAAGGACGGCCGCCTGAAAGCGCCCTCTGCCACCCGCAACAGCGTCAGCAGCCAGGCTGCGCTGTATCCGGAACACCCGCAAAAAGGGTATGCAAGCATTGAGCCGCTGCCGCTGAAAAACCGCGATGCGGTTGCCTCTCTGACGGCGTTGTCAAAAGCGCTGCAGTCGGTACCAGGCGTGACCGTGGTGGACCAGCAGCCCGACTACGTGTACGCACAAGCCCAGACCCGCTGGCTCAAGTTTGTGGACGACATGGAGTTTTGGGCCAACCCCGCCACGGGTATGGTGGAGTTGCGCAGCGCCAGCCGCCTGGGCCGAGAAGACTTTGGTGCCAACCGAGAACGCATTGAAGCGGTACGCGCCGCCTACCTGGCGCAGCCCTGAGCGACACGCCCAAGCCCCGAGCGCAGCGCTAACAACGCGACCGCAACGAAAAAGGCCCGGTCACCCGGGCCTTTTTCTTGGCGCCTTGACGCCAGGGGTCAGAACATCGCTCAGCCCGCGGTGGCTTCTTCCGGCTTGGCCTTGCCCTCTTTCTTGGGCAGCGGCAGGATGTCGAGCTTGACCTCTTGGGTTTCCTTGCCGTCTTCGCCGGTCTTGGTTTCCAGGTCCACCGTGAGGCGGCCACCGTCGGTGAGGCGGCCAAACAGCAACTCGTCGGCCAGGGCCCGGCGAATGGTGTCCTGGATCAGGCGCTGCATCGGGCGTGCGCCCATGAGTGGATCGAAGCCCTTCTTGGCCAGGTGCTTGCGCAGCGCGTCGGTGAAGGTGACTTCAACCTTCTTCTCCGTGAGCTGGCCTTCCAGCTGCAGCAAGAACTTGTCCACCACCCGCATGATGACGTTTTCGTCCAGCGATTTGAATCCGACGATGGCGTCCAGGCGGTTGCGGAACTCGGGCGTGAACAGGCGTTTGATGTCGGCCATTTCGTCGCCGGCTTCACGCGGGTTGGTGAAGCCAATGGTGGCCTTGTTCATGGTCTCGGCGCCCGCGTTGGTCGTCATGATGACGATCACGTTGCGGAAGTCGGCCTTGCGCCCATTGTTATCGGTCAGCGTGCCGTGGTCCATCACTTGCAACAGCACGTTGAAGATGTCCGGGTGCGCCTTCTCAATCTCGTCGAGCAGCAGCACGCAGTGCGGCTTCTTGGTCACGGCTTCGGTGAGCAAACCACCCTGGTCAAACCCCACGTAGCCGGGAGGCGCACCGATGAGGCGGCTCACGGCGTGGCGCTCCATGTATTCCGACATGTCGAAACGGATCAGGTCGATGCCCATGATGTAGGCCAGCTGCTTGGCGGCTTCGGTCTTGCCGACGCCGGTGGGGCCGCTGAACAGGAAGGCGCCGATCGGCTTGTCGCTCTTGCCCAGGCCCGAACGCGCCATCTTGACGCTGGACGCCAGCACCTCCAGCGCTTTGTCCTGGCCGAACACCACGCTTTTGAGATCACGCTCCAGCGTCTGCAGCTTGCCGCGGTCGTCGTTGGACACGTTGGCTGGGGGAATGCGGGCGATTTTCGCCACGATCTCTTCCACCTCGGTTTTGCTGATGGTTTTCTTGCGTTTGGACGCTGGCAAGATGCGCTGGGCTGCGCCCGCCTCGTCGATCACGTCAATCGCCTTGTCAGGCAGGTGACGGTCGTTGATGTATTTCGCACTCAGCTCGGCCGCGGCCTGCAAGGCGGCCAGGGCGTACTTCACACCATGGTGCTCCTCAAAGCGCGACTTCAGGCCCTTGAGGATGTCCACCGTCTGCTCGACGGTGGGCTCGACCACGTCCACCTTCTGGAAGCGGCGGCTGAGCGCAGCGTCTTTTTCAAAAATACCGCGGTATTCGGTGAAGGTGGTCGCGCCAATGCACTTCATCTGACCGCTGGACAAAGCTGGCTTGAGCAGGTTGGACGCGTCCAGCGTGCCACCCGACGCCGCGCCAGCGCCGATCAGGGTGTGAATCTCGTCGATGAACAAAATCGCGTTGGGCTTGTCCTTGAGCGACTTGAGCACACCCTTGAGGCGCTGCTCGAAATCACCGCGGTACTTGGTGCCGGCCAGCAGCGCGCCCATGTCCAGCGAATACACCAGCGACTCGGCCAAGATCTCAGGCACATCGCCCTGGGTGATGCGCCAGGCCAGACCCTCGGCAATCGCGGTTTTGCCCACGCCAGCTTCGCCCACCAGCAGCGGGTTGTTCTTGCGGCGGCGGCACAAAATTTGAATCACGCGCTCGACCTCGTACTCGCGACCGATCAGCGGATCGATCTTGCCGTCTTTGGCCATCTGGTTCAGGTTCTGCGTGAACTGCTCCAGCGGTGAGGCTTTTTCGTTGGACTTGCCCTCAGTGCCCTGCTCTTCGTTTTCAGCAGCGCTCTCGCCGGGCTTGGCCGCCTCGGGCGGGTCGCTCTTGCGAATGCCATGGGCAATGAAATTGACCACATCCAGACGCGTCACGCCCTGCTGGTGCAGGTAGTAAACGGCGTGTGAGTCTTTTTCACCAAAAATTGCCACCAGCACGTTGGCACCGGTGACCTCTTTCTTGCCATTGCCCGTGCTCTGCACGTGCATGATGGCGCGCTGAATGACGCGCTGGAAACCGAGCGTGGGCTGGGTGTCCACCTCGTCCGTGCCAGCGACCTGTGGCGTGTTGTCCTTGATGAAATTCGTCAGGGATTTGCGCAGGTCATCGATATTGGCCGAACAGGCGCGCAGCACCTCGGCGGCGCTGGGGTTGTCGAGCAGGGCCAGCAGCAGGTGCTCGACGGTGATGAATTCGTGTCGTTGCTGACGGGCCTCGACAAAGGCCATGTGCAAGCTGACTTCAAGTTCCTGGGCGATCATGGACACGTCCTTTGGGCTATGGGTGATTTGAAAAGCTGACGTTCGGGAAACGGGATATCAGAGAGGATCGCCATCAAGTGGGGTGGTTCCGCCTTTATTCAACGGGCTCGCTCACACACTGCAACGGATGCCCCGCGCCGCGCGCGGCCTGGAGCACCTGGTCCACCTTGGTACTGGCCACATCGCGGGAATAAACGCCGCAAATGCCTTTGCCTTCCAAGTGGATCTTCAACATGATCTGGGTCGCGGTTTCGCGGTCTTTGCTGAAAAACTCTTGAATGACGTGGACAACAAACTCCATGGGGGTGAAGTCGTCGTTGAGCAGCACCACCTGAAACATTTGTGGTGGTTTGGTGCGCTGGGTACGGCGCTCAAGCACCACCGAATCGTCGCTGCCCACGCTGGGCGGTGACACCGGGTTTTCGGGTTTTTTGGGGTTCTGGGTTGCCATGAAATTGATTCTAGCGGTGTGCGACCACCCCCGATGGCCAACGGGCATAGGGAAACCCTTGCACCGCCCGGGGCACGACCTTGGACACACCTTTCTAGACGCAGCGATACACCCTTTTTCATACCCCATTGTGAAGTGCGCACCCAAAACAAAACCGCCGAGGAAGCGGGCTTCCTGGCGGCTTTTTAGGTGCTTGCGCTGCAACGGGTTGGGTCTTGCTGTCAACGACACGGCGGGTGCAGACCCGGCTGCCCAGAACCCCGGCAAATGCCGGACAATGCGCAACACCCATGACCCACGCACCTGCACCATGAACCGCCGTTTAGCCTCTTTGTTTTGCTTGTTGGCGCTGAGCGCCTGGCCCGCCTGGTCTCAAGACAAACCACAAACCCAGCTGCCGCGGGTGGCGCTGTCAGCCGGCATGCACCTGATCAACGCCCAGGTGGCGGCCACCCCCGAGCAGCGCGCCATCGGGCTGATGCACCGCCGGGAGATGCCCACCAACGAAGGCATGCTGTTTGCCTTTGAGCAAGCGGGCGTGCAATGTTTCTGGATGAAAAACACATTGCTGCCGCTGACCGCCGCCTTCGTGGCCGACGACGGCACCATCGTCAACCTGGCCGACATGAAACCACAGACCCTGGACTCGCACTGCTCGGCCCAGCCGGTTCGGTTTGTGCTGGAAATGAACCAGGGCTGGTTTGCCAAGCGCGGCATACAGGCCGGCAGCAAGCTGGGTGGCGCACCCTTCAACCGGCCCAAGTGATCGACCCGTCGCCCTGAAGCAAAAAAGGCGATTTGGACAGCCGAAGCCGTCCAAATCGCCTTTGTGGGCGAGGCGCTGTGCTTTGACAGCGCTTCGGCCCAAACAAACGAGCCGTTTTACGCGGGCAGCGCCTGCAGCGCAGCGTTCAGCGTGGGGCTTGGGCGCATCACAGCCTCCAGCTTCGCAAAATCGGGCTTGTAGTAACCGCCAATGTCCACTGGCTTGCCCTGCACGGCGGCCAGTTCGGCCACGATGGTTTGCTCGTTGTCGGTGAGCTGCTTGGCCAATGGGGCAAACTTGGCGGCCAGGGCCGCATCTTCGGTTTGCTCGGCCAGCGCCTGGGCCCAGTACATGGCCAGGTAAAACTGGCTGCCGCGGTTGTCCAGCTGCCCGGTTTTGGGGGACGGGTTCTTGTTGGTGTCCAACAATTTCCCGGTGGCGGCGTCCAGCGTCTTGGCCAGTATCTTGGCCGAGTTGTTGCCGGTCTTGATGCCGAGGTCTTCCAGCGACACCGCCAGCGCGAGGAACTCGCCGAGCGAATCCCAGCGCAGGTGGTTTTCTTCCACCAGTTGCTGTACGTGTTTGGGCGCCGAGCCACCCGCACCCGTTTCGTACATACCGCCGCCCGCCATCAGCGGCACGATGGACAGCATCTTGGCCGAGGTACCCAGTTCCATGATGGGGAACAAGTCGGTCAAGTAGTCACGCAAGATATTGCCGGTGGCGCTGATGGTGTCCAGCCCGCGCACCACGCGCTCCAGCGTGTAACGCATGGCACGCACCTGGCTCATGATCTGGATGTCCAGGCCCGCGGTGTTGTGCTCGTGCAGGTACATCTTGACCTTGGTGATCAGCTGGGCTTCGTGTGGGCGGTACTGGTCGAGCCAGAACACCACCGGCATACCGGAGTTGCGGGCGCGGTTCACGGCCAGCTTCACCCAGTCGCGGATGGCGGCGTCTTTCACCTGGCACATGCGCCAGATGTCGCCCTTCTCCACGTTCTGGCTCAGCAGCACCTCGCCGGTGGCGAGGTCGGTGATGTTGGCGACGCCGTCTTCTTGGATTTCAAAAGTCTTGTCGTGCGAGCCGTATTCTTCGGCTTGCTGAGCCATCAGGCCGACGTTGGGCACGGTGCCCATGGTCTTGGGGTCGAAAGCGCCGTGCCATTTGCAGAAGTTGATCATCTCCTGGTAAATCCGGGCAAAGGTCGACTCGGGCATCACGGCCTTCACGTCTTTCAGGCGGCCGTTGGCGTCCCACATCTTGCCGCCGTTGCGGATCATGGCGGGCATGGAGGCGTCCACGATCACATCGTTGGGCGAATGGAAGTTGGTGATGCCTTTGGCCGAGTCCACCATAGCCAGTTCGGGGCGGTGCTCGTGGCAGGCATGCAGGTCGCGCTTGATCTCGTCCTGCTTGCTCTGGGGCAGCGTGGCGATCTTGGCGTACAGATCGGCCATGCCGTTGTTGACGTTGACACCCAGTTCCTTGAACAGGTCACCGTGTTTGGCAAACGCGTCTTTATAAAAGATCTTGACGCAATGGCCGAACACGATGGGGTGCGACACCTTCATCATCGTGGCCTTGACGTGCAGCGAGAACATGACACCGGTCTTGCGGGCGTCTTCGATCTCTTTTTCGTAGAACTCTTCCAGCGCCTTCTTGCTCATGAACATGCTGTCCACGACCTCGCGGTCCAGCAGACTCACCTTGGGTTTGAGCACGATGGTCTGGCCGCTCTTTGTCACCAGTTCCATCTTCACATCGCGGGCTTTGTCCAGCGTGATCGACTTTTCGCCATGGTAAAAGTCGCCGTGGTGCATGTGCGAAACGTGTGAACGCGAGGCCTGGCTCCACTCGGCCATGCTGTGTGGGTTCTTGCGCGCAAACTCTTTCACGGCGCGTGGCGCACGGCGGTCAGAGTTGCCTTCGCGCAGCACCGGGTTCACCGAGCTGCCGATGCACTTGGCGTAGCGGGCACGAATGGCCTTCTCTTCTTCGGTCTTGGGCGCCTCTGGGTAGTCTGGGAGCGCAAAACCCTTGGCTTGCAGCTCCTTGATGGCGGCCACCAACTGGCCCACCGAGGCGCTGATGTTGGGCAGCTTGATGATGTTGGCTTCGGGCTTGAGCGTGAGCTTGCCGAGTTCGGCCAGGGTGTCCGGCACCCGCTGCTCTTCGGTCAGGTACTCGGGAAACGAGGCCAGCACGCGCGCGGCCACCGAAATGTCGCTGGACTCGACGTTGATGCCAGCGGGCGCGGTGAACGTGCGGATGATCGGCAAAAAGGCACTGGTCGCCAACAGCGGCGCTTCGTCGGTCAGCGTGTAGATGATGGTGGGTTGCTGGGTGCTCATGTTGTTTCTCCAGATATCGTTGTAGGCATCCCGCTGGCCTGCATGAGGGACCAGCCGAATCGAAGGATCGTCCAAGATTTTGCTTTCAGTGCTCTGACCCAGAGCCCGCTTTTTGAACCGTTATCTCACAATGCGGGAAGCGAAAGCAAATAATCCAATTTTTATGTGATTCAGGTTGCAAGCTTAGACCTTGGACAACCGACCCGACAACATCCACCCGAAAAAAAGGCCCGACGGCAATGCCGTCGGGCCTTCTCAAGCAAGCAAAACCAGGGTCAGGCGAAGTTGGCTTCTGCAAACGACCAGTTCACCAGTTTGTCGAGGAAAGTTTCAACAAACTTGGGACGCATGTTGCGGTAGTCGATGTAGTAGGCGTGTTCCCACACGTCCACGGTCAGCAGGGCCTTGTCACCGGTGGTCAGTGGGGTGCCAGCGGCGCCCATGTTGACGATGTCCACGGAACCGTCGGCCTTCTTCACCAGCCAGGTCCAGCCCGAACCGAAGTTGCCCACGGCGCTCTTGACGAAGGCTTCTTTGAACGCTGCGTAGCTGCCAAATTTGGCGTTGATGGCATCGGCCAACGCGCCAGAAGGCTCGCCGCCGCCGTTGGGCTTCATGCAGCTCCAGAAGAAGGTGTGGTTCCAGATCTGGGCCGAGTTGTTGTAGATGCCACCGCTGGACTTCTTGATGATGGACTCCAGGTCCATGCCTTCAAACTCAGTGCCCTTTTGCAGGTTGTTGAGGTTGACCACGTAGGCGTTGTGGTGCTTGCCGTGGTGAAACTCCAGCGTTTCCTGGGAGTAATGCGGCGCCAGGGCGTCAATCGCGTAGGGCAATGCGGGCAGGGTATGTTCCATGGGGTTCCTCGTTCGGTGGGTGTTGGAGAAGTCAAGCCAGCGGGCGCTGCGCCTGCGGACTGTGCCGACCGCGCATTGTAGGCAAGCCCGCAGCTAATTGGACAATCAGGGTTTCTGCAGCCGCCGCTTCAGCGGTCAACGGTGAGCCCCAGTTCACCGTCAGCCAGGGTGGCGCGCAGCGCTTGCCCGGGCCGGGCCTGGCTGGCACGCGTGATGGCAAGGCCCTGGGTATCGGTCAAGAAGGCGTAGCCTCGCTCCAGCACCAGGCGCGGGTCCAGAAGACCCAGCGACGTTTCACAGCGCTGCAACCGTCGGCTGTGCTGGTCCACCGCGCGTTGCAGCGCCACCGGCAACAGGCCTTCCAGCGCTTGAAGCCGGCTGTGCTGGCGCTGGCTGGCCAGCAGCAGCGCGCTGTGCAAACGGTGCTGCAGCGCGCTCAGTCGCTGGTGGCTGCCATGCACGCGGGCCGAAGGACGGCCCATGCGCTGAGCCAGGCGGTCCAGTTGCTGCGCGCGCTGGTCTATGGCGCCATAACTGGCTTCGTTCATGCGCTCCTGCAGGTAGGCCAGTTCACCCAGACGCAGTTCGCGCGCAGGCGCACACAACTCGGCCGCCGCGGTGGGCGTGGGCGCTCGCAGGTCGGCCACAAAGTCGGCCAGGGTGAAGTCGGTTTCATGCCCCACACCGCACACCACCGGCATGGGCGCCAGCGCCACGGTGCGCACCACCGACTCGTCGTTGAACGACCACAGGTCTTCCAGTGAGCCTCCGCCGCGCACCAGCAACAGCACCTCGCTTTCACCGGTTTCGGTGTGTCGGCGGTAGGCCGTTTTCAAGGCAGCGCAAAGCTCTCCCGGGGCTTGAAGCCCCTGCACAGCCGCCGGATAAATGACCACCGGCACATGCGGCACCCTGCGACGCAAGGCGGTGACCACGTCACGCAAAGCTGCCGCACCCAGCGAGGTCACCACACCAATGCTGTGTGGCTGCGCAGGCAAAGCACGCTTGCGCGCCGCTTCAAAAAGGCCCTCGCTCTCCAGCTGTGCCTTAAGGCGCAAAAACTGCTCAAACAGCGCACCTTGCCCGGCCGGCTGCAGGCTGTCCACAATGAGTTGCAAATCGCCCCGCGGGCCGTAAACGTCCAGCTTGCCGCGGGCTTCCACCCGCTGACCGTCGCGCGGACTGAAGCTGAGCTGGTCGGCCGCCCGGCGAAACATGGCGCAACGCACCTGCCCCGTTTCGTCTTTAAGCGAAAAGTAGCAATGACCGCTGGCTGCGCGCGAAAAGCCCGAAATCTCGCCGCGCACCGCCACCGGGTTGAAACGGGCTGCCAGCGCGTCAGCGATGGCGCGCATCAGCGGACCAACCGCCCACACCCGGCCTGCAGGCGCTGTCTCGGATTCAAAAAATGCTTCAGCCATGGGCGATACCAAGGGAAAACTGTCCACAACCCGCGCGTACGCTGGGGCTGCGCTCGACAACCCGAGCCAGGCTGCTGGCTTGTGCCCAAGCCGTTGATTTCACTGCGTTTTGTGCTGCCTGTTTTCTCATCGTTCTGTCCAAATTGAAGCGGGGCGCGGGTTCGCGCCGCAGCGGGGGCAAGTTCTTCACAAAGTTATCCACAGAATCTGTGCACGAAAGGGTTTGTGCGCCACAGGTCTGCGGGGCAATCGTTCTGCGCATGAGGTGCATCAAGGGCACGCGGGGCAGGCTGCGGTGGATGGGCACTGAGCCATAATCCCAAAGATTGCACTTGGGCCGCCAACGCATGGCGGCATTTGCCTGGAGCCCCGATTTGTTTTCCATCATACAAGCCGCCGGCTGGCCCATCTGGCCACTGATCATCTGTTCCGTGCTGGGAATGGCCCTGGTGATTGAGCGTTTCATCACGCTGAAAACCGCGAAGATCGTGCCACCCAAATTGCTGGACGAAGCCATCATGGTGTCCCGCAACGGCATCCCCGGCCCCGACGTGGTCACCCAGCTGGAGCAGAACTCGGTGCTCGGCGAAGTGCTGGCCAGCGGCTTTCGTGCGCTCAGCACCAACCCCCGCGCCAGCGAAGATGACCTGCGCTCCAGCCTGGAAGGCGCAGGCCGCAAAGCCGCCGCCAAGTTGCAGCGCTATTTGGGGGCCATCGCCACCATCGCTTCGGCAGCACCCTTGCTGGGGCTGCTGGGTACGGTCATCGGCATGATTGAGATTTTTGGATCGCAAGCTGGCGACGGCGGCATGGGTGCGGTACCGGGTGGGGGCAACCCCGGCCAGCTGGCGCACGGCATTTCGATCGCGCTGTACAACACGGCGTTCGGTTTGATCGTGGCCATTCCAGCCCTGATTTTCTGGCGCTACTTCAGGGCGCGGGTTGACGATTACCTGCTCTCCATGGAGCTGGCCGCTGAGCGCTTTGCCCGGCACCTGGTGAGCTTGCGCAAATGAGCGCGCAAATTTTCGGGGTCGCCTCGCCTGCCTTTTCGGGAGCGCTGCGGTGAACTTCAGACCCGGCAACCGCGACGAGCCCGAGATCAACCTGATCCCGTTCATCGACATCTTGCTGGTGGTGCTGATCTTTTTGATGCTCACCACCACGTACAGCAAGTTCACCGAACTGCAGGTCAACCTGCCGGTGGCTGACGCGCAGGCCCAGCGCGAAAACCCGAAGGAAGTGATCGTGGCCATCAGCAGCGATGGCCGCTACTCGATCAACAAAGAGGTGCTCGAAGACAGCGGTGTGGACACGCTCACCCGGGCGCTGGCAATGGCCAGTCAGGATGACCGCGAGGTGGTGGTCATCATCAGCGCCGACGCAGCAGCCACCCACCAGTCGGTCATCAACGTCATGGATGCGGCCCGGCGCGCCGGTCTGGTGCAAATCACCTTTGCCACCCAGCAGTCTGGTGGCAAGGCGCCTCGGACCAAGCCCTGAGCGCGGCACCGCCCGGCATGGCAACTCCGCCTGAAGGTTCCGCAGGCCGCCAGGCCCGATGGCAGGCCAGCGCCCAGCAGCGCGGGCTGCAAGCCTGGCTGCTACGGCCCATTGCCTGGGTCTACGGTTGGCTCATGGCCGTACGCAGCCGCTTTTATGCGTGGGGCCTCCTCACTTCACAGCGTCTGCCCGTGCCGGTCATTGTGGTCGGTAACGTGGTGGTGGGCGGCGCGGGCAAAACCCCCACGGTGATCGCCTTGGTGCAGTACCTGACCGCCCAAGGCTGGCACCCTGGCGTGGTCTCACGTGGCTACGGACGCAGCAGCGAAGCCCTGCTGGAAGTGACAGCGGCCATGCCAGCCAGCGAGAGCGGGGACGAACCCGCCCTGATCCAGCGGGCCACAGGCGTTCCGGTGTTTGTGGCGCGCCAGCGGGCCGCCGCTGCGCGGGCGCTGCTGGCGGCACACCCCCAGGTAAACGTGCTGCTGTGCGACGACGGTCTGCAGCACCTGGCCTTGCACCGAGACATGGCCATTGCCGTGTTTGACGAGCGTGGCAGCGGCAACGGCTGGCTGCTGCCCGCAGGACTGCTGCGCGAGCCCTGGCCTCCAGCACCCGGTGCGGCCTACCGGCCTGATGTGGTGCTGCTTCAGCACCGCGAAGGGTCAGCACCAACCAACATCGCATCGGTACCGGGCATCCCGGTCTTTACCGCCGTTCGCCGCCTGGCACACCACGCGGTGGGGCTTCGCGGACAACGCATCGCGCTGGCGCAACTGCAAGGCCAAGCCATCACCGCGGTGGCGGGCATTGCGCGACCCTCGGTGTTTTTTGACATGCTGCGCACCCGCGGCCTCACCCTCGCACGAGAAGTGGCCCTGCCCGACCACGCCGAGCCCGCGGCCTACACAGCATGGTGCAAAAGCCCAAACACCCCCATGGTGTGTACCGAAAAAGACGCGGTGAAGTGCTTTGCGCAAGCAGCCCTTGAAAACGGCACCGACCACGCCGCCGTATGGGCCGTGCCGTTGGAACTGGCGCCGGAAGCCGCCTTTTTGGCCGCCATAGACGAGCGCCTGGCCGCCCTCAAAACCCACCGCTGACGCGTCACCGTGCGCAGCCGGACTATCATCCCGCCATGGACACCAAACTGCTCGAACTGCTGGTCTGCCCGGTCACCAAAGGACCGCTGATTTACGACCGCGACAAACAGGAACTGCTCTCGCGCAGCGCCCGCCTCGCCTATCCCGTGCGCGATGGCATTCCCATCTTGCTGGAACACGTGGCCCGCACGCTCACCGAGGAAGAAGCTGCGCGGCCACCGGCACCCGCACCGCGCCCATGAAGCCCTTGCCCCAGGGCGCCGGCTTCACCGTTCTGATTCCAGCGCGGATGTCGTCCAGCCGCCTGCCCAACAAACCCCTGGCCGACCTGGCGGGTGTACCCATGGTGGTGCGCGTCGCCCAGCGCGCGCGCATGAGCCAAGCCAGCCACTGCGTCGTGGCGGCTGACGACGTGCGCATCGTGCAAGTGTGCGAAGCGCACGGCATCCCGGCGCTGCTGACCCGCACCGACCATGTGTCAGGCAGCGACCGCCTGGCCGAAGCCTGCGCACTGCTGGGCCTCGCCGACGACGCTGTGGTGGTCAATGTGCAAGGCGATGAGCCCTTGATTGAGCCTGATCTGATCAATGCCGTAGCGGCCGAGCTGCAGCGCCGGCCAGACTGCGTCATGAGCACGGCAGCGCATGCCATCGATGGCATGGCTGATTTTTTGAACCCCAATGTGGTGAAAGTGGTGCTGGACAAAGCCCAAACGGCGCTCTACTTCAGCCGCGCGCCCATACCCTGGTGGCGCGACGGCATGGCTTCGCTCGCCGGCGCCCCAGGGGCGGGTCTGCCGTCACCGGCGCCGCTGCGGCATATTGGTATTTACGGCTACCGGGCTGGTTTTCTGCGGCAGTTTCCAACGCTCGAAACGGCCCCATTGGAAAGCCTCGAATCGCTGGAACAATTGCGCGTGCTGTGGCATGGCGAGCGCATTGCCGTGCATGTCAGCACCCTCGCACCAGGCCCCGGCGTGGACACGCCAGAAGACTTGGAACGGGTGCGCGCGCTGCTTTTGCGCGGCTGAAAAAGCGCGTTGTAGCACCAATGAAGTGCGATTTTTTGCACGAATTGCGTGTAAGCCAGCGTCGGGGAAGCCCGTGCTATCCTCGCCCGGTCGCCCCCGGCCCCCGGTCCAGGGGGCTGCCGCAGTAGACAAGCGGCTCCCCATTGAAACTCTTAAAAGGAATGCGATGAGACTGATTTTGTTGGGCGCTCCGGGTGCGGGCAAGGGTACGCAAGCCACCTTCATTTGCCAAAAATACGGCATCCCCCAAATCTCCACTGGCGACATGCTCCGCGCAGCGGTCAAGGCCGGCACACCGCTGGGCCTCGAAGCCAAGAGCGTCATGGAATCCGGTGGACTGGTCAGCGACGATCTCATCATCAATCTGGTCAAAGAGCGCATCGCCCAGGCCGACTGTGCCAACGGGTTCCTGTTCGACGGTTTCCCCCGCACCATTCCCCAGGCCGACGCCATGAAGGCTGCCGGCGTCAAGCTGGACTACGTGCTGGAAATCGACGTACCCTTTGAAGCCATCATTGAGCGCATGAGCGGTCGCCGCTCGCACCCAGCCTCCGGCCGCACCTACCACGTCAAGTTCAACCCACCCAAAGTGGAAGGCCAGGACGACGTGACGGGTGAGCCCCTGATCCAACGCGAAGACGACAAGGAAGAAACGGTCAAAAAGCGGCTGGAGGTTTACAGTGCGCAAACCCGTCCTCTGGTGGATTATTACAGCCAGTGGGCACAAAACGACGCAGCCGCTGCGCCAAAATACCGCGCCATCAGTGGCATGGGTTCGGTGGACGACATTACCGCCCGTGCCTTTGAGGCCTTGGCCAAATAAGCCCGCTTGCCTCAATGAAAAACCCGGTCTCGCACCGGGTTTTTTTATGCCTGAACGCCGGCCAAAAGTTCCAGCGCCAGGGCAATGCGCGCCTTGACCGGGGACAAACCCGACACCGCTGCCAACCGATGTCCAGCGTGCGCCAGCACGCGGCCCCGCGCACAGCGGCTGGTTCGCACCACACGCACCCCTTGCGCCTCAGCCTCTACCAAAGCGGACTCCAGGCATGCATGAACGGAGCCGTTGCCTGTGCCGGCGACCACGATGCCGCGCAGGGGCTGTGCCGCATCGCAGCCAGCCTGGGTCAACGCCTTCACCAATAGCCCGTCGTCATCGGCGTGGCTCGTCACCAAGACCACGCGGGGCAAAGCAGAGCAAGCCTGCACCCGGGCATGGGCTGATGCATCGAAGAAACCCGCCTCACACGCTGCAGGCCAGGGTCGAAACTGCCTAAGTACGCCCTCTTCCACGCAGCCCAGCGCGCCGGCGTCACCGGAATCAAAAGCGTCCACGCGGTAGGTGTGGACCTTGGCCACGTCCACGGCGCTGTGCACCTGACCGGCACACACCACCACCACGCCGAACGCGCCCGCCTGGCGCGCCACGGCCACCGCATCGCTCAGATTCTGAGGTCCGTCGGGCACCAGGGCCGTGGCTGGACGCATGGCGCAGGTCAACACCACCGGCTTGCCGGGCCGCAAGACCGACTGCAGAAAAAAGGCGGTTTCCTCAATGGTGTCGGTCCCGTGGGTAATGACAATGCCCGCCACCTCGGGTCGTTCCAGATGAAATGCCACACGCGCTGCAAGCGCCTTCCACACAGCAAACCCCATATCCTTGCTGTCGAGCTGAGCCACCTGCTCCACATCCAGCGGCAAGCCCTGCAACAACGGAACAGCGCCCACCAGATCGGCCACTGACACCTGGCCGGCCACGTAACCCACGTTGTCCCCCGCCCGGGCAGACTGCCCAGCAATGGTTCCGCCCGTGCCCAGAATCACCAGGCGTTTTTCAGCCTGCGCCTGCGTTTCATGAATTGCCACTTGCCAAGACTCCAAAACTGATTAAAAATACAGGTACTGGATAAGAACACAGTCGCTCTGAAAATGATCTTGGCGGCTGTACCGAATCCCTTCATTGCCAGATGCCGACTGCCCTCCTCGTGAGCGCTCTTCAAAAGGTCACCCATGCTTGAGTCCCAGCCCTATCCGCCCAAACTCACGGCCCGCCAGCAGCAGATTCTGGAACTCATCCAGACAGCCATTGCACGCACCGGCGCGCCGCCCACCCGCGCAGAAATTGCCACAGAGCTGGGCTTCAAATCGGCCAATGCGGCAGAAGAGCATTTGCAGGCCCTTGCCCGCAAGGGCGTGATTGAGCTCGTCAGCGGCACATCGCGCGGCATCCGCCTGCGCAGCGAAGACCTTCAATCCATCAACAACTCACGGGGACGCCAGCTTACACTGCCGCTCCCCAGCCTCGCCCAGCTGATGCTGCCTCTCATTGGCCGTGTGGCGGCTGGCTCGCCCATCCTCGCTCAAGAGCACGTGGACCAGACCTACCACGTTGAGCGCAGCCTGTTTCAACGCACACCCGACTACTTGCTCAAGGTGCGGGGCATGTCCATGCGCGATGTTGGCATCATCGACGGTGACTTGCTCGCCGTACAGGCCACCAAAGAAGCCAAGAATGGCCAGATTGTGGTGGCTCGCCTGGGTGAGGACGTAACCGTCAAACGCTTCATGCGCCGGCAACACCTCATTGAGCTGCACGCTGAAAATCCAGACTACAAGACCATTGTGGTCGAGCCTGGTGAGCCCTTTGAAATTGAAGGACTGGCCGTGGGCCTGATCCGAAACAGCTTCCAAGTCTGACCCGCAGGGGTTCACGTCGCCTCAGCAGGTGGCGGGCGTTTGGTCCGGAAGGCGGTTTTTGCACTGCCTGAACGGCACAACCCTGCGTTGGCGATTCCTTTAGCAATCCTGCCTGTGTTCAACCCCTTTTGGAGTTTCGCATGGGAATCCGTTTCACGACCAACACTTGGCGCGCGCCGCTGCAGCTCATCGACAGCTGGCTGCCCGCACCTACTGTGATTAAGCAAGCCAAGACCGCCCCGAAAGTTGTGCAACTGTTCACCCGCGCGGGCTGGCTCGGTCGCAACACCACCACAGCCGCTGCCGCAGCGGCAAATGACCCGACCAGCCCGCATGCGCCATCGGCGCACCGGCCATCTCGGGTGCGTGTGGTGCGCAACACCGACGCTGGCGCAAGTTGCCGAATGGACGCCCGCCTCGTGATCTCCGGACGCATCAACGATGTGTGTGCCGAACTCGACAGGCTCGCTGCGCTCGAAAACCAAGCACGCCGTCAGCGCGCCTGAGAGCCCTGCACAACGACAAGCCAACGCCCACCCCGGCGATGCGGAACAAGTCCCACCCCGGTGCACGCCCCCTTATCAGTAGGGGTTGCAAGGCGTGAACCGCAGACATAGCCGAGACAATGGCGGGTATTGACAGCGCCGCAAGCTGACCGAGACGGAGATGCGCTCGCCGTGTAGACATTTCTTGAGCACCGCACTGAGGGCCGCACTGGTTGGAGCGCACTTCACAAGGTAACCAGGTGCGTACCGCACAGCAATCGCACTTGGGCATGCGGGCACAATAGAGCCCATGAATATTGTGATCCTTGATGATTATCAAGACGCTGTCCGCAAGCTGCGTTGTGCCGAAAAGTTGGAACCTTACCCGGCCAAAGTTTTCACCAACACGGTCAAGGGCGTGGGTCAACTGGCTGTGCGCTTGCGTGATGCAGATGTCTTGGTGCTGGTTCGGGAAAGAACGCAAGTCACGCGGCAGCTGATTGAAAAATTGCCGCGCTTGAAGCTGATCGCTCAGACTGGGCGCGTCGGCTCGCACCTGGACGTGGCGGCTTGTACCGAACGGGGGATTGCGGTGGCTGAGGGCGTGGGTTCGCCGGTGTCCACAGCTGAGCTGACTTGGGCGTTGATCATGGCGTCCATGCGCCGCATCCCCCAGTACGCAGCCAACCTCAAGCACGGTGCCTGGCAGCAGTCGGGCCTCAAGGCCGCGTCCATGCCCGTCAACTTCGGGCTGGGCATGGCACTCAAAGGCAAAACGCTGGGCATCTGGAGCTATGGACGCATCGGTTCTCTGGTGGCGGGCTACGGCCGGGCGTTTGGCATGCGGGTCATCGTCTGGGGCAGCGAAACATCGCGGGCTCGGGCGCTGTCTGACGGCTACGATGTGGCCACCAGCAAAGAAGGTTTCTTTGAAACGGCCGATGTGCTTTCGCTCCACCTTCGCCTGGGTGACAGCAGTGCTGGTTGCGTGACGCTGGAAGACCTTTCGCGCATGAAGCCCACCTCGCTGCTGGTGAACACATCCAGGGCTGAGCTCATTGCACCCGAGGCGCTGCTGGCTGGGCTGAACCGCGGGCGCCCCGGCATGGCAGCCGTGGACGTATTTGAATCAGAACCAATTCTTCAAGGGCACGCGCTGCTGCGCCTGGAAAACTGCATTTGCACACCGCACATCGGCTATGTCGAGCAAGACAGCTACGAGGCTTACTTTGCCTCAGCCTTTGACAATGTGGTCAATTACATCAAGGGCACACCCACCAACATCGTGAACCCGGGCGCCCTACAGGTTCGACGCTGATACCAAGCCATCGAGCTGGCAGAAATCGCGCATAAAAAAGCCGGGCTAGCCCGGCTTTTTCCCATCAGTCCGTTAGCTCAAGACGTCAAAGCACAACCAACCTCAAGCTTTGTCAGACGGCTTCGGAGCGGGCTTGACATCCTCATCGGTCATGAAGTCAAGCATCTCGAAATCAATCAGATTGTCCATCGGCTCACGGCCCGCGCTTCGTGGTGGCGGTTCTGGCTGGGCTGTTGGCTCCACCAGCACGGACACCTCCGGCAAAGAGGCTTCGAATGCTGAAAACTCTGACAAATCGTTCAAATCAACATCGAGACCCAGGCGCGGAGAAGCTGGCGGTGCGGTGTCAAAGGGCTCGGTATCGCGCCCCCCTGCGGCCTCAGCAGATGCAATGAGTTTTCCAGCGGCCTTCAACGGCTGAACAGCCGTGTGCTGAAAGTCGTTGGGCGCATGGGCTGCCGCCACATCGCGCTTGATCATGTCCTTGGCCATCGCATGCAACAGCAACAGCTCGCGGTAGGCCTCAAGGTCAAATACCTCAGAGTCGGGATCGTTAGGGTCCCGGAAGATGGATTGCTCGATGACATCCAGCACCCGGGGCTGTGGCCACAGCGCCTGAATACGTCCAAATGCGGTCTCGTAAGCCTCAAGACCAAGGCTCTCGTCTGAATACTGGTCAAAAGGAGGAGCCCCCGCATTGAATACGTGGTTGAACTCCTCGCGTGAACGCTCGTAGTCGGCTTTGCGTCCAAGACGGTGGTAAATCTTGAGCAGATCCAGATAGGCCAACGCACTGGGCTCATGGCTCTCGATGAGATGGCTGCGCAAGACTTGAATGGCCTGTTCGTCTTCACCCAGCGAAACGAAAAAGTCAGCCTGCTGCTGGACGTCGAACAACTCTTCGGTGGCAACCGAGCGCGAGGCGCCAATCATGCTGGGCGCAAAATCTCGCTTCTCTTTTTCTTCCCTCAAGGGTGCCGGTGCGCTTTCATCGAGCGGCGACAAGCTGTCTTGCCCCTTGCGAGCACCCTTGGCAGAAGCAGCTCCGCGCTTGTAGGCACCAAACGAAGATTCCCGGCCGAGGTCAAGATCCAAGTCAAGATCAACATCAAGGTCTTCTGGCGCCGCTTTGGACGCTGCTTTCTCAGCCTTGTTTCCGCCTTCAGAAGCCCACCAAGCCTTGACAGCGTCCGCCCCCGAAGCCTGATCGCGGCGGCGCCACAGGGCGGCCAATGCCATCAAGGCCAACAGCAGCGCAGCACCCAGCAGGTAGACCAGCCAGTTCATGTAGCGCTCGGCTTTGGCAGCCTCCAGTTTGCTGCTCAGCTCGGCAATGGCCGCCTTGCTTTGGTTCTCCGCATCGCGCAAGCCTTTTGACTCGGTCTCAAGCACAGACAGCTTCTGTGCATCGCTCAAGATTTCTTCGGGAGACGCGTTGATGGCCTTCCAGAGCAGCGCGGCAGCGGCTCGGGTTTCGTCGGATGTCGTGGGCTCGCTCAACAGCGAAATGGACATCTTGAGCACGGGATCGCGCTCAATCGCCAAACTCAGATCGACCGCCTCCAGCTGCAAACGCGGGGTGTTTTCTGCCGGGGGTGCCACGGGCCGACGCACCACGCTGGGCGCTTTGGGCCTGGGTGGACGAGCCACGGGCTGGGCAGACTGGACATCGGCCAATGGCCTGGCACTTGGCGCACGAACGGCTTGTTGATCGCCAACAATGGTGGCAGGGGCGGCGTCTGAGAGACCACGAGCACCTGCGGCAGTGCCGCCTGCAAGCGCAGCGTTTACGGAGGGCAAACGCTCAGGTGAAGCGAGGGAACCGGCTCCGACCCGGCCGTCTGTTGCGGGTGTAGGCGCTGGCTGTACCGCCGGTTCGGTGATCGGGTCCGCCAACAAAACGAATCGCCGAGTAAATGGCGTGTTGCACCCCGCCCTGACATACACGGTGACGATGGGCTCGTTCACGGCCTGAAAAGACTGGATCCGGACAAAACCTTCCGCTTCGGATGTTGTTTTTTGCGGCGTGCTGCGCACCTGGCTACCCGGCACCTGGGCGTCGCCGTAAAACACGTCTGACCCGATACACAAACCGCCAATGTCTTCGCCGGGTGCCAGCAAGACCTGTACCCTCACGTCCAACGGGCGGCCGATGACAGCCGCGCCACTGTGCCTTCCGAGCGTCACAGCGGCACTGCTCACCGCAGTTGATAGCAAAATACAGCCTACCCAGATCTGGCGCACGTCAGACATCCTTGTTTTCAATGTTGGAACATTTTGTCATGGCTTGCTCTGGCCGAAACCCGAATAACACTTTCATATGCAATCCATCTTTAAAACCGTGGGAATAGTTGGCACCGGTGCCATGGGCCGGGGCATCGCGCAAATGGCCGCGCAGGCTGGCAGCCAAGTGCTGTTGTTCGATGTGCAATCGGGCGCTGCCGAGGCGGCCATGAAGGCGCTGCAAAGCACCTGGCAAACGCTGCAGACCAAAGGCAAGCTCGATGAAAGCCAAGTGGGGACCTATGTCGCCAGGCTTCAGATCGCGGAATCGGTGGCCGCGCTGGCTTCGTGCGACCTGGTGGTGGAAGCTGTGGTGGAGCGACTTGACGTAAAACAACGTCTGTTTGCGGAACTCGAAGACATCGTGAGCCCAACGGCTGTGCTCGCCACCAACACCTCGTCGCTGTCGGTGACGTCGATTGCTGCCGCCCTGAAGCGGCCGGGCCAGCTCGCTGGTTACCATTTTTTCAATCCGGTTCCCCTGATGCGGGTGGTAGAGGTGATTGCGGGCCTGAAAACCAGCGATGTGGTCTGCCAGCAACTGACGGACTACACCCGGCAATTTGGGCATACCCCTGTATCGGCACAAGACACCCCGGGCTTTATCGTCAATCACGCGGGGCGCGGTTACGGCACCGAGGCCTTGCGTGTCGCGGGCGAACGCGTGGCCGATTTCGCCACCATTGACCGCATATTGAAGGACCAGATGGGCTTTCGGCTCGGTCCATTTGAGCTGATGGACCTGACGGCGCTGGATGTCTCGCACCCGGTGATGGAGTCCATCTACCGACAGTATTACGACGAACCCCGTTACCGCCCCAGCGTGATCACGGCGCAGCGCCTGGCAGGTGGTGTGGTGGGCAAAAAGGTGGGCGAAGGCTTTTACAAATACGAGGCGGGTGTGGCCCAAGTGCCCCCTGAGCCTGCTGCGCCGGTGGTGGCCGAACTGCCGCCGGTCTGGGTGTCGCCCAAGGCCGCCCGGCGCGCCGAGCTGTACCAGTTGCTGAAAAATCTGGGGGCCAGCATTGAAACCGGCGCTGCGCCGTCCAGCCAAGCGCTGATTTTGGTGGCGCCCCTGGGTCTGGATGTGACCACGCTCGCCGCCGTGGAGCGGCTGGACGCGACCCGCACGATGGGCATTGACATGATGCTGGACGACGCAGCCACCAAGCGCCGCGTGCTGGCGACCAACCCGGCCACCCGCCCCGACATGCGCGATGCGGCGCACGCCCTCTTCGCCCGCGACGGCAAGGCCGTCAGCGTGATCCGCGACAGCGGCGGTTTCGTCACGCAGCGCGTGGTGGCCACCATCGTCAACATTGCCGCCGACATGTGCCAGCAAGGCATCTGCACACCCGCAGACCTGGACGTGGCGGTGACACTCGGCCTGGGTTACCCCATGGGTCCGCTGGCCATGGGGGATCGCATCGGGCCCACCAATGTGCTGGAAGTTCTGTTCAATATGCAAACGGTGTACGGCGACACGCGCTACCGCCCCTCGCCCTGGCTGCGCCGCCGTGGCGCCCTGGGCTTGAGCCTGACGCACGAGGAGGAATAACGATCCCTGCGGCGCTTCGCGCCTTCACCCCAGGATGGAGCACACCGGCGGCCGGCACAGCCCGTTCCACGGTGTGAGCCCAGCCAACCTCTGCGAAATTTTTGAAAGGGTATCCCTTGACCGCCAGCCTCAAGAGCCACAGCCATGGTCAGACCATGGTGTTGACCATCAGCAACCCCGAACACCGCAACGCCCTGGGCCCTGACCTGTATGCCGCTGGCGTGGAAGCCCTCAACGTGGCAGAGAGCAGCCCCGAGGTCCGCAGCGTCGTCATCACCGGCGAGGGCAACCACTTCTGCGCGGGCGGCAACCTGCAGCGGCTGATGGCCAACCGCCAACAGCCTCCCGAGGTGCAGGCGCAAAGCATTGAGGGCCTGCACAACTGGATCGAAACCATCCGCGCCTTTCCCAAGCCGGTGGTGGCCGCGGTGGAAGGCTCTTGCGCAGGGGCAGGTTTTTCACTGGCATTGGCCTGCGACATGGTGGTGGCCGCGCACAACAGCGTGTTCGTCATGGCCTACAGCAACGTGGGTTTGTCCCCAGACGGCGGTGCCACCTGGAGCCTTATGCGCGCCATGCCAAGGGCCACCGCGCTGCAGTTGTTGATGGGTGGCGAGCGCATCTCGGCCGAGCGCCTGCAGCAGTTGGGCGTGATCAATGCGGTCAGCGGCACCGGTGAAGCGCTGGGCGATGCCCTGGCTTTGTGCGAGCGGCTCAGCGCGCGCGCGCCGAATGCGCTGGCCAGCATCAAAGAGCTGGCGAACGACGCGCCCACCGTGAGCCTGCATACCCAACTGGGCCATGAGCGCGACCACTTCGTGCGCAACCTGCACCACGGCAATGCGGGCGAAGGCATTGCGGCCTTCATGGAAAAGCGCCCAGCGAACTACCGCTGAAGCGCTGCGACAGGCCGCCCCGCCCAGCGCACGGGACGCTTGCGGGACAGCCCTGGCTACTTTACCCACGCAGTCGCCCGGTCTCTGTGGCGACAATCATCCCGTTTTCAGTCACTCATAAGACAGCCCATGGACGAACCGATTCTGACAATGGAAGAACGCGAGGCGATCAACAGTGGTCGCTGGTTCAGCAGCCTTTCACCCTCCCTGCGTCACGACATACTCCGATGCGCCTACGTCAAGCGATTCAAAGACAGCGACCTGATCGTTGCCCGCGGCGACCCGCCCACCGAGTGGACGGCAGTGGCCAAGGGTGCGGTGCGCGTGAGCTCGACCTCGCTCTCGGGCAAACAGATCACGCTGACCTATGTGGAGCCCGGTGTGTGGTTTGGCGATGTGGCCATGTTCGACGGCGACCAGCGCACGCACGATGCCTACGCCCACGGTCCCACCACCCTGCTCTGCGTGGCCCGCAACGATTTTCAAAAGATTCTGAGCGTGCATGTGGAGCTGTACGAAGCGCTGATGCGTTTGCAGGCGCGGCGCATCCGCACCCTGTTTGGTCTGGTGGAAGACCTGAACACCCTGCCCCTGCGCGCCCGGCTGGCCAAACAGCTGCTGCACCTGGTGCGCAGCTACGGTGTGCCGTGTCTGTCGGACGGCAACGAAATGCGCATCGGCCTGCAGCTGGCGCAAGAAGAACTGGCGCAACTGCTGGGCGCTTCACGCCAGCGCGTCAACCAGGAACTCAAGTCGATGGAGCGCGAGGACGCGATCCGCATCGAGCAGGGCGGGCTGGTGGTGCGCAACCGCGAGATGCTGATGCGCATCGCCGAAGCCGACGCCTGAACGCTGCAGCCGAACAGGCGCGGGGAGTCTGGGCTCCTATTTTTTCTCTCACGAGGCTTCCCGCATGAGCGATACGGAAAATTTCACCGGCACCCGCCCGGTGTCAGACCAGCACGTCTTTGACACAGCCGCCCTGCAACAGTGGTTGCAAGTCCACCTGCCCAGCTTCAGTGGGCCGCTGATGGTGGAAATGTTCAAAGGTGGCCAGTCCAACCCGACCTACAAACTCATCACGCCTGAGCGGTCTTACGTGATGCGCGCCAAGCCTGGCCCGGTGGCCAAGCTCTTGCCATCGGCCCACGCCATCGAGCGGGAATTTCGGGTGATGAGCGCACTGCACGGCACGGGCGTGCCGGTGGCGCAAATGCACGTGCTGTGCGAAGACGAGTCTGTCATCGGTCGCGCCTTTTACGTCATGGAGTGTGTGGATGGCCGGGTCATGTGGGACCAAGCCCTGCCCGACATGACCCGCGAGCAGCGCGGCGCGATTTACAACGAAATGAACCGCGTCATGGCCGCCCTGCACACGGTGGATCCGATCGCCATCGGGCTGGAAAGCTACGGCAAGCCGGGCAATTACTTTGAGCGCCAGATCGGCCGCTGGAGCAAGCAGTACGAGGCGTCCGTCACGCAACCCATTGCCGAGATGGACCGACTCATGGCCTGGCTGCCAGACAACATTCCGGCCATGGCGCGCGACGCGTCCCTGGTGTCGGTGGTGCATGGCGACTACAGGCTCGACAACCTCATGTTCCACCCCACCGAGCCGCGCGTGCTGGCCGTGCTGGACTGGGAGTTGTCCACCCTGGGCCACCCGCTGGCCGACTTCAGTTACCACTGCATGGCCTGGCACATACCGCCGGGTTTGTTTCGCGGCATTGGCGGACTCGACGTGCAGGCGCTGGGCATTCCCACCGAGGCCGACTACATCGCCCTGTATTGCGAGCGCACCGGCTTCGCCACGCCCGAGCAGTTGAAGGCCGACTGGAATTTTTACCTCGCTTACAACATGTTCCGCCTGGCGGCCATCTTGCAGGGCATTGCCAAGCGGGTCGAAACCGGCACCGCGTCCAGCGCACAGGCGGTGAAGTCTGCCGCGGGCGCCCGACCCATGGCCGAACTGGCCTGGCGCTTTGCCCAAACGTCTTGAAACCTCACACCCCCATCACCACCCCCAAGGAGCCACGATGAACTTCGATTACACAGACAAAGTCAAGGACATGCGCGCTCGCCTGCTCGCCTTCATGGACGAGCACATCTACCCGAATGAAGCCCGCTTCTTCGCCGAAATTGCGGCCAACCGCGCCAAGGGCAATGCATGGATCCCCACCACCCTGATTGAAGAGCTCAAGCCCAAAGCCCGCGCCGCTGGTTTGTGGAACCTGTTCCTGCCCAAAAGCCCGCGCGCACCCGAAGGACTGTCCAACCTCGAATACGCCCCCATGTGCGAAATCATGGGTCGGGTACCGTTTGCTGCCGAGGTGTTCAACTGCTCGGCGCCCGACACCGGCAATATGGAAACCTTTGAGCGCTACGCCAGCGAAGAACTGAAAGACCAATGGCTGGAACCCTTGCTCAAGGGTGAGTTTCGATCAGCCTTCCTCATGACCGAGCCCGAAGTGGCCTCGTCAGACGCGACCAACATCCAGTGCCGCATCGAGCGCGACGGCGACGAGTACGTGATCAACGGCCGCAAGTGGTGGTCGTCCGGCGCCGGCGACCCACGCTGCGCGGTGTACATCGTCATGGGCAAGACCAACCCCGACGCGCCCCGGCACTCACAACAGTCCATGATCATCGTGCCGTCCAACAGCAAAGGCATCACCATCGTGCGCCCGCTGTCGGTGTTTGGCTACGACGACGCGCCCCATGGCCACATGGAAGTGCTGCTGGAAAACGTGCGCGTTCCCGTGGGCAACTTGCTGCTCGGCGAAGGCCGCGGCTTTGAAATTGCCCAAGGCCGCTTGGGCCCCGGACGCATCCACCACTGCATGCGCTCCATCGGCGCTGCCGAGCGTGCGCTTGAACTGATGTGCCAGCGCCTAAACACACGCATTGCCTTTGGCAAACCGGTGTCGGCCCAGTCGGTCTGGCACGAACGCATTGCCGACGCACGCTGCCGAATTGAAATGGCCCGCCTGCTCACGCTCAAGGCCGCCTACATGATGGACACCGTGGGCAACAAGGTGGCCAAGGCGGAAATCGCCATGATCAAAGTGGTGGCACCCAACATGGCCTGCGACATCATCGACATGGCCATCCAGGCCCACGGCGGTGGCGGCGTGAGCGACGACTTCCCGCTGGCCTACAGCTACGCGAGCCAGCGCACCTTGCGCCTGGCAGACGGCCCGGACGAAGTGCACCGCCAATCCATAGCCAAACTGGAACTGGCCAAGCACATGGTGGTGAAGACCGATGTGGACGTGCCGGTCACGCGCGGCTGCTGAAACACACCCACCCCTTAGCGGCCAAACAGTTCCACTGCGCGGCGGCTGAGGTGTTCAAAGCTTGTCAGCATGCTCAAGGCGGCGCCATGGTGACCCCGCCCGGCATTTCCCATGCGCAAGTACGTTTTGCCGCGCATCAGCATCAACACAACGGGCATGTGTTCATCACCATCAGGAGGCCAGTTCATCAGCTGCTCCAAACCCTCGCCAGCAAGCCAATGCCGCGCCATTTCGGGCGCATCGGTGAGCACCGCGTAGCGACGCCAAAAATCGTTCTCCGGGCCCGCCCATCCCGCATCGCGAAACATGGACAACCAACGCAGTTCTTCAGGCAAAGCCTTGGCCGTGGTGTGCACCGTATCGGTCACATCCGAATACAGGCTGTTGGCCTGGGCTTCCAGGGCGCGTTTGAGCGCACGGTTCATCACGACCACCGAACCATCAAAGCGAAGCCCGAGATCGGCTTTAGCCAACACCGCCATGCCGTCGATGTAGTCCCTCGTAGACGCTGCTCGCTCGGCACGAAACGGCCGATCAAGCAAGCGGCCGGACATGGCCCAACCGCCACCCCAAACCGAGCCAAAGTCCAGAGACCGATCGCGAGCCCACTGCGCCAACGCTGCGTCGCGCTCACGTCCGTTCGTGCGGTTGCCCATGGCGGCTTTCAGGCGTTCAAACATTGGCGTATTTTTACTCTGGGAATCTTGGGAAAATGATCCATCCGATGCAACAGCGAAAGGCCGTACAACCATGATCGACGTCTATTCTTGGCCCACACCGAACGGACACAAGGTCCACATCATGCTGGAAGAGTGTGGTTTTCGGTTGGGGCGCGACTGGCAGGTTCACCCCGTCAACATCGGTCAGGGCGATCAGTTCAGCCCGGAATTTTTGAAGATCAGCCCCAACAACAAAATACCGGCCTTGGTCGACCCTCATGGGCCCGATGGAAAACCCATCAGCCTGTTTGAGTCTGGCGCGATCCTGCTTTACCTCGCATCCAAAACGGGCAAGCTTCTGCCCAAATCCGACCGCGCAAAATTTAAAACCCTGGAATGGCTGATGTTTCAGATGGGAGGTCTGGGTCCCATGCTGGGGCAAGCGCACCACTTCCGCATTTACGCGCCCGAAAAAATTGAGTACGCCGTGAACCGCTACACCAACGAAGCCAAGCGGCTGTACGGTGTGATGGACCGGCAGTTGATCACCCAGAAATTTATCTCGGGCAATCAGTACACTGTGGCCGACATCGCCATTTTTCCCTGGCTGCGCAGTTGGCAAAATCAGGGCATCGACTGGGCCGATTATCCGCACCTGAAAGACTGGTTCGAGAAGATCGCTGAACGTCCCGCCGTGCAGCGCGGCGTGGCGGTGCTGGCGGACGCACGCAAGCCACTGACCGACGACAAGGCCCGCGACACCCTGTTCGGACAGGGCCAATACAAAAAACGTTGAATAAAACCAGGAGCGGCACAAAATACCCCTCCAAAGTGTCTATAATTCGAAGCTTAGTCGGAGCGTAGCGCAGCCTGGTAGCGCATCTGCTTTGGGAGCAGAGGGTCGCGAGTTCGAATCCCGCCGCTCCGACCATAGAAAACGAAAAAGGCCCACTCTGTGGGCCTTTTTTCATTGTCTCTTCGCGATCTTCGTTCTTGTCTGCCCGTAGCTCAACCGGATAGAGCAGCTGCCTTCTAAGCAGCAGGTCGGGGGTTCGAGTCCCTCCGGGCAGGCCATTGTTCGCCGAGGCGTACCGCCACATCTCCTTCGGTGGCGGGTCATGGCCGCAAGCCCCCCCCCTCACACCCCTATCGACCGAACAGGACTGTGGATTTCCGTTGGAGGAAACCTGTGTACAGCGTTCATTCTCCAAAACGGGAATCAAGGGTTTTCACCCATCGGCATTCATGGCTTCATGCAATATATTGCGTGTCAATCCATGAAAAAAGTTCGCAAACTCAAAATCCTTGTTGGCACGATGACCAACACCGCCGAATACGTGGCGCAAGCCATTGAGATGGACTGCGCCGAGCTGGTTGATGTCATCGAGGTGCAGATGATGGACGGACTGGACATCAGCACCTTTGACGAAGATGCACTATATGTCATCTGCACATCCACTTATGGTGCGGGCGACGTGCCCGACAACGCCCAGGCGCTGTACGCCTCGCTGGAGAGCCACCCTCGCTTTCTGGGCGCTGTGCGTTATGGCGTGATCGCGCTGGGTGACAGCGCTTACCCCCAGACCTTTTGCAATGGCGGACGCCGTTTTGACGAGCGTTTGACCGATCTGGGCGCCGTTCGAATCGGAGAGATTTTTCTCCACGATGCTTCGGCAGGCACGGAACCGGAGACCGAGGGTGTGGCCTGGTGCCGGGAGTGGCTGCCCATTGCACTGGCTGCAAGCTGATCGCCATCCACTTCCGTGCTCACCAGTAGCCATTTACACATCAATACTTTAGGCTTCAAGTACGGGTAAGTCACTATCCCCAAAGCAGCCCGACGCGCCTACATTGATGCGCTGAACCATAACCCCAACCAGGAGACTGACCATGACCACCCGCCGACTTGTTCTTACCCGCAGCGCCGCCGTGATCGGCGCCGCATCCACCGGCCTGCTGCTGCCCCAAATCGTGCGTGCACAGTCCGACAAGCTACGCGTCGGCTTCATGTTGCCCTACACCGGGACCTTTGCTCAGCTGGGGGTGGCCATTGAAAATGGGTTTCGCATGGCCTTGAACGAACAAGGCGGCAAACTGGGTGGCCGCGAGGTGGAGTTCTTCAAGGTAGATGATGAATCCAATCCGGCCAAGGGCATTGAAAACGCCACCCGACTGGTGCAGCGCGACAAGGTGGACGTGCTGGTCGGCACGGTGCATTCGGGTGTGCAAATGGGCATTCACAAGGTGGCACGCGACACCGGTGTGCTCAACCTGATTCCCAACGCCGGCGTGCATGTGGCCACGCGCGCCCAGTGCTCACCCAACGTGTTCCGTACCTCGTTCTCCAACTCGCAGCCTACGCTGGCCCTGGGCAAAGCCATGGTGGACCGCGGCCACAAAAAGGCCGTGTGGATCACCTGGAACTACGCGGCAGGCGACGAGGCTTATGAGGGGTTTGAGAAAAGCTACACCGAGGCGGGCGGCACCATCATCAAGAAACTCGGCCTGCCCTTCCCCAACGTGGAATTCCAGGCCCTGCTGACCGAGATCGCCTCGCTCAAGCCCGACGCCGTGGCCTGCTTCTTCGCCGGTGGTGGCGCAGCCAAGTTCATGCGCGACTTCCACGCCGCGGGCCTGAGCAAGAACATTCAGCTGTATGGCTCGGGCTTCCTGACCGAAGGCGTGCTGGAAGCCGCCGGCCCAGCCGCCGATGGCGTGTTGACCACCATGCACTACAGCGACTCGCTGGACACACCGCGCAACAAGCAGTTCCGCCTGGATTACGCCAAGGCTTTCCGCATGCAGCCCGATGTGTACGCGGTGCAAGGTTACGACACCGGTCTGCTGCTGATCAGGGGCGCCAACGCGGTCAAAGGCGATATGTCCAACAAGAAAGCGCTGTACGCCGCCATGGAAGGTGCGGTGATTGACAGCCCGCGCGGCAAATGGACCATGAGCAAGGCCCACAACCCGATTCAGGACATGTACCTGCGCCAGGTATCCAACAAAGAAAACAAGGTACTTGGCATTGCGGCCAAAGCCGTGGCCGACCCGGCCACCGGTTGCCGCATGGGCTGAACCTCCACCCCACCCACAGAAGCCACCCACAAACAGGCCCCGCAAGGGCCTGTTTGACGGGAATGTTTTGCCCATTTCCGAGCCCATTGCCCCCTTATGGATTTCGCCAACTTCCTGATTCAGTTGCTCAACAGCCTGCAATATGGCTTGTTGCTGTTCATGCTGGCCGCTGGCCTCACACTGATTTTCGGGATCATGGGCGTGGTGAACCTCGCCCACGGCAGCTTCTACATGTTGGGCGCCTACATGGCCTGGTTTCTGGCCACCCAGTTTGACAGCCTGGTGCTGGCCATTCTGGTGGGCACGGTGATCGCCGTGGCGCTGGGCTGGGTGCTGGAATGGCTGCTGTTTCGACATTTTTACCACCGCGACCACTTGGACCAGGTGCTGCTCACCTTCGGTCTGATCTACATCTTTGAAGAGGTGCGTTCCATTCTTTGGGGCGACGACGTGCACGCGGTGCAGGTGCCCGAGCTGGTGAACTGGTCCATTCCGCTGACAGAAAACCTTTCTTATCCCATTTACCGGTTGGTGATTTCAGCGGTGTGCGTGGGCTTGGCGCTGGGGCTGTACCTGCTGATTTCCAAAACCCGCCTGGGCATGAAAATCCGCGCCGGTGCCTTCAACCGGGAAATGACCGAAGCGCTGGGTATCAACATCCGCTTGATTCATGGCGTGGTGTTTGCGCTGGGCGTGGCGCTGGCCGCCATCGCCGGCATGATCGCCTCGCCCATCGCCAGCGTGTACCCCGGCATGGGCAGCTCGGTGCTGATCATGTGTTTTGTCGTGGTCGTGATTGGCGGCATCGGCTCGGTGCGCGGCGCCCTGGTGGCCGCCTTGCTGGTGGGCCTGGTGGACACCTTTGGCAAGGTGCTGGTGCCCCAGATTGCCGGCATGGCGGTTTACATGCTGATGGCCGGTGTGCTGCTCTACAAGCCCGAAGGCTTGTTCAAACAATGATGACGACCCTATGAGCTCCCCCAAAGCCACCCTCGAATTGCTGCCCAAGAGCGTGCAGGTGCTGCTGGGTACCGGTGCCCTGGCCCTGGCCGCCTTCCCGTTTGTCCCGGTGGAAGGCAGCGACTTCTATCTGCAAATGCTTTCGCAAATGATGATCCTGGCCATCTTTGCCATGAGCCTCGATTTGCTGCAAGGCGTCACCGGCATGGTCTCGCTCGGCCATGCGGCCTACTTCGGCCTGGCAGGCTATGCACTGGCCTTCTTGACGCCTGCCGACACGCCCATCAGCCTGTGGTGGGCGCTGCCTGTGTCGGCGCTGGGCGCTGGCCTGGCCGCGCTGATCATTGGTTTCTTCGTGGTCCGCACCCACGGCATCTACTTCATCATGGTCACCATGGCGTTCGCGCAAATGGTGTTCTTCCTGTTTTTTGACAACAAGGCTCTGGGCGGCTCGGACGGCCTGTACGTGAACTTCCGGCCCGACGCAACGCTGTTTGGCTGGACCGGCATCGATCTGGAAAACAAGACCACCTTCTATTACTTCACGCTGGCCGTGCTGGTGCTGGTGTATGCGTTTCTGCGGCGCCTGCTGTTCTCGCCTTTTGGCCGGGTGCTCTCGGGCATTCGGGTGAACGAACACCGTATGCGCGCCGTGGGCTACGGCACCTTTGGCTACAAGCTGGCGGCCTTCACGCTGGCGGGCTCGCTGGCCGGCGTGGCAGGTTTTTTGTGGGCCGCACAAACGGGCTACGTGAACCCCGAACTGATGGGTTTTCACATGAGCGCGCACGCCATCATGATGGTGATTCTGGGCGGCATGGGCAACTTTGCCGGCGCCATCGTGGGCGCTTTTGCGTTTGAATACGTCATGCATTTCTTCAAAGACCTGACCAAACACTGGCAACTGCTCATGGGTGGTTTCATTGTGCTGGTGGTGGTGCTGGCGCCGCGTGGCCTGCTGGGTCTGGGCGAGCGCCTGTTGGGCAAGAAAGAACATTGAAGCCATGTCCGAACTGCTGCTCTCAGCCCAACACCTCACCAAGCGCTTCGGCGGTCTGGCCGCGGTCAACGACGTGTCGGTCGATCTGTTTCGCGACCGCATCCACGCGGTGATTGGCCCCAACGGCGCGGGCAAATCGACCCTGACCAACCTGCTTTCAGGCGACCTGCCCCCCACCTCGGGGCGCATCACGCTCAATGGCGTCGAAACCGCAAGCCAAAGCCCTGAGCGCATTTCGCGTCTGGGCCTGGGCCGCAGCTACCAGAAGACCAACATTTTTCTGCCCTTCACCGTGTGGGACAACGTGCGCCTGGCCGCGCAGTCCAGCGAACGCCACTCGCCCTGGAACCCCCTGCGCTGGCTGGGCCGCGCCGACCAGCTGCGCGCGGTGAACCAGCGCTGCGAACGCGCCCTGGAGCTCGCCGGCCTCACCCACCGCGGCCCCACGGTGGCGGGCACCATCAGCCACGGCGAACAGCGCCAGCTGGAAATTGCCATGACGCTGGCCACAGAGCCCACCGTGCTGCTACTGGACGAACCCCTGGCCGGCATGGGCCAGGCCGAAGCCGAAAGCATGGTGGCGCTGTTGCAAAAACTCAAAAAAGACCACGCCATGATGCTGGTGGAACACGACATGGACGCTGTCTTTGCGCTGGCCGACCAGCTCACCGTGATGGTCAATGGCCAGGTGATTGCCAGCGGCACGCCTGCGCAGGTCCGCGCCGACCCCGCTGTGCAAGCCGCCTACTTGGGCGAGGAGCACGCATGAGCACCACGGCATTGATTCAAGCCACCGGCTTGAACACCCACTACGGCGCCAGCCACATCCTGCGCGGCATGAACTTCACCGTCGGCGAGGGCCAAACCATTGGTCTGATGGGCCGCAACGGCATGGGCAAAACGACCCTGCTCAAATCCATCATGGGTATCGTCAAACCCAGCGGCGGCAGCGTGCAGATCAAGGGCAAGGACATGACCGGGGGTTCAACCTTCGAGATTGCCCGCCAGGGCCTGGCCTATGTGCCCGAAGGCCGCGGCATTTTTGGCAACCTGAGCGTGCGTGAAAACCTGGTGATGGCCGCCCGCGCAGGCACCCAGGGACAACGCGACTGGACCTACGAGCGCGTGCTCGACACCTTCCCGCGCCTGGCCGAGCGCCTGAACCACGGCGGCCAGCAACTCAGCGGTGGCGAACAGCAGATGCTCACCATTGGACGGGCGCTGATGACCAACCCCGACGTGCTCATTCTGGACGAGGCCACCGAAGGCCTGGCACCCCTGATTGCCCGGGAAATCTGGCGCATTTGCGGCGTCATTCGCGAAAGCGGCATCAGCAGCGTCATCGTGGACAAAAACTGGAAACACGTGACGCAAATTACCGACCGCAACGTGATTCTGGTGAAAGGCGAAGTGGCCTTTGAAGGCAGTTCGGAAGAACTGTTGGCCAAGCCGGAATTGCTGGAACAGTACCTGGGGGTCTGATCAGACGATTTCCGTGCGGCCTCAGAGCAACGGTCTGAGCTCCCTGGCGGCATCCAGCAGCAACGGCAGCAAATCCTTGCGCATCACCGCCGGCTCTAGCCGCTCGGGCGAGGCCACCACGTTGAGCGCCGCCACGGTTTTGCCTTGCATGTTGCGCAGCGGAACCGCCAGTGCGTGCACGCCCAACTCATGCTCTTCGCTCGCCACAGCAAAGTCATCCATCCGAACCTGAGCCACGATGGCGCGGAACGCCTTGTGGTCCACCGTGGTCAGTGGTGTCAGGCGGGCCAGCTCGCGCCCCTTGAGCCATGCGCTGAAGGCGGCACGCGGCAAGGCCGCCAGCAACACCCGCCCGGTGGAGGTGGCGTGCACCGGCAGGCGCGCACCCAGGTGCAGGCCGTAGGCCATGAGCCGCTGGCCGCCAATGGAGGCGCTGCGCGCCACGATCACCACCTCATCGCCGTCCAGCACCACCGCAGAAAAGGACTCGCGGGTCTGTGCTGCCAACCGGTTCAGGGTGGGCTGCAACAACCGCGGTAAACGAGCGGAAGCCAGGTAGCTGCCCGAAAAACGCAACACTTTGGCCGACAACCAGTAATGGCTGCCGTCGGTGTCCAGGTAGCCCAGATAGGCCAGCGTCAGCAAGTGGCGCCGCGCGGCCGCCCGCGTCAGGCCAGCGCGCTCTGCCGCCTGGGTGGCGTTCAGGCGCTGGCGTTCGGTGTCAAAGCTCTCCAGCACCGCCATGCCTTTGGCCATGCCTTCGATGAAGTCGGCCTTCGCGATTTGGTTGGGTTCATTGCTCATACCGCGCGATGATCGCACAAGACATTCAATCACCGCGCAATAGGGCACATGCAGTCTTGTGTTGCAACCGCGGTGTTTTTAAGCTTCATCTTGTATTTCAGCAACGTCCTGCCGGTGGCCATTGAACCGCCGCAAGCCGTCACCGCTCACCCCCACAGGAGACCTTCTTCATGCGTACCCAAGTTGCCATCATCGGCGCAGGCCCCTCCGGCCTGTTGCTCGGACAGTTGCTTCACAAAGCCGGCATCGACGCCATCATCGTCGAGCGCCAGAGCCCCGACTACGTGCTCGGACGCATCCGCGCGGGCGTGCTGGAACAGGTGGCCATCGACCTGCTGGACGAGGCTGGCGTGGGCCGGCGCATGCATACCGAGGGGTTGGTGCACAGCGGATTTGACATGCTGTTCAACGGTGAGCGCCACCGCATCGATCTTGAAAAGCTCACCGGCGGCAAAAAAGTGATGGTGTACGGCCAGACCGAAGTCACGCGCGACCTCATGGACGCGCGCACCGCCGCCGGTCTGCCCACGGTGTACGAGGCTTCGAATGTGCAGGTGCACGATTTCGACACCCAAACGCCGAGCGTGACGTATGAAAAAGACGGCCAGACGCACACCGTGCATTGCGACTTTATTGCTGGCTGCGATGGCTTTCACGGCGTTTGCCGGGCCAGCGCACCGCGCAACGCCATCAAGGAATACGAAAAGGTGTACCCGTTTGGCTGGCTCGGCTTGCTGTCGGACACACCGCCTGTGCACCACGAATTGATTTACGTGAACCACCCGCGCGGCTTTGCCCTGTGCTCACAGCGCAGCGCCACCCGCAGCCGCTATTACCTGCAGGTACCGCTGACCGACAAAGTGGAACAGTGGAGCGACGAGGCATTTTGGAACGAACTGAAATTGCGCCTGGACCCGGAGGCCGCCGCCAAGCTGGTGACCGGCCCAAGCATCGAAAAAAGCATTGCACCGCTGCGCAGCTTTGTGACCGAGCCGCTGCGCTTTGGCCGCATGTTTCTGGCGGGAGACGCCGGCCACATCGTGCCGCCCACCGGCGCCAAGGGCCTGAACCTGGCGGCCACCGATGTGAAGTACCTGTCCAGCGCTTTCGTCGAGTTTTACCAAGACAAAACCGAAGCCGGCATTGACAACTATTCCGAGCGCTGTCTCAAGCGCATCTGGCGCGCCGAGCGTTTCTCCTGGTGGTTCACGTCGATCATGCACAACTTCGATGGTGAAGGTGCCATCAACGGCAAGCTGCAACAGGCCGAGCTGGACTACCTGATGCACTCCGAATCGGGCTTGCGCACGATTGCTGAAAACTACGTGGGACTGCCCCTGAACTTTGGGGAATGAGCGCCTGGGCAAGATATCTGTCGCCTGCGTTCGGATACCGGAACGACATGGCGGTACATTGACGAAAACGTCAACCGGTACCGCCATGGCATCCTCTGTCGAATCTCCCAGCAAAACCCTCAAACCGCTGCGCGGCGTGCGCGTCCTCAGCCTGGCACTGAACCTGCCCGGGCCGGCCGCGCTCATGCGGCTCAAAGCCATGGGCGCCACCTGCCTCAAAGCCGAGCCGCCGGCGCCCAAGGGCGCACCGGCTGGCACCAGCGGTGACCCGATGGGGCAATACAACCCGCAGGCCTACGCCACGATGCACAGTGGCATCAAGGTGCTGAGCATCGATTTGAAAACCGACAAGGGGCAAGCGGCACTGCACAAGGAACTGGCACGCACCGACCTGCTGATCACCTCGTTCCGCCCCTCGGCTTTGGTCAAGCTCGGCCTGGGCTGGAAGGCGCTGCACAAGGCCTACCCAGCGCTGTCGGTGGTGGCCATTGTGGGCGCGCCGGGTGTCCGCGCGGAAGAGCCAGGCCACGACCTCACCTACCTCGCCGACGCCGGCCTGGTGACCGGGCTTGAGCTGCCCGCCACACTGTTTGCCGACATGGGCGGCGCGTTGATGGCCAGCGAGGCCGCGCTCAAGGCCGTGCTTGCGCAAAAGACCAGCGGCAAAGGCTCGTTTCAGGAAGTGGCACTGTCAGACGCCGCCGCCTGGCTCGCCCTGCCCCGACACTGTGGTCTCACGCAGCCCAAGGGTGCCGTGGGCGGTGCGCACGCAGGCTACCGCGTGTACCCCTGCAAAGACGGCCGCGTGGCTGTGGCCGCACTGGAACCGCACTTTGCAGCGGCACTGTGCAGTGCGGCCAGCGTACCGATGACCGGTATGGCCACGCTGTTTCAGCCTGCCACACACGCCGCCATTGCCGCGTTCCTGGCCAGCCAAACCCGCAAACAGCTCGACAAGCTGGCTGCAGCAAAAGACATTCCGCTGCACACCTTGGCGGGCTGAGGGCCGCGTCAGCGCTGGGTGGGATCGGGTGACAGCACCCGCTGAGCCCAAGCCGGCAGGGGCTCAGCCTGCCAGACCACCCAACCCGCCCGCAACCGCGCCACCAGCCGAGGCGGCTGAAACGTATCGCCAGCGGGTCGGGATGTGTCGTACAGCAACGCCAGATCTGCCCGGCGCACCGCCACACCCAGGTGGCGCACCGTGCGCGGGTAGCGCCCCAAAATGCGCTCGGGCGGTACCGGGTGGCCGCCCTCCTCCACGCGCCGGCTCACGCGGCCCAGCAATTGCTGCGGGTCGTCAACGCACACCACCAGCAGCACCACAGAGAAACCGGCTCGCCGGGCTGCGGCCATCAAATCGAGCTTGGAGGTGTGCGAAAACACGGTTTCGCTAGCGAACGAAAGCCCCTTGGCCAGACACTCGGCCCGCCGAGCGTCAGCCCATGCCCGGGCCTGCAACGAGCGCGCCTGCGGATCTGCCAGGTGCTGCAAATGGGCCGCCTCGTACAGGTCAGCGTTCACAAATTCCGCTGAAACGGGGATCAGACGCTCTGCCACAGCCGCACGGTAGAGGGTGGATTTGCCAGCGCCGTTGGGCCCGGCCAGCAAGTAGAAAACCGGGGCTGGCACGCGTCAGGCTGCGCGGCGGGAATCGGGCAATGCTCGGCGGTTGGCCAGCACCGTTTCACGCACCGCCTGCGCCAGGCGGCCGCTTGTTTCGGCCGCCAGAAAGCGCGCCTCAATGGCGTCCAGCGACTCGTCTGCGGTGCCAGCCTCGCGCTGGCGCGCGTCGTACAGGGCAATCGCTTCGCGCGCCTCTTGCACCGTCAGCCCGGTTTCGTCGGCAATGCGCCCCAGCGTGGCCCAGTATTCGATCTGGCCAGCAACCGAACGGCGCTGTGGCTGGGCAGCTTCGCGGGCCTGCTGGACCAGGCTTGCGGACAATTTCACGGAAGCAAACGGGCTGGATGACGCGGCCATGATGTACTCCTTTATGGCGCATTTTGCGCCACTTTACCCATTTCTGCAACAACGGCATAATCCGCAACAAACAAGCCAACAGCACCGAAAAACAGCATGAGAAAACAGGGAACCGTGGTTCGGTGGAGCGGTGCCAAAGGCTTCGGATTCATCAAAAGCGATCAGACGCCCGCCGACATCTTCTTCCACATCCGCGACTTTTCGGGTGCCCCGGTACCCACAGAAGGGTTGCAGGTGGGCTTTGAAGAAATTCAGGTGGGCGGCAAAGGCCCACGGGCCATGCAGGTCAGTCCGCTGACCAGCGTGAAAAATCCGAACTTCACCAGACAACCCGCCAGACCGCGGCGCGCAGAGCAACCGAGCAGGCGCGCGCCAGAAACGGCAAGCCCAGCCCAGCCCAACGGCCTGGTGATGGCGCTGATGCTGGTGTGGTTGGTGCTGCTGGTGGCTGGCGCATTCACCGGCCGTTTCACCTGGTTTGTATTGCCCGCGGCATTGGGGCTGAACCTGATGACTTTCTACACCTACTGGCAAGACAAACACGCCGCCCGCCAAGGGGCCTGGCGCATCAAGGAAGACACCCTGCACCTGCTGGGCTTGGCAGGCGGCTGGCCAGGCGCCTGGTTTGCCCACCAGATTCTTCGGCACAAATCGAGCAAGCAGGCTTTTCGCGCGGTGTACTGGGCCACGGCCATTTTGAACACCGTCGCCTTGCTGGCCTGGGTGGCGCTGCCCTGGTTTCAGCGCTGAAACGCCGCCTACAAATAGAGACCGGCCGGGTCAACCGGGTTTGCGTTTCGCGGCGCCACCGGTCTGGCGGGGTGGCAAACCGGTGTGCTGGGTCAGCATCTGGCCTTTGCGGGGCTGAGCCGGATGGGCACCGGGCTTGACCACCGCCGCAGCCCGCTCGCTGGCTTTGCCCAACGGCGTGCTGTTTTTGCGGCGCGCACTCTGGTAGCTGCCGTCTGTGAGTGGCTGGAAGGTGGGGATCAGGTGGTGCTTGCCGTTGCCGATCAGGTCCGAACGGCCCATGGCCTTGAGGGCTTCGCGCAGCAGCGGCCAGTTGTTGGCGTCGTGGTAGCGCAAAAACGCCTTGTGCAGGCGCCGGCGCTTGTCGCCACGCACAATGTCCACCCGCTCGGCACGCTCGGGATCGCGGCTGATGCCCTTGAGCGGGTTCATGCTGCTGTGGTACATGGCCGTGGCCGTAGCCATGGGGCTGGGGTAAAAGGTTTGCACCTGGTCGGCACGGAAACCATTTTTCTTCAGCCACACGGCCAAGTTCATCATGTCCTCGTCGCTGGTGCCCGGGTGGGCGGCAATGAAGTACGGAATGAGGAACTGCTTCTTGCCGGCTTCTTCGCTGTATTTTTCAAACAGCTGCTTGAACTTGTCGTAGCTGCCAATACCGGGCTTCATCATCTTGGACAGCGGCCCGCCTTCGGTGTGCTCGGGCGCGATCTTGAGGTAGCCACCGACGTGGTGCTGCACCAGCTCTTTCACGTACTCGGGGCTCTTCACGGCCAGGTCGTAGCGCAGGCCAGAACCGATCAAAATTTTCTTGATGCCGCGCAGCTCGCGCGCGCGGCGGTAAATTTTGATCAGCGGGCCGTGGTCGGTCGTGAGGTTGGAGCAGATGCCGGGATACACGCAGCTGGGCTTGCGGCAGGCGGCTTCAATCTCGGGGCTCTTGCAGCCCAAGCGGTACATGTTGGCGGTGGGGCCGCCCAAATCTGAAATGACACCGGTGAAGCCTGCAACCTTGTCGCGGATGTCTTCCACCTCTTTGATGATGGATTCTTCCGATCGGCTCTGGATGATGCGGCCTTCATGCTCGGTGATGGAGCAGAAGGTGCAGCCCCCAAAACAGCCCCGCATGATGTTCACGCTGAAGCGGATCATTTCCCAGGCCGGGATCTTGGTCGCACCGTCGTGTTTGCCGTGCTCGTCGGCGTAGTCGGGGTGCGGGCTACGGGCGTAAGGCAGGTCGAACGCGTAGTCCATTTCCGCCGTGGTGAGCGGAATGGGGGGCGGGTTGATCCAGACGTCGCGGGCCGTGGCCCCGTCGCCGTGGGCCTGCACCAGCGCGCGGGCATTGCCGGGGTTGGTTTCCAGGTGCAGCACGCGGTTGGCGTGGGCGTACAGCACGGCGTCGCTCTTCACCTGCTCGTAGCTGGGCAGACGAATCACGCTGCGGTCACGCGCGGGTGCCTTGCGCTTGCTGACCAGCGCCGGATTGGGCATGAATTGCAACGGCTGGATCGCAGGGTTGGTTTCGGCTGCTCCTGAGCCGCCCTCTTCCTTGCTGCACGTCTGGCCCTGCGCCTGCGCCTGCTCGCTGGTGGTCAGATAGGGGTTGAGGTGGTCTTCCACCCGGCCCGGCATGTCCACGTCGGTCGAATCTATTTCGATCCAGCCTTCGGCGGTGGGGTCGTTCGGGCGGCGCACAAACGCGGTGCCGCGCACGTCGGTGATCTGGGCAATGGGCTCGCGCGCCGCGATGCGGTGCGCCACTTCCACCAATGCGCGTTCGGCGTTGCCGTACAGCAGCAGGTCGCATTTCGCGTCCACCACGATGCTGCGGCGCACCTTGTCGCTCCAGTAGTCGTAGTGGGCAATGCGGCGCAAGCTACCTTCGATGCCGCCCAGAATGATGGGCACGTCCTTGTAGGCTTCGCGGCAGCGCTGGCTGTAGACGATGGCCGCGCGGTCGGGGCGCTTGCCGCCCACGTCGCCAGGCGTGTAGGCGTCGTCGCTGCGAATTTTGCGGTCCGCCGTGTAGCGGTTGATCATGGAATCCATGTTGCCCGCGGTCACACCCCAAAACAGGTTGGGCTTGCCCAGCGCCTTGAAGGGCTCGGCGCTTTGCCAGTCGGGCTGGGCAATGATGCCGACCCGGAACCCTTGCGCTTCGAGCACCCGGCCAATCACGGCCATGCCGAAGCTGGGGTGGTCCACATAGGCATCGCCGGTGACCAGAATGATGTCGCACGAGTCCCAGCCCAGGCGCTCCATTTCGGTGCGGCTCATGGGCAAAAACGGCGCTACGCCGAACCGCTTGGCCCAGTAAGGGCGGTAGCTGGTGATCGGCTTGGCAGCGCGCGCGAAAAAGGAGACGTCGACGGGGGCGTTCATGGTACGGGTGAAAAGTGACCGCGAAGTGTACGGTTTTAGCCCCCGCACAGGAAACCAAGGGTTAAGGAGGCCCCCGCAACCTGCCGTCCGGATGCGCTCGCACATCGCGAGCGGTGCCGGTTACAGCTGGATGCACAAGCAACCAAGGCTTTACCCGGCATCTTGCGCTTGATCAATCTTCGTCAGAGGCAGCGAACCACAATAAGTCACCAGCAAATACCGCACGGGGTATCCAATGCTCTTGGTAAATGCGTGGGATGGTTCTCGGAAAAACCTCTATTTCTCATCAAGGAGTCGTCATGAAAAAGCATGTATGGATCAAGGCGCTGGCGCTCACGGTTTCGCTGGCAGGTGTCGGCATGGTGGGCGCACAAGATCAAACACGAACGCAAGACCAGCTAAAAACACAGGGCCAGGACCAAATGCGCGATCAGGACCGCATTTACGCGCACGAGCTGATGACCGATGCTGAGCGTGCGGCCTACCGCGAGCGCATTCGCTTGGCCAAAACGATCCAGGAGCGCGAACGCATCCGGGAAGAGCACCGGATTCAGATGGACGCTCGCGCCAAAGAGCGTGGTGTGGTGATCATGCACGGAGGCCCGGGCGCACCCGGCGGCGCGGCTGGTGGCTCCGGCGGTGGCGCAGGTGGACGGAACTGACGACCTATTCCATGGCCGCCGGCAGATTCAGTGCGTCTTGGCTCAACACGCACACGCTCAGATGGGCTCATCGCTCGCGGTCTCCAACAAACAAAGGGACACTTTCATGAAAAACCGAACCTCGATCAAAACCGCCCTGGCCGCTTTGGCCTTGAGCGCGCTGGGAACCGTCTTGGCACAAGACATGAACCGCAACCTCACAGAGGAGCAGTTGCGCACCCAACAGCAAATGCAATTGCAACTGCAGGAGCACAACCGCATTTATGGCCATGAGTTGATGAGCCAGGAAGAGAGCAATGTGTACATGGAGCGACTGCGACTGGCCTCGAGCGAGCAAGAGCGGGAGCGCATTCGCAACGAGCACCGGGAGCGCATGGATTTGCGCAAGCGTGCCTTGAACGGGGTGGGCAACCGTGGCGCGGGCGCCGGTGCGGGTGGCGGCATGGGCGGCAAGTCGCCAGTGATCATTCCCGGCCCCAGAGGCGGCGGTCGCAACTGTGCGACGGGCGCACCCACGGGCCCACGGCCCTCAACGGCTGGCCGCAAGCGGTCAGCCGTTTTTCGTTTTGGCCTCGCCAGGGCAACACCCGCGACCAGACGCAGCGTGCATCTCGTTACCCCTCTTACGGTACAGACCAGAATGTAAGCCACGTGGCCATTAGCATGACTGCTTCACTTTTTGAAGGAGCTGGCATGGCACTGCACTTTGGCAAACGAGAACCCGAATCCCTGAAACCCCTTAACGCCAGCGTGACGCCGCAGCGTTATGGCGGCCTGAACGCTGGCACGGTCGCACCCACCGCACCGGTGGCTGCCGAACCCGAACGGGCCTCGGCCCCAGACAGCTCCGCCACCGGCGCCATGCCCGAAGGCGGCAGCAAGCTCACGGTGGGGCCCAACATCAAGCTCAAGGGCGTTGAAATCACCGACTGCGACACCCTGGTGGTGGAAGGCATGGTGGAGGCCACCATGGACTCGCGCGTGATTCAGATTTCGCAGCAGGGCGAGTTCAAGGGGTCGGCCGAAATCGACATTGCCGAGATTCGTGGCTTGTTCGACGGCAACCTGACCGTGCGCCAGAAACTGGTGATTTACGCCACGGGCAAGGTGACCGGCAAGATCCGCTACGGCAAGGTGGTGATTGAAGAAGGTGGCCAGCTGTCCGGCGACATTGAATGCACCGTGAACGGAGCAGCAAAGACCGCCACCAAGCCAGCCATGGCGCTGGCAGCCTGACCCACCTGTTTACAAGGCAGCCGCCCGCGCCGCGCAGGCGCTGCCTTTTGTGAATCTTCTGTTGGGCGGGCGGTTTGACCCGCATTTGCCCGACCCCGGCGCCGCCGTTATCCTCAAGGGCATGTACGCCGGTTATTTTGGCCTCAAGCAGGCCCCCTTCTCCATTGCCCCGGACCCGCACTACCTCTTCATGAGCGAGCGCCACCGGGAGGCACTGGCGCACCTGCTCTACGGCATTGAAGGCGGCGGCGGCTTTGTGTTGCTCAGCGGCGAGATTGGTGCGGGCAAGACCACCATTTGCCGCTGCTTCCTGGAACAACTCCCCAAGCACTGCAACGTCGCCTACATCTTCAACCCCAAGCTCACCGTGGGCGACCTGCTCAAAACCATTTGCCACGAGTTTCAGGTGGCGGTGGAGCATGAGGGCGTGGGGCCGGCCACCATCAAAGACTACCTGGACCCTTTGAACGACTACCTGCTGCGTAGCCACGCGGCCGGGCAGCACAACATCTTGATCATCGACGAGGCGCAAAACCTCACCCCCCACGTGCTGGAACAGTTGCGTCTGCTGACCAACCTGGAAACCAGCGAACGCAAGCTGCTGCAGATCATCCTGATTGGCCAGCCTGAGCTGCGCCAGATGCTGGCCCGCCCAGACCTGGAACAGCTCGCCCAGCGCGTGATTGCCCGCTTTCACCTGGGCACGCTCACCGAAACCGAATCGCGCCAATACATCCAGCACCGCATGGGCGTGGCGGGCCTGCAAGGCCCGTTGCCGTTTTCAGACGACGCGCTGCGCCGCATCCATGCGCTCACGCGCGGCGTGCCGCGCCGCATCAACCTGCTGTGCGACCGCGCCCTGCTCGGCGCCTACGCCACCGGACAGCCCCGGGTGGAACGCGCGGTGGTCGACAAGGCCGCCGCCGAGGTGTTTGAGTCCGAAGCGCTGGCAACCGCGCCTGCAGCTGCACCGGCCCAGGCGCTGGCCCAACGTCTGGGCACGCTGGCCCTGGGCGCCTTGGGCGGTGCTGCCTCGGCGGCCGCGCTGTTCTGGCTGTGGACGGGAAGCACCCTGGCGCCCGCACCCCACACGCCGGACAGCCAAAACGTGCCAACCGCCACGGCGCCCGTGCTGCCCCCTCCACCGCAGACCGAACCGGCGGCCGCTGCAGCCACCGCCTCGGCCGTGCCACCCGAGCCACCTGTCGCGGCCCCGCCAACGCCAGAACCCACACCGGGGCCACTACCCTTTTCGGCCCTGTGGCGCAACGAAGCGGCCGCCCTGCATGCCATGGGCCCCTTGTGGGGCGCGGCACTCAGCCAAACCGCGCCTTGCACAGACGCGCCACGCGAACAACTGCAATGCTTTCGTATCGGCCGCATGACCCTGCACGGCCTGCGGCAAATGGACCGCCCCGCAGCGCTCTTGCTTCGACTGCCAGGCCAAGGCAACGGCTGGGCAGTGCTGACGGCCATGACGAGCGAAACGGCCACGCTGCGCACCGAAAACGAACGCTGGCTCGTGCCGCTCACCGCGCTGGCCGACATCTGGCGCGGTGACTATGCAACCCTGTGGCGCACACCACCGGGCCAGCAAGGCCGTTTGAACAACGGCAACACCGGCCCGGCAGCCGACTGGCTCGCACAGCAACTGGAGCAACTGCAATCCACCGGCCAGATCGCTGCTGAGTCGACCGATTTTTCGGCACGCGTCCGCGCGTTTCAGCGCAGCCAGGGCGTTGATGGCGATGGCCTGGCGGGCCCCATGACCTTCATGCTGGTCAACCGGGCCAGCGGTGTCGATGAACCCCGTCTGGGCCTGGACTGAGCGCTCGCACCCCGCGTCTAACCGACCCAATCCCCAAGACCTGCCGATGTCCTACATTCTTGACGCACTCAAACGCGCCGACGCCGAACGGGAGCGCGGCCACGTGCCCGGCCTGCACACGCACAACGTGCCGCCTGAAGCAGCCCCACGCGGTCGCAAAAATGGGTGGATCATCGCGGCCGTCCTCGCGCTGGCGGCTATGGCTGTGGCGTTGGCCGCCTGGTGGATGCAACCACCCGCACCTGCCCAGCCCTCTGAGGCCGGCGCCGCAAGCCACGCAGCCATGCCGACCGCCTCGCAGCAGCAGGCACCCACCACCCCAGACCCCACCCCGGCCGTCAACCCCGAACCCAGCGCACCACCGCCCGTGCTCGCGGCGCCACCCGAGGCGGTGCTGCCCCTGCTGGCTCCGCCACCCCCTGCCCCGCTCACCACGCTGCCCGAGGCCAAAAGCGCGGCAACCAGCACCCCGAGCGCGTCACCCGAAGCCCCTGCAACCGCCAGCAGCGGCCCCAGCACGCAGCCTCCCGCAGCAGGCGCCGCAGCACCTGCGCCGGTGCGCAGCTTCGCCGAGCTGTCACCCGAAGCACGCGCAGCGTTGCCAGCGGTCAATGTGAGTGGCTCCACCTACTCGCAAAATCCGGCGCACCGCATGCTCATTGCCAACGGCAAGGTGGTGCAAGAGGGGCAAGAAGTTGCGCCGGGGCTGGTGCTGGAAACCATCGGGCCAAGCAGCGCGGTGCTGAACCACCGTGGCCTGCGCTACCGCATTGGTTATTGAATCTGCGCAACCCCAGACCCCAACGGAACAACCTCATGAACACCGAGCGTCCCTCCTTGGTCGAGCCCGTTTTGAAAGCCGAACAGCTGTGTTTTGCATGGCCCAACCGCCCGCTGTTCAACGCGCTGAGCTTCAGCATACCGCCCGGCTTGAGCCTGGTTAGGGGCGACGACGGTTGTGGCAAAAGCAGCCTGATCCGGTTGATGGCCGGTGATCTGGCGCCCGATTCAGGCACCTTGAGCATCCGCGGCACCCGGCTGGACGAGCAGCACGGTGCCTACCGCCAGCAGGTGTTCTGGATCGACCCCCAGACCGAAGCGCACGATGCCATCAGCGCTGCGGGCTACCTGGAAAGCCTGAGCCACCACTACCCCCGCTTCAACACCGACGCACTGGCAGACCTGGTGGCCGGGTTCGCCCTCGAACCGCACCTGAACAAGCCGATGTACATGCTCTCGGCGGGCAGCAAGCGCAAGGTGTGGCTGAGCGCGGCCTTTGCCGCAGGCACACCACTCACCCTGATCGACCAGCCCTTTGCCGCACTCGACGCACCATCGATGCGGTTTTTGACCGAGCTGCTGCAAGAAGCCGCCAGCCACCCGAGCCGGGCCTGGGTCATCGCGGATTACGAGGCGCCAGCGGGCATCGCACTGGCCTCCGTCATCAACCTCTGAGCGACCGGGCCATGCGGGCGGTTACCGGCCGCCCAGACCCATGCCGCGCGAAATCACTTCTTTCATGATCTCGTTGGTGCCGCCGTAAATGCGTTGAACCCGCGCGTCGGCGTAGGCCCGTGTGATGGGGTATTCCCACATGTAGCCGTAGCCACCAAAGAGCTGCACGCACTCGTCCATCACCTTGCATTGCAGATCGCTGCACCAGTACTTGGCCATGCTGGCGGTGGCGGTGTCGAGCTGGTCCACGGCCACCAGTTCGCAGCATTTGTCCACAAACACGCGGGCCACCTGCACCTCGGTCTGCATCTCGGCCAGCTTGTAGCGCGTGTTTTGAAACGCGGCCACGGTCTGGCCAAACACCTTGCGGTCTTTCACGTAGGTCACTGTCCAGTCAATCGCAGCCTGCGCGGCCGACACCGCACCGATGGCGATCTGCAGCCGCTCCCAGGGCAGCTGTTCCATGAGGCAGATGAAGCCCTTGCCTTCGGCGCCGAGCAGGTTTTCGGCTGGAACGCGCACGTTATCGAAAAACAGCTCGGACGTATCCTGCGCCTTCATGCCCAGCTTTTTCAGGCGCTTGCCCTTCTCAAAGCCCGGCATGCCGCGTTCGATCAGCAACAAGCTCGTGCCCTTGGCGCCCGCAGCCGGGTCGGTCTTGGCCACCACGATCACCAGATCGGCGTGCCAGCCGTTGGTGATGAAGGTTTTGCTGCCGTTGAGCAGGTAGCTGCCATCGGTCTGCTTGATGGCAGTGGACTTCACGCCTTGCAGGTCGCTGCCGGCGGCGGGCTCGCTCATGGCAATGGCGCCCACCATGGCGCCGCTGGCCAGCAGCGGCAGGTACTTTTGCTTTTGCGCTTCGGTGCCGTAGTGCAAGATGTACGGCGCCACAATTTCGCTGTGCAGCCCGTAGCCGATACCGCTGAAACCCGCGCGCGCCAGCTCCTCCATCTGCACCACCGAATACAGCTTGTCGGCGTCCGAGCCCCCGTAGGCTTCGGGCATGGTCATGCACAAAAAGCCGTTTTCGCCGGCCTTGTTCCACACGGCGCGGTCCACATAACCCTGCTCTTCCCAGGCCTCGTGAAAGGGCGCAATTTCCTTGTCCATGAAGCGGCGAAAACTGTCGCGAAAGGCTTCGTGGTCGGCGTTGAAAAGGGTGCGGTCGATCATGGTGTCACCTATCAGACTGGGTGGGTTTATTTTTACAAAGCAAATGCTTGGCAAAAGTCTATACTGTTCCGTCCGTTCCATCCAGAGGGACGCCACAGGGACAGTTCCCAAGGAGACAGCATGACTGAAGCCTACGTTTTTGATGCGATCCGCACGCCGCGCGGCAAGGGCAAGAAGGACGGCAGCCTGCACGAGGTGAAGCCGGTCAACCTGCTGGCCGGCCTGCTGACCGAGCTGCAACGCCGCAACGACCTGGATACCGCCGCCGTGGACGACGTGGTGATGGGCGTGGTCTCGCCCATCGGCGAGCAGGGCTCGGTGCTGCCCAAGGTGGCGGCGCTGAAAGCCGGCTGGGACTGGCGCTGCTCGGGCGTGCAGATCAACCGGTTCTGCGCCTCGGGCCTGGAAGCGGTAAACATGGCCGCCATGAAGGTGAAAAGCGGTTGGGAAGACCTGGTGGTGGCTGGCGGCGTGGAAAGCATGAGCCGCGTGCCCATTGGCTCCGACGGCGGCGCCTGGGCGCAAGACCCCGAAACCAACAGCGCCACGCTGTTTGTGCCGCAGGGCATTGGCGCGGATTTGATCGCCACCCTGAGCGGCTTCAGCCGGGCCGACGTGGACGCCTTCGCACTCGAATCGCAAAAACGCGCCACGGCTGCGCGCGCCGCCGGTCACTTTGACCGCTCGGTGGTGGCGGTGAAGGACGCGCTGGGCCAGACCATTCTGGCGCAGGACGAGTTCATCAAACCCCACACCACGCTGGAAGGCCTGGGCGGGCTGAAGGCCGCTTTTGAGCAGCTCGGCGCCATGGGTTTTGATGCCGTGGCCCTGCAGCGCTACCCGCAGGTGGAGCGGATCCACCACGTGCACCATGCCGGCAATTCGTCGGGCATTGTGGACGGCGCAGCGGCCATCCTGATCGGCTCTGAAGCAGCCGGAAAGACGCACGGGTTTACGCCGCGTGCACGCATCGTGGCCGTGGCGCTCTCGGGCGCCGACCCGACCATCATGCTCACCGGCCCCATGCCGGCGGCGCGCAAGGCACTGGCCAAGGCGGGCCTCACCATCGACCAGATCGACCTGTTTGAGGTCAACGAAGCTTTTGCCGCCGTGCCCATGAAGTTCATGCAGGAGATGGGTGTGTCGCATGAAAAGGTCAACGTCAACGGCGGCGCGATTGCGCTGGGCCACCCGCTGGGCGCGACGGGCGCAATGATTTTGAGCACGCTGATCGACGAGCTGCACCGCACGGGCAAGCGCTATGGCCTCGCCACCCTCTGCGTGGGCGGTGGCATGGGCATCGCCACAGTCGTCGAAAGGGTCTGACGACCTACCCCCGCGCCACGCTTCGCGTGTCACCCCCTGTGAGGGGGCAACGCCAGCGGCCCGGCAAAGCCGGTTCCACGGCGTTCTCTCACAGACACCTCGCTCGCAAGGCACCTCAGGAGCCCTGACATGATCACGAAAACCATCCGCTACGAACTCGCCAACGCTGCACTCGGCACGGTGGCCACCATCACCTTCGACGAGCAGGGCTCGCCGGTCAACACCATGTGCCTGCAGTGGCAAGACGACCTGGACGCCGTCGCGGCCCAGGTGGTGAAAGACAAGGCCCAGCTCAGAGGCATCGTGCTGGCCTCGGCCAAGAGCACCTTTTTTGCTGGCGCCGACTTGAAGGGCGTGATGCGCTCCACCGCTGCCGACGGACCGCGCGTGTTCACCGAAATCGAGCGCATCAAACGCAACTTTCGGACCCTTGAAACCCTGGGTGTGCCCGTGGTGAGCTGCCTGAACGGCGCAGCGCTCGGCGGCGGCTGGGAGGTGGCGCTGGTGGGCCACCTCCGCATCGCCGTCAACAGCCCCAAGGTGCAATTTGGCCTGCCCGAGATCACGCTGGGCCTGATTCCCGGCGGCGGCGGCATCACCAAGATGACGCGGGTGCTGGGCCTCATGGCCGCGCAGCCCTATGTGCTGGAAAGCAAGCTGTTTGGCCCCGAGGAAGCTTTGAAAATCGGCGTGGTGCACGAGCTGGTGGCCACACCCGACGAGCTGATGCCGCGCGCGCTCGCCTTCATTGAAGCGGCGCAAGGCAAGCCCGAGGCCGCGCAACACGTGTGGGACCGCAAGGACTACAAAATGCCCGGCGGCACACCGAGCAACCCCAAGATCGCCGGCATGTTGAGCGTGGCGCCCGCCGTGCTGAAGCAAAAGACCCGGGGCCTCTACCCCGCCCCCGAAGCGGCGCTGGCCGCCATGGTCGAAGGCGCCATGGTGGACTTCGACACCGCCATGCGCATCGAGAGCCGCTACCTGGCCGGGCTGATGGTCAGCCCCGTGGCCAAGAACATGATCAACACCTTCTTCTTCAACCTGAACGCCATCAAGGGCGGACAGTCAAGGCCGGGCCCTTCGACTGGCTCAGGACGAACGGAAAAATACCAGCCGAAAAAAGTGGGCGTGCTCGGCGCCGGCATGATGGGTTCGGGCATCGCCTATGCGCAAGCGACCCGAGGCATCGCCACCGTGCTCAAGGACGTGAGCCTTGATGCCGCCGAAAAGGGCAAGGGCTACACCGCCAAGCTCACGCAGAAGCGCGTGGACAAGGGCCAGATGAGCGCCGAGAAGCAGCAAGGTATCCTGAGCCTCATCAAGCCGACCGACAGCGCACAAGACCTGGCAGGCTGCGACCTGATCATCGAGGCCATATTTGAAAACCGCGCGCTGAAAGCCCAAGTGACCCAGGAGGCCGAGCCCATGCTGGCCGACGGTGGCTTCTTCGCCAGCAACACGTCCACCCTGCCCATCTCCGGCCTGGCCCAGGCCAGCGCCAAGCCACAGAAGTTCGTCGGCATCCACTTCTTCAGCCCGGTGGACAAGATGAAGCTGGTGGAGATCATCCGAGGCAAAGACACCGACGACGAGACCATCGCCCGCGCCTACGACTACGTGCAGGCGCTGGGCAAGCTGCCGATCGTGGTGAACGACTCGCGCGGCTTCTACACCAGCCGCACCTTTGGCACCTTTGTGATGGAAGGCGCGGCCATGCTGGGCGAAGGCATTCCGGCCGCGGTCATTGAAAACGCCGCCATGCAGGCCGGTATGCCGGTGGGCCCGCTGGCGGTGCTGGACGAAACCGCGCTCTCGCTCTCGGTGCATGTGCTCGACCAGACCCGCGCCGACCTGGCTGCCGAGGGCAAGACCTACACCGCCACGCCGGGCGAGTTGCTGGTGGAGCGCATGGTGAAAGCGCTGAACCGCGCAGGTCGCGCCGCCGGCGGTGGCTTTTACGACTACCCCGTGGGGCAAAAAAAGCACCTGTGGCCCGAGCTGAAAACCCTGTTTGAACAACCGGGCGCAGTCTGGGACTTGCAGACGGTGAAAGACCGCCTCCTGTACCGCCAGGCGGTGGAGACCGCGCGTTGCCTGGCCGAGGGCGTACTCACCAGCGTGCACGACGGCAACATCGGCTCCATTTTCGGCATCGGTTTCCCGGCCTGGACCGGTGGCGCCCTGCAGTTCATCTACGGCATGGGGATTGAAGCCTTTGAGCAGCGCTGCGGTGAACTGGCCGCCCAACACGGCCCGGGATTTGCCTTGAGCGCCGGCGTGACGGCCGCCCTGCGCCGGCACCAGCCTGTGTACTGATGCCGGTGAAGGCCCGTCGTTGAACGCCTCCAAACTGTCGCCCGGCGACCTGCTCGGTGCGCTGGCGGTGGTGGTCATCTGGGGGCTGAACTTCGTGGTCATGAAGGTCGGCCTGCAAGATGTGGGGCCGATGCTGCTGGGTGCCCTGCGTTTTGCGGTGGCCGCCGTGCCTTTCTTGCTGTTTGTGCCGTTTCCCCGCCTGCCTTGGAAATACGTTGCCGGCTACGGGCTGGCACAGGGCCTGGGCCAGTTTGGCTTCCTCTTTCTCGGTCTCCACATGGGCATGACGGTGGGCATGGCCTCGGTTGTGATGCAGACCCAGGCGTTCTTCACCCTGCTGCTGGCGGTGCCGCTGCTCGGCGAGCGCGCTCGTCCGTCGCAGTGGTGGGGCCTGGCAGTGGCGCTGGCCGGCCTGCTGATGATCGCCAACGCCAGCGGCGAAGGCGCCGGCCAGATGACGCTGGCGGGTTTCGTGCTCACGCTCTCAGCGTCCTTTATGTGGGCCGTGTCCAACCTGATCGCGCGCCTGGCGAGCAGGGTGGCCGACTACGAGCCGTTTCCCTTCATCGTCTGGAGCAGCCTGTTTCCGGTGGTGCCCTTCCTGGCGCTGGCGGCGTGGGCCGACGGCCCTTCGACGGTGTGGCGCCAGCTCATGGGCATGGATGGACGCGCCTGGCTGGCGGTGCTGTTTCTGGCCTGGCTGGCCACACTGCTGGCCTACAGCCTGTGGACGCTGCTGCTGAAACGGCACCCGGCTGGCCGGGTAACGCCGTTCTCCCTGCTGGTCCCGGTGGTGGGCCTTTGGGCGGCCTGGATGTTCTCGGGCGAACTGCCGCAGCGCTGGCAGTGGGCCGGCACGGCGGCGGTGTTGCTGGGTCTGGTCATCAACCAGGCTGGCCCGTTGAGAGCCCTGGTCAAGGGCATCGCTGAGCGCCGGAGCCAACCCGCCGACTGAAACCCAGCGGGGCAGCGCACTGGCCTCGTGCCTCTTTGCCGCTGGCCCGATTACCGCAACAAAACGATGTTGCGGTAGCCCAGGCGGATCAGCCCCTGGTCCTGAAAGCGCTGCAGCTGCTGGTTGACGCGCTGGCGCGACGCATTGGCCGCTTGCGCCAAGTCGGCCTGACTCACCCGCAGCTGCAGTCCATCGGCCACCGCCACACTGTTGTACTTGGCAATGCGCTCCAGCGCAGCCCACACACGTTGCCGCAGGCTGTGCATGCCCTGATCAGCCAAGGTGTCAAACAACTGGTTGATCCGCAAACCCAGAATCCGCAAGAGGTCGACCGCCACGGCGGCATCCCGGCTGATCAGGTCGACCATTCCCGCCCGCTCCACATGCAGAACCTGGCTGGGGCCTGCAGAGACCAGATCGGCTGGGTAGGTGGTTTCAGCAAAGACCGAGCTCAAGCCCGATATCTCGCCCGGCAGCATCCAGCGCAGCAATTGCTCCTCACCTTCAGGGGTCGTGACGCTGACGCGCAGGCGCCCCTTGATGAGCAGCAGCGCCGTGGCGGTCGATTGCCCCCGGCTCAGCAACACCTGGCCTTCGGTCCAATTCCGAAGCACGCCCACGCTTTTCAGGGCCTGGGTGGAGCGCGGCGTCAGCGCCGACTTTTCGGCCCAAGCTTTCGTGAACAGATCCGCATCCACAGCCTTGAAAGCCGGGGCAGCGGCCGGCGAGCGGCTTGAATTCAAAGGGCGGGAAGGCGGCAGGGGCATGGCTTGTCCAGAGGGCCTAAAAAGTAATTTTGAGTGCTTTCCCTTAAATTGTCACATCAGAAACAATTTGCCGGAAGGTTGCGGAATTTAATCCATTTCACACAGCTTGACGCAGATCAAGCCACTACCACCCCATTGGAGACGACATGACCCTTTCAACACCTGGATTCCTTCGCGCCACCCTGGGCGCTGTTGCGCTGAGCTTGGGCGCCAGCGCCATGGCGCAAACCGAAACCTTGCGCATTCAAGACTACCCCGGCCTGGGCAACATGATTGTTCGGGTGGCAGCGGCCAACGGCTATTGCGAGAAGAACGGTCTCAAGTGCGAGCTCAAGACCATTCCCTCGGGCCCACTCGGCATTCAGACCCTGATGGCGGGCGACATCGACATCGCGTTCGGCCCGGCCGAGGTGGTGATCCAGGCGGCCAACAAGGGCGCAGACCTGAAGATCATTGGCAACGCGGCGCGCGACAACATTTTCTTTTTGATGGCCGGTGCCCACACCGAAACACCCAATGCGGCCAAGGGCTACCCCGCTGTGATGGCCGACCTGAAGGGCAAGAAAATCGGCGTGACAGCCCGTGGCTCCGGCGCTGAATTTCAGTTGCTCGACCTGCTCAAAGGCGCTGGCATGACGGGCAGCGACGTGACCATCGTGCCCGTCGGAGCACCCAACACCGCCCTGCCCGCCATCGCCAACAAACAGGTCGATGCGGTCATGCTGTTCGCCCCCATGGACGGCTTTTGTGCGGCCATGAAAGTGTGCCGCGTGATCGTGGATCCGCGCAAAGGCGAAGGCCCCGACGCGATCACCAACCTCAACGGCGCCTCAGGGCCAATGACGGTGCGCGGCGAGTTTGCGCAAAAGAAAGGCGCCACGCTCGACGCCTTTGCCAAAGCCATGCGCGAGGCAGAAGCCTTCGCCCAGAACCCAGCCAACTTTGCTGCCGTGCTCAAGGTGATCAACGACACCTTCAAGATCGAAGGTCCCGCCGGTGCGGCCGCGATTGAAGCCTCCTTGCGCAATTCGATCAGCGGTGTGCGCTTCTCGCTGGACAGCAAGGCACTGCAGCACGCGGCTGACTACCTGCACAACACCCAGCAGATCGACAAGAAGTTTGACACCAGCAAAGTCTTGCAACTGCGCTGAACGCTCCACCCACAGCCCCACCGAACGACTGCATGAGCGGAGCAACCGAATTGAGCGCTACGACCCTGGCCATCGCCGCCGACGGCGTGCACCTGAGCTTTGATGGCACCAACCAGGTGCTTTCAGATGTCTCGCTGCACGTCCGCCAAGGCGAGTTTGTTTCGCTGGTGGGTCCCAGCGGCTGTGGCAAAACCACGCTGCTGAACCTGGCTGCTGGCCTGGTGCCGCACACCGGCAAGGGCGGCCTGCAGGTGGGCGGACAAGCGCCGCGCCAGGGCAACCCGCAGGTGGGCTACATGCTGGCCCGCGACAGCCTGCTGCCCTGGAAAACGGCGCTGGGCAACGCGATGTTTGGCATGGAGGTGCGCGGCGTGCCGCGTGCCCAAGCCGAGGAACGCGCCCGCAGCATGCTGCAGGAAGTGGGGCTGGCCGGGTTCGAGAAAACCTTGCCCAAGGCCCTGTCGCACGGCATGCGCCAGCGTGTGGCCCTGGCACGCACCTTTGCCATGGGCTCGCCGCTGCTGCTGATGGACGAACCCTTTGGGGCACTGGATGCACAAACCAAGCTGCAGCTCGAAGACCTTCTGTTGAGGCTGTGTCAGCAACACCAGCAGTCGGTGCTGTTCGTCACACACGACCTCTCGGAAGCGGTGGCCGTGTCCGACCGGGTGGTCGTCATGACGTCGCGCCCGGGCCGCATCGTGGCCGATATCGCCATCGACCTGCCCCGCCCGCGGTCCATCCGCGAGCTGCAAAAAGACCCGCACTTCCATGAGCTGTATGCACAGCTCTGGTCACACCTGGAATCTGGCTGGAGCAAACATGAAGGCTGAAACCATGCGCTGGGGCGCAGCCCACATCGTGTTCATTGCCGCGCTGCTGGCGCTGGGCGAATGGTTCACCGTCAAGGGCTGGCTCAATCCCACGTTTGTGGGCCAACCGAGCGGGGTGCTCAAGTTCCTGTGGGACAACATCGCCACCGGCAAGCTCTGGACCGACATGGGCTGGACCATGGCAGGCACCCTGATCTCGTTTGTCCTGGGCAGCACCGCAGCCATGGCGGTGGGCCTGCTGTTCGTGGCGTTCCCGCATGTCGAAAAATTCCTCGACCCGTATCTGAACGCCATGAACGTGATGCCCCGCATCGCGCTGGCGCCGCTGTTCATCCTGTGGTTCGGTCTCGGGCTGGGTTCCAAGATCGCGGTGGGTTGCAGCTTGACGTTCTTCATCGTGCTCTCCAGCACCGTGGCGGGCATCCGCGGCGTCAGCCAGGACCACGTGACGCTGTGCAAAACGCTGGGCGCCAGCGCCGTGACCACCTTCTTTCAGGTGACCCTGCCCGGCGCGGTGCCGGTGATTTTTTCGGGTCTGCGCCTGGGCCTCATCTACGCCTTGCTGGGCGTCATTGGTGCCGAAATCATCGCCTCTGAAAAAGGCCTGGGCCAGTCGCTGGCCTACCTGGGTTCCACCTTTGAGGTCAACGGCGTGATGGCGCTGCTGCTGGTCCTGGCCCTGCTGGGCGTGGCGGTGGTGCGCACCATGACCTGGATCGAGAAACGTTTGCTGCACTGGCAATGAGCCGGGCTGTTTTGTCATATCAAGGAGATACAAGCATGAACTTTCGGCACATCCAGGTCGACCCCATGACGCCCACCATCGGCGGCATGATCAGCGGCGTTGACTTGAACAACACCCGCTCCGAAGACGTCTACGAAGAGATCAAGCAAGCACTGTGGCAGTACGGCGTGGTGTTCTTCCGCAAGCAGGCCCTGAAGCCCGATGCCTACATCCGCCTGGGCCAGAACTTTGGCGAGATGGAGCAGCACGAATTTTTCCCGCACATCGACGGCCACCCCCAGATCCAGCTGATTTCGCACCAGGGCACCGACGCACCGGAAACCGACCGCTGGCACACCGACGTGACCTTCCGCAAGAAGCCCAACATGGTGTCCATTTTGCGCATCACCGACCTGCCCCCCTCGGGCGGTGACACCATGTGGATGCACGCAGGCGCGGCCTACGATGCGCTGAACCCCGGCCTGCAGCAGATGCTGCAGGGCTTGCAGGCCGACCACGATTTGCCCTGGCATTTTCGCCGCGCCAACATCCACGAACGCCTGGCACAGCGGGCCTCGGCCAAGAGCGGCATGATGGTCACCGCCAACGCGCAAGAGTGCAAGATGATCGAAAACACGCCGACGGTAACGCACCCGGCCGTGATCACGCACCCTTTCAACGGTCGCAAGATTTTGTTCGTCAACTCGATCTGGACCAAGCGCTTGCTGGGCATGCACATGGACTTGTCGGAAGCCGTGCTGAACATGCTCTACGAGTGGGTCAAGAAGCCCGAGTTCATGGTGCGCTTCCGCTGGGAAAAGGACTCGGTGGCCATGTGGGACAACTGCGCCACGCAGCACTACGCCGTGTTCGACTACGCACCGCACTACCGGGCGGGCCAGCGCATGACGTGCGGCAGTTTTGTGCCCACGTTGAATCCTGGTGCGGCCGCGGCCACCGGCCAGCCATCGGTCATGCGCCAGTTGCTCGACACCACCCGCATGCAAGCGGCCAACCCGCGTGAGCAGCAAGCGGTCGAGGCGATCTTCAGCGCCCTTGAAGGCGTGGACCTGAACGCCGTGGCCACAGCGGCCCAGCGCGGTTGAACCCGAGCCATCCCACAACATGAGCTCTATCCGTTCTACCGATCTGGCCGACCACGACCTGGCCGCCTTGCAGGAGGCCCGGGACTTGCTGGGCCGTGCCCGCCAGGCCGCCACCGTGCTCGCAGGCTGGACGCCCGAGGAGGCCAAGCACGTGGCCAAAACCGTGGCCGCCGCGTTGTTACCGCGTGCCGCGTTTTATGCCGAGTGGGCGGTGCGTGAAAGCCGCATCGGCAAAGTGGCCGACAAGATCGCCAAAAACCAGCTCGCCTGCACGCTCACCCCCAGCGCCTGGGACAACGTGGCCCTGGGCGGTGTGCGCCGCAACGACGCCTTGCGCCTGGTCGAGATTGGACGGCCCGCGGGTGTGGTGGTGGGGCTGTCCAACTCCACCTCGCCCGTGGCCACCATCATCTTCAAAACCATCATGTGCCTGATGACCCGCAACGCGCTGGTCATTTCGCCACACCCGGTGGCGCTGGGCTGCTGTACCGAGGTGGTGCGCGAACTGCAGGCGGCGATTGAGCAAGCCGGCGGGCCCGCCCACGCGCTGCAAATTTTGACGCGCCCCACGGTGGAAGCCACCAGCGCACTCATGCGAGACCCGCGCACAGACGTGATTCTGGCCACCGGCGGCACACCCATGGTGCGCGCTGCCTACAGCTCGGGCAACCCCGCCATTGGCGTGGGTTCCGGCAACGTCCCCATTTATGTGGATGCCAGTGCCGACCTGGACGCCGCTGCACCGCTCATCGTCACAGCCAAAAACTTCGATCACGGCAGTCCCTGCTCGGCCCCGTCGGTGCTGATGCTGCACGCCAGCATTGCGCCGCAGATGCAGCAAGCCCTGGCGCGCCAGGGCGCTCACATCTGCACCGAGCAAGAAGCCTTGCAGATCCAGCAATACGCTTTTCCCGGCGGCAAGTTCAACGGCAAGGTGGTGGGCCGCCCCGCGCACGAGATTGCGCAGGCCGCCGGTGTGCAGGTGCCCACTGGCTGTGAAGCGCTGGTGTGCTTGGTGACCAACCCACAGGCCGGCCACGCGCTGCTGCGGGAAAAACTCTCCCCCATCCTGGCCTGCGTGGTCGTGGACGACATCAAGCAGGCGATTGGCGTCGCCCAGTCGATGCTGCAGCACAGCGGCTCGGGTCATACCTCGGGCATCCATACGGCGTCACCCGAACAAGCGGTGTACTGGGGTGCAGCGCTTGACTACTACCGCGTGGTCGTCAACGGCAGTACGGTGCACGACAGCACCGGCGCCAACACCGGCCTGCCCTACACCTTCACCATCGGCACCGGCTACGCGGGCAAAAGCTCGGTGGACTGCAACGTTGGGCCCGAACTGCTGGTGAACTGGAAACGCGTGGCGTTTCCCCTGCCCGGTGGCTGGGCCGGCGCCATGACGCCGGTGGCCGCCCCGGCCGCCGCCACCACCGTCCAGCTCAACACCCTAACGCCTGAGCTCCAGGCCATGGTCCTGCGCATCGTGCAGGAAGAACTCGAACACCTTCGCTGAGAACCCGCCATGTCCACTTTGCGCAGCTACATTTTTCTGGACCGCTTGCAGCCACAACTCATGTGTCTGCTGGGGTCCACCGCCCGCGGTTTTCTGCCGCGCCACAACGATGCCGCCATGGTGATCGAAGTGGCGCCCGGCATGGACATCGAATGGCTGACCGACATCGCGCTGAAGCACGACAACGTCAAGCCCGGCAACCTGGTGGTCGAGCGCCAGTTTGGTTACCTGGAGTTCCACGGCCAGTCCTCCTCGTCCGTCAAGTCGGCTGGTGCGGCCGTGCTCGAAGCCATGGGGGTGAGCGAGAAAGACGTGCTCAAGCCTGAGATCCTCGCGTCCAAGGTGATCGATCGAGTGGACGGCTACCACGCGTTTCTGATCAACCGCAGCAAGTCCGGCAGCATGCTGCTGCCCGGCGAGTCGCTCTACATCATGGAAATGACGACCTCGTCCTACGCGCTGCTGGTGGCCAACGAGGCCGAAAAGTCGGCCAACGTGAAGCTGATCGACTGCCGCTTCATGGGGCCTGCGGGTCGCCTGTATTTGTCGGGCAATGCGTCCGATGTGCGCGCCGCCGCCGCCGTGGCCGAGGCCGTGATCCGCGATGCCGGAGGTACCGCATGAGCACCGAGGCCCTGCGTGCGCAGATTCGGGCGCAGTTGCGCACCGCGTTGAGCGCTTCACAGAGCGCGCCCGCTACCGACCATGCGGTGGCCGCCCTGATGCGGCGTTTCGAAGCCGGTTATGAGGCCGTCAGCGCCGAGGCCATCGTGGCCTGCTTTGCGCCCGACGTGGTGTGGAGTCTGCCCGACGCCCGCGTCCTGCGCGGTCGCGCGGCCTGCCTCGCGTTTTTGAAAGAGCGCTTTGCCAGCCCCGCTGGACCGAAGTTTTCGGATTCGCACATGAACGTGCTGGGCCAGACGGTGGTGCAAAACTACAAGGTCAGTGTGCCGCTGCCCGGTGGTCAGATGGGCACGTTTGACGGCACCGACGTGTACCAGATCCGCGATGGCCTGATTGCCCGCAAAGACGCTTACTGGAAACAAGTCGGTGCGGCCAAGCCGGCTGCGCCAGCGGCCCCTGCCCCCTCGGCCGCCCACTCGAACGCCCCCTCAGCGCCGGCTGGCGTGGTGGTGCCCTTGCGTGTGGGCACGGCTGCACAAGCCACCGCGCTGACCGAACTGTTCAAGCGCCTGGCCGCCAGCCCGGCCTTGCTGCAAGCGGCGCAAACGGGTTTGCTGCGCTTCGACATGCGGGTGGACGAAGCGGCGGTGAAAGCCGTGGCCGCCACAGGCGCATCGGCCATGGCCGCCACCACCGCCATCGATCCAGCCGCGTGCTGCCCCTCGTGCAAAGACGGCAAGGCCTGCGATTGCCCAGACGCGCATGGCGATGAGCCCGTACACAAGTCTGCCCAGACCGTGCCGGAACTCAAGGGCGTGATTGGCGAAAAGCTGGTCAAGACCCTGGCGCCTGGCGTGAAGCAGGTGCGATTGAACCCGAAGGCGGTGATGACCCCCTTGGGCAAAGAAGCCTTGCGCAAGCGCGGCATCACCATTGACCGAGGAGCTGCACCATGAAAACCGGAACCGTGATTGGCCGCATTGTGGCGAGCAAACGCCTGCCCGAGTTGCCCGCCGGCGCCCTGCTGGAGGTGCAACTCGACTACCCCAAAGATGTCGTCGTGTGCTACGACCCCATGGGCTGCGGCATTGGCGAGCGCGTGATGATCACCATCGGCGCACCGGCGGCCTGGTGGTTCGCGCCGGCCCACCCGCGCGTGGTGGCTGACGCGCTGATCATCGCTTCGCTCGACGGCTACGACACCCCTACGCCGATGCGTTGACGCAGCGGCAGATGTTCCCCTCACCCCGTCCCTCAACCCTTTCTTTTTTCAACCCATCAAGGAGACTCACATGTCACAAGCCATCGGAATGATCGAAACCAAAGGTTATGTTGCTGCTTTCGCGGCAGCCGACGCCATGGTCAAAGCCGCCAACGTCAACATCGTTGGCAAAAAAGAAGTCGGCGGCGGCCTGGTCGCCATCATCGTTTCGGGTGACGTGGGTGCTGTGAAGGCCGCCACCGAAGCCGGTGCAGAAGCCGCTGGCGCCATTGGTGAGGTGGTGTCCTGCCACGTCATTCCGCGCCCACACGCCGACGTGCAAAAAGCCTTTGACGGCAACTGATCCGCGAACGTCCACAAGGAGGCCGCATGGCCACAAGCAAAAAAGCCGCTGCACCCGCCAAACCGGCGGCCGAGCTTCGGGTCTACCTGACGCTCACCGACCTGCAACGCCAGTTTTCGTCGTGGATGAGTTCGCCCTTGGGCGCGCGAGGCTACGTGGCGATGCAAGGCACCCATTCGCTGCTGGTGGAAATTGCCCCCGGGCTGTCCATCCAGCGGGTGATTGACCTCGCCCTGAAAGCAGAGCCCAGCCTGGAGCCCGGCATCCTCGCTGTCGAGCGGCAGTTTGGCGTGCTGGAATTGCACAGCAACGACAGCGCGGCCCTGGAGCGTGCGGGCCAGGTCATCCTGGACTGGATGGGCGCCAAGGCCGAAGACCAGTTGCGCCCACAACTGCTTTACAGCGACATTCTGGAGAATGTGACCGATCAGCACGCCGTGCTGATGAACCGCACCCGCCAGGCCAGCATGGTGCTGCCAGGACAAAACCTCTTGCTCATGGAAGTGGCCCCGGCTTTGTTTGGCGCCCACATGGCCAACGAAGCCGAGAAAATTGCACCCGACGTGACGTTGGTCGAGTGCAGCATGATCGGCGCCAGTGGCCGCATGTACCTGAGCGGCAGCATGGCCTCCCTGACCCAGGCCAAAAACCATGTCGAAAAGCTGCTGGGCGAGATTCCGGGCCGCTGACATGGCCTTGAACTAGGGCACCGGGCGCGGCGTGCGCGTGCGCCCGGTGCACCTGGTCGGGGCGGCACGGCACTAAACCGATGCGACAGCCGACCGTCCAGATACCCCTGGGCTTTCCAGCACAATCTGTGGCTTCAACAGTTTGTCTCCACTGGAAACCACCATGAAACGACTCGACGGAAAGATCAGCCTCATCACCGGCGCAGCACAGGGCATTGGCCTGGCCACCGCCCTCAAATTTGCGCGCGAAGGCGCCGTCGTCATCGTCTGCGACGTGAAGCAAACGGCCGTGGACGACGCCGTGAAGCAGTGCGAGGCCCTCGGCGCCCAGGCCGTTGGGTTTGTGATGGACGTGACACAGCGCACCATGGTGGACGCGGTGGTGGCGCAGGTGCTGGAGCGCTTTGACCGCGTGGACGTGCTGGTCAACAACGCGGGCATTACCCAAGATGCGCGCCTGCAAAAAATGACACTGGAGCAGTTTGACCGGGTGATTGATGTCAACCTGCGCGGCGTGTTCCACTGCGCTCAGGCCGTGGCCGACTGCATGACCGCGCAAGGCAGCGGCGTCATTCTCAATGCGTCGTCCGTGGTGGGTATCTATGGCAACTTTGGCCAGACCAACTACGCCGCCGCGAAGTTCGGCGTGATTGGTTTCACCAAGACCTGGAGCCGCGAACTGGGGCCCAAAGGCGTTCGCGTGAACGCGGTGGCACCAGGCTTTATCGCCACGCCCATCCTCAGCACCATTCCTGAAAAAGTCATCAGCGAGATGGAACACCGCGTGCCGCTGCGCCGCCTGGGCCAGCCCGAAGAAATCGCCAATGTTTACGCCTTTCTGGCCAGCGACGAGGCCAGCTACATCAACGGCGCCGTGATCGAGGTCTCAGGCGGCATGTCGGTCTGACCGTCACAGGGCGCACGCAACGATGCCGGGAAGCCGGGCGCGGGATAATGTACTTTTTGGGGGTTCAACCGTCCGTGCGGCAAAGGCCGGCGGCCGCCTCTGCTTCAGCCAGCCGCCTACGCTCACCGCCACCCCATGCAATCTGCCCCCCAGCCTGAAAACGAAACCGAGCGCCTGGCCAAACTGGTGAGTTTTGGTGTGCTTGACACGCTGCCGCAAAAGGCCTTTGACGACATCACGGCCCTGGCCTCTTCCATTTGCGGCACGCCCGTGGCACTGATTTCGCTCGTTGACAAAGACCGCCAGTGGTTCAAGTCAAGGGTCGGCCTGGGTGCCACACAGACCGGTCGAAAAATGGCTTTTTGCTCGCATGCCATCCTCACACCCGAAGAGGTGCTGGTGGTCGAGGACGCGACCTGCGACGTGCGCTTCCACGACAACCCGCTGGTGCAAGGCACGCCGGACATCCGCTTTTATGCGGGCGCACCGATCGTCACCGACGACGGCTTCGCCCTCGGCACCGTGTGTGTCATCGACCAACAGGTGCGGCAACTCAGCGTGCCACAAGCCGACGCACTCCGCGCGCTGTCCAGGCTGGTGGTGACGCTGCTGGAGCACGAAAAGGCCCGCCAGCAGGAAGCCTTGCGCGAGGAAGAGGAAAACCGGCTGCGCAACCAGGCCCTGATGGCCATGGCCGTCTCGGGACTCGACCTGATGGCCTACATCGACAACCAGGGCGTGTACCAGGACGTCAACCAGACCTACCTGGACTACTGGGGTTGCGCGCGCGAAGCTGTTATCGGCCAGACCGTGCGCGAGCGGGTGGGCGAAGCGCTGTACCGCACGCTCATTGAGGACAAGCTCCAGCAAGCATTTGCCGGAACAGAGGTCTTTTATGAGCACACCGCCCACTTCACTGCACGCGGCGCCAGGCACCTCGAAGTGTCTTTGTTGCCCGTGCGCAATGCCACCGGCGAGGTGTTGGGGGTGGTGATGCGCGGCCACGACATACACGCGCTGAAACAGCAAGAAGTGCAACTGCAACAGACGGTGGGCATGTTGAAGGAAAAAACGCTGGAGCAAGAGCGTTACATCCACATGATCTCGCACGACCTGCGCGAACCCATCAACTCCATCAACAACTTCACCTCGCTGCTGGTGCAAGACCACACCGCCGATTTGCCCATCCATGCCCAGCGCTACCTCGGTTTCGTGCGCGCCGGCGGGGAACGCATGCGCACCCTGCTCGACGATCTGCTGCACTTCGTCCAGCTTGAAAAGCAGGTCATCGTCCCAGCCAGCATCGATCTGAACCACCTGTTCGCCGAGTTGCAGGACGACTTGTCTGCTGCCCTGGAGCGCTCAGGCGGCACCCTCACTTGCGCCGAACTGCCCACGGTCCAAGGCGATGCCTCACTGCTGCGCGTAGCGCTGCAAAACCTGGTGACCAACGCACTCAAGTTCGCACGCCAAGGCGTGCCGCCAGCGGTCCACATCAGCGCCATGGAGTCCGCTGGCTTCCTGGCGTTGCGTGTGACAGACAACGGCATTGGCATACCCGCCGAGCAGTTTGAACGCATCTTCGAGCTGTTCAAAAGACTGCACACCCGCAAGCAATACGCCGGTACCGGACTGGGTCTGTCCATCTGCCGCCGCATCGCCGAACTGCACGGTGGCGGCGTTACCGTCAGTTCGGAAACAGGCGCAGGAAGCTGTTTCACACTCACACTTTCCCGCAAGCCGACCCCACCCGAAGGAACGCCCTATGAAAACCGTTGAACGCTTCATCCTGGTGGACGACAACGAGGCCGACAACGTCTACCACGAGATCATGATCCGCAAGGCGGGCTTTGCAGGCGAGGTGCTGGTGTTTGAAACCGGGGTCGACGCGCTGGCGTTTTTGCAAACCGACACGCTGGATCAAGCCACCTGCATTTTTCTGGACATCAACATGCCCATGCTGGACGGCTTTGAGGTGGCCGAACGCGCGACCCCGATGATCGCGGGCAAGCCCACCGTGTTGCTGGTCATGCTCACCTCGTCTGGCTCCCCGCTGGACCGCCAGCGGGCTGACGAGATGCCGGTGATCCGGGGCTATGTCACCAAACCTCTGGCCGTAGCCATGGTCCAGAAACTCCTGGCCACCGGCATCTGATCCGCTCACCTCCGTGGCTTGGCAGCCACCGATAACCACGCCTATGCCACCCGAGCCCAGCACCGAACCCGCAGCGCCAAACCGACCGGCTTCGCGGGCAGACCTCTTCCTGTCGTTCACCTGGCTGGCCCTGCAAGGGTTTGGTGGGGTGCTGGCGGTGGTGCAGCGCGAACTGGTGGAAAAAAAGCGCTGGATGACGCGCGAGCAGTTCATTGAAGACTGGGCCGTGGCCCAGATCATGCCGGGGCCCAATGTGGTCAACCTCTCGCTGATGATCGGCGGGCGCTATTTCGGGCTGTCGGGCGCGCTGGTTGCGCTGGCGGGCATGCTGGCGGCGCCGCTGGTTGTGGTGCTCGTGCTTGCTGCCCTTTACGGCAGCGTGGCCGAGACCGCGGTGGCGCAGAACGCCCTGCGCGGCATGGGCGCCGTCGCTGCGGGTCTGATCACCGCCACCGGCATCAAGCTGATCGGGGCGCTGGACAAAAACGCCATGGGCATGGGACTGTGCATCGCGTTGGCAGCGCTCACGTTTGTGGCCATTGCGCTGCTCCGCTGGCCCTTGCTGTGGGTGCTGCTGGGCATTGGCGGTGGGGCTTGTCTGTGGGCCTACCGAGTGGTGGGCGCGGCGCCTGCCCACAGGGCAAACCGCCCATGAGCATGGCGCCCACACTGCCCAACTGGGTGGACCTGTTCGGCCACTTCGCCTCGCTGTCGCTGCTGGCTGTGGGGGGCGCCATCACCACCGCACCCGACATGCACCGCTACCTGGTGCACCAAAATGCCTGGCTGAGCGACGCCCAGTTCAGCTCGTCCATCGCTTTGTCGCAAGCTGCGCCAGGGCCCAACGTGCTGTTTGTGGCCCTGCTGGGGTGGAACGTGGGGCTCAATGCGGGCGGTGGCCCAGGCGGTGGCGCAGTGGCCTGGGCACTGGCCCTGTTGGGCGTGCTGGTAACCATGGTGGCCATCATGCTGCCGTCTTCGGTATTGACCTACACCGCCACACGCTGGGCACACCGCAACCGCGAGGTGCGCGCCGTGCGGGCCTTCAAGACCGGCATGGCACCTATCGTCATTGCGCTGCTGATCGCCACCGGCTGGTTGCTGACCGGCTCACACGACCACCCCACACGCGACTGGCGGCTGTGGCTGCTCACCGCTGTCGTCACGCTGCTGGTGTGGCGCACCAAAATGCACCTGTTGTGGCTGATTGGTGCCGGTGGCCTGCTGGGCGCCCTGGGCTGGGTTTGAGCCACACTTGATGGGTTTCTGGGCGGTATCACACCACACCCTGCAACGTGCAGCGCTCGTGGCTCAGCGCGGGTTCTCGAAGAACACCGCGTTGGTGTAATCGCTGATCTCGAAATACACCTTCTTTTCCCCGGGGTCTGCCAGCATGTTCAGGTTTTCGTCCAGCACACCGTAGCCAAATCGGTAAGCACGGGGCTTGCCATCGTCGGTGCCCAGCGCGGTGCTGATCTTGTCAATCTTCAGAAAACGGCGCACCAGTTTGTCACCGGCGTACACCTCCAGCACGCCGTTCGCACCAGTCCAGTTCTGAATTTCTCGGCCCAGCTTGTTTTGCTGCTCTTGGGTACAAGCGGCCAGCAGCGTGGTGGCCAGCGCAAGCGCCAACATGCGCACCCGGTCATGTTTCATGGTCGTCATCTGGGAATAAATGCAAGGCTCAGGTGCGCTGGCGGAGCGCTTCGTACAAGCACACCCCGCTGGCCACCGACACGTTGAGGCTCTCCACCGCGCCATGCATGGGGATGCTCACCAGCTCGTCGCAGGTCTTGCGGGTGAGCTGGCGCATGCCCTCGCCTTCGGCGCCCAGCACCAGCGCCGTTGGGCCCTTCAAATCCACCTGGTAAAGCGTCTTCGGTGCGTCGTCGCTGGTTCCAATGATCCAGATGTTGCGCTCCTTGAGCTCGTTGAGGGTACGCGCCAGGTTGGTCACCATGAAATACGGCATGGTCTCGGCCGCGCCGCTGGCCACTTTGGCCACGGTGGCGTTGATGCCCGCCGCGTGGTCTTTGGGCGCAATCACGGCGTGCGCACCGGCACCATCGGCCACGCGCAAACAGGCACCCAGGTTGTGCGGATCGGTGATCCCGTCCAGCACCAGCAGCAGCGGCACCGTGCCCTCGGCTTCCAGTTTTTCCAGCAACTCATCGAGCGAATGCACCTGCGCCAGCGCTTCCACACGCGCGGCCACGCCTTGGTGCCCATGACTGCCGGCAAGTTTGGCGAGGCGCAGACCGTCGGCCTCGATCAGCCGCACCCCGGCTTCACGGGCGCGGTCGAGGAACTGGCGCATGCGCATGTCGCGCCGCGTTGGCTCATAATAAATTTCAACGACAGATTTCGGCGCGGTTTTGAGACGCACGCCCACGGCGTGAAAGCCGAAGAGCACTTTGTGTGAGGACATGACGAGATTATCGCCGCCCGGCCAACGCCGCCGGCTCCAGGCTTCAGTCCATGGCGGCTTCGGCCACCACCTGCCCGGCTTCAATGGTGATGCGGTGCTCGCAGCGCTGCGCAATGGCGCGGTCGTGCGTCACCAGCACCAGCGTCGTGCCCAGTTCGCGGTTGAGCTCAAACATCAGCTCCATGATCTTGCCGCCGGTGGCAAAGTCCAGGCTGCCTGTGGGTTCGTCGGCCAGCAGCACCGCTGGCTTCACCACAAACGCCCGAGCCAGCGCCACGCGCTGCTGCTCGCCGCCGGAAAGCACTTTGGGGTAGCTGCCCAGGCGCTCGCCCAGGCCCACCCGCTGCAACATAGCGGCAGCCGTGGCGCGCGCATCGCGCCGACCCGCCAGCTCCAGCGGCAGCATCACGTTTTCCAGCGCTGTCAAATTGCCCAGCAACTGAAAGCTCTGAAACACAAACCCGACCTTCTGGGCGCGCAGTGCAGCACGCTGGTCCTCGTTCATGGCAAACAAATCAACACCATCAATGTGAACTGTGCCGCTGCTGGGCGTGTCCAACCCCGCAATGATGGACAGCAAGGTGCTCTTACCCGAGCCGGAGGCGCCCACGATGGCGGCGGTTTCCCCTTTGTTCAGGGTGAAATCGATATCGCGCAAAATGGTCAAAGATCCCGTGGAGTCGGTCACCGACTTGAACACGTGCTGTACAGCAATCATCACATCGGGCATGGAAGGACTTTTCAAGTTGAATCGACGTCACTTTAACGCGCTGGCCCTGCTGGCCAGCTCAATGGGGTTTTCTGGCACAGCCCTGGCGCAGTCAACAGCACAAGCCGCAGGCGCTAAAACGCCTACCGCGCCCCTCGTACTGGTGGTCGGTGATTCGCTCAGCGCCGAATACGGCCTCAGGCGCGGCACCGGCTGGGTGGCCCTGCTGGAACAACAACTGAGCCAAGAAAAAGTGCGCGCCCAGATCGTGAACGCCAGCATCAGTGGCGACACCACGTCGGGCGGGCGCTCCCGCTTGCCCACCTTGTTGAAACAACATACACCCGCGGTGGTGGTGATTGAACTGGGGGGCAACGACGCCTTGCGAGGCCTGCCGCTGAACATGACGCGCGACAACCTGGCCCACATGGCCCGCATCGCGCGCGAGTCGGGTGCGCGCGTGCTGTTGCTGGGCATGGAAATGCCACCCAACTATGGGGCCACCTACGGCCGGGAATTCCGTGAGATCTTCACGACCGTAGCGCAAACGGAAAAAGCGGCCTTGGTGCCATTTTTTCTGAAAGGGGTGGGTGACTTGAAAGACCCGACCCAGCTGTTCCAGGCCGATCGCATCCACCCCAACGAAGCCGCACAACCCATCATGCGAGACAACGTGTGGCCCGAACTGCGCAAGCTGCTGCCCAAACGATAATCGTGCATGCCTGTTCAAACCCTGCCTGCCTGCGACGCCCTGACCCGCCTCGCCGATTTCGACACCATCATTGACGCCCGCACCGAGGACGAATACGCCCTTGACCACGTGCCCGGCGCCATCAACTGGCCGACGCTCAACAACGCCGAGCGCATCACCATCGGAACGATGTACAAGCAGGTCAATGCGTTTGAGGCCAAAAAACGCGGCGCAGCGCTCTCGGCGCGCAACATCGCAGGCCACATCGAGCGCGATGTGCTCGACAAACCCCGCCAGTGGAAGCCCCTGGTGTACTGCTGGCGCGGCGGCAACCGCAGCGGCGCACTGGCCACCATTCTGGGCGCCATTGGCTTTCAGGTGACGCTGATTGAAGGGGGCTACAAGGCCTGGCGCGCAGCGCTGGTAGACGACATTCCCCGCCTGGCACAGCGCCTGCATTACCGCGTGGTGTGCGGGCCCACAGGCAGCGGCAAAACGCGCCTTCTGCACGCCCTGGCCGCTCAAGGTGCTCAGGTGCTCGACCTGGAAGCCCTGGCCAACCACCGCAGTTCGGTGCTGGGCCACATTCCCGGCGTGGAGCAACCCAGCCAGAAACGCTTTGACAGCCTGATCTGGGACGCGCTGCGCCAGTTGGACCCGGGGCGCCCGGTGTTCGTGGAAAGTGAAAGCAAGAAGGTGGGTAACGTGCGCGTACCCGATGCCCTGATCGACGCCATGCGCCAAAGCCCTTGCATTGACCTGCAACTGTCAGACGCAGAACGGGTGGCGCTGCTGCTGGAAGATTACGATTTCTTCGTGACCGACAGCGATCACTTTTGCCGCCGCCTGGAGGCGCTGACGGAGTTGCGGGGCAAGGCGGTGGTGGGCGGCTGGATCGAACAGGTGCAAGCGGGTCAGACGCCCGCCGTGGTGCTGGCGTTGCTGACCCAACACTACGACCCGATGTACGCGCAGTCGATTTCGCGCAATTTCGCCCAGTTTGCTCAAGCGAGCCGCTGTGTGCTGCCCCATCGCTCTGCGGCTGCGCTGGCCTTCGCAGCTAGCCAACTCATTGCCAGCGAAACAGAAGCCGCTGAACACTGAGCGCCCGTACCGAAGCAGGGGCGCTCACACTTGGCGTCACGCGGGGTTGGCAGACCCCTCGCCGGCTGCCGGCGTTGAATCTGCAGCACCGGCGTCATCTGCGCCCTGGCCTTCGGGCGTATCGGGATCGTTATAAGGCTTGCCAGCGGCCTTGGCCTTCAGCTTCTCTTCTTTCTTCTTCTTTTTCGCGAGTTCACGCTGGCGTTTTTCGTATCCGTAATTGGGAGTAGCCAAAGCAGTCTTTCTGGTCGGTAGTTAAGGGGTGAGGGTCAGGAAATAAATGGCGCAACGAAATGGCGCAACCGGTCAGGCAAACAGGGCCGGCAGGGCTTGGGCCAGATCGGCTCGCAAGTCGTCCACAGCCTCCAGGCCGACCGCAAAGCGTACCAGACCGCCGGCATGCGGCCACCGGGTGGTGCGGATGGCCGGCACATCATAAGGCGCGCACAGGCTGATGGGGCCGGCCCAACTCCAGCCGAGCTTGAACAGCTTGAGGCTGTCGCAAAAGGCGTCAATCTGGCGCTGGGCAATACCGGGTTCAAACACCACACTGAACAAGCAAGCGGCGGCCTTGGCTTCACGCTGCCAAACCGCATGGCCGGGCGAACCTGACAAAGCCGGGTGCAACACCTGCGCCACGCCGGGTTGTCCCTGCATCCAGCTGGCCAGCTCACGCGTGGCGGCATCTTGCGCGGCGTAACGCAGCGCCATGGTGCTCAGGCCGCGCAGCACCAGCTCCACATCGTTGCCACTCACGCCCAGGCCCAGTCGCATGTGCGTCATCAGCACCTGCTGGTGCAGAGTTTCGTCGCGTGTCACGACGGAGCCCATCAGCACGTCGGCACCACCGCTGGGGTATTTGGTCAGGGCCTGCATCGACACGTCAACACCCATGTCGAACGCGTTGAACGCAATGCCAGCGCCCCATGTGTTGTCCAGCGCGGTCAACACAGCACGGGCTGAGGGCTCACGCGCTGCGTTGGCTTGTTTCACCACGGCCACCAGCGCAGGCAGGTCGGGGTATTCGAGAGTGATAGACCCCGCAGCCTCCAGCCACACCAGCCGGGTGGCAGTGCTGATCTTGGCCGCTAGGTCGGCCGGATTTTGCGGGTCGTAATAGCGGTGCGTGATGCCCCAAGCAGACAGCTCCGCAGTGGCAAATGCCTTGTTGGGACCGTATGCATTGTCAGGAATCAGCAGCTCGTCACCCTGACGCAGAAAAGCCATGTCAACCAGCGCCACCGCCGAAAGGCCGCTGGGCACCAACACACAAAACAGTCCCCCCTCCACCGTGGCAATGCGTTCCTCGAGAATGAACGAGGTGGGCGTGCCATGCAGCCCATAGGTGTAGCCGCTCTTGTCTTTCCACTCTTGCGTGCGCAGCGCTTGCACATTGGGAAAAATGACCGTGGAGGCCTTGTGCACACCCGGCGCTACCGCCTCAAAGCCTTCCGGTGGCCGGTAAGGATGGTGGATCAGGCGCGTAGCGAGGTCGCTCATTCAGCTCAGAGCTTCCATTTTTCGAGCAATTGCGCTGGACGCATTGCGTCGTAGCTCTCGAATGGCTGGTGAATCCACGGATTGGTGGGCAGGTACTCGACCGAATAATCGGGCGTGAAGGTGGACAGCTCTTTGGTCCAGATCACGGCACTGCGCAGCTCGGTGATAGGCGCGTAGTTGTTTTTCAACAAGCCAATCACCGCTTTGAGCGTGTGGCCAGAATCCGCGAGGTCGTCCACCAGCAACACCTTGCCCGCGATTTCGCCCTTGGGTGTGGTGATGTAGCGCGCAATGTCCAGCTCACCCTGCACCTTGCCGGCTTCGGCGCGGTAAGAGCTGGTGGACATGATCGCCAGCGGCTTGTCAAAAATGCGCGACAGGATGTCGCCTGGACGCATACCACCGCGTGCCAGGCACAAGATGGTGTCGAACTCCCAACCCGACTGGTACACCTTCAGCGCCAGCTTCTCAATCAGGTTGTGGTACTCGTCGTAGGAAACGTAAAGGTGTTTTCCGTCTTCGGTCAGCATGCAAGCTCCGGGTGGAATAGTGTTTTTGAATTCTGCACGAAACGGCTGCCAGCGGTCATCAGGCGTGGTACGGGTGGCGAATCAGAATCGTGTGGTCGCGATCGGGACTGGTGGACACCACATGAATGGGCACACCCGTGGTTTCCTGAATGCGGTCCAGGTAGCGCTGGGCGTTGAGTGGCAGCTTGTCGTACTGCGTCACCCCCACCGAAGAATCCGTCCAGCCCGGCAGGGTCTCGTAAATGGGGGTACAGCGTGCAATGTCGTCGGCACCCATGGGCAAGATATCGATGGTCTCGCCATCCAGCTCATAACCCGTGCACAGCTTCAGTTCGGTCAGGCCATCCAGCACATCCAGCTTGGTGATGCACAAGCCCGTGAGACCGTTGACTTGCGCGGAGCGCTTGAGCAAAGCGGCGTCAAACCACCCGCAACGGCGCGCGCGCCCGGTGGTGGTGCCCCGCTCGGCACCCACCGTGGACATGTGCCAGCCCGGCGTGCCTTCCTTGTCCCATTCCAGCTCGGTCGGGAACGGACCGCCGCCGACGCGCGTGCAATAGGCCTTGGTGATGCCCAAGACATAGTGCAACAGGCCCGGGCCTACACCGGCACCCGCCGCCGCATTGCCCGCTACACAGTTGCTGGATGTGACGAACGGGTAGGTGCCATGGTCGATATCGAGCAAGGTACCCTGCGCGCCTTCAAACAACAGATTGACGCCGGCCTGGTGAGCCGCATTGAGTTCGCGCGAGACGTCAGCAATCATGGGTTTGAGCAGCTCGGCCTGTGCCATGGCTTCGGCGTAAACCGGCTCAAACTGGATCTCGCCGTCCTTCATGTAGGCGGCAATTTTTTCGTCCCACGCCATGCCTGCCGAGCCCAGATGCGTGGTCAGCAGGTGGTTGTGCAGGTCAAGCAACTCGCGCAACTTGGTGGCAAAACGCTCAGGGTATTTCAGGTCTTGAACACGCAGTGCACGGCGGGCAATCTTGTCTTCGTAGGCCGGGCCAATGCCGCGGCCGGTGGTACCGATCTTGGCCGTTCCAGCCTTTTCTTTCGCCGCTTCGCGCGCGATGTCAATGGCGGCGTGGAAAGGCAAGATCAACGGACAAGCTTCGCTCACGCGCAAACGCGAACGCACTTCAACGCCGGCTTTCTCAAGCCCAGCAATTTCTTCGAACAACTTGCCCACCGACAACACCACACCGTTGCCGATGTAGCACTTGACGCCAGCCCGCATGATGCCGCTGGGGATCAGGTGCAAAGCAGTCTTCACGCCATTGATCACCAATGTGTGGCCGGCGTTGTGCCCGCCTTGAAAGCGCACAACGCCTTGTGCCGTTTCGGTCAGCCAGTCAACCAGCTTGCCCTTGCCCTCGTCACCCCATTGGGTGCCAACCACGACCACGTTGCGCCCAGGTACGGCGGCGCTGTTGCTGCTTTTCATCATTTGCGGGTTTCCATTTCAATGTTCCGGACGGTCCATGCGTTTGCACGAGCGGGGTCTTGTACCAACTCGCGGTCGCAGTGAAATTCATCAACTTCTTGTTCGTGGCCGGGCAGGACGCATACCACGGTGTGCCCCTGCGAGCGCAAGGCAGCAACGGCCTCCCGCAAGCTGGTGTCCATACCCCAAGGCGCGCGAACTGCAGCGACCAAGGCACGGGGGGACACCGCCGAGACCAACTCTTTCAGGTCCAGACTGAAGCCCACAGCGGGGCGCTTGCGGCCAAAAATCGCACCCACTTCGTCGTAGCGCCCGCCACGGGCGAGTTCAACCGATTGACCCGCACGTCCTTGCTGGCCCGAGGCAAACAAGGCGAAACGCATGCCGGTGTAATAGGCGTATCCCCGCAAATCAGCGAGGTCAATGGACACGTCAAGCCCTTGCGCATGCGAAGCGAGCCAACGCAAGTTGTCGAGTGCCGCATGCAGTTCGGCTGTGGGCTGGAGCACTTGCCGCGCCTCATCCAGCACGGACAAATCACCAAACAAACGCGGCAACGCGCACAAATCGTGGCGCACAGCAGTGGGCAAATCGCGGGCCAGTGCGTCCAGTTCGGCCACATCTTTGGCGGCCAGGGCGGCGTGTATGCGCAGCACCTTGGCTGCGCTCAGCCGCACCGGCGACAACACGGCATCAATCACCCGGACATCCGCCATGTCGAGCTGCAAACGGCCTACACCAGCAGAGCTCAGGCAGGCCTGCGCCAATTCGATGATCTCGAGATCGGCCTCAAGACCGGCGTGGCCATAGATTTCGGCGCCAAACTGCAACGGTTCGCGGCTGGCAAGCGGACGTTCAATGCGCGTGTGCACCACCGGTCCGCAATAGCTCAACCGTGCAACCCCTTGGCGGTTGAGCAAGTGCGCATCAATGCGAGCAACCTGGGGCGTACTGTCGGCGCGCAAACCGAGGGTGCGCCCCGACAACTGGTCAACCAGTTTGAAGGTTTGCAAATCGAGCGCTTCACCGGTCCCCGTGAGCAGGGATTCGAGGTGCTCAAGCAGGGGCGGCATGACCAGCTCGTAGCCGTAGCCACGCGCTGTGTCCAGTAAACCCCGGCGGAGTTCTTCGATGTGACGGGCCTCGGAAGGCAAGACATCGGCAATGTGATCCGGGAGGACCCAGGCAGACATGGGCATTTTCAGGAGCTGTTAAAACCGTGATTTTACCGGCCCCGCAAGGCGCTTCCCCGCGCGGCTCGGGCGGACGATGGCAAATCACGAAATTGAGGCAGAAATGCCTCGGTGTTTGAGGGGCAGGTCAGCCCAGCGACCACCACAGCAGCAAGCCACCGCCGAGTGTCATCAGGCCGAAAAACCGAAGCTGCCCGTCCCGCAGCTTCAGCATTTCACTGAACGTGCGGCGCCAGACCGACGGAGCCACCAAAGGCAGCAATCCTTCAAAAATGAGCACCAGCGCCACCGCCAGCCAGAGTGCCTCTGACGGTGGCCAGGTCATCAGCGGGCCAGGTTGCTGCTGCGCATGCCCTTAAAGAATTCAGATGACGGATCGATGACCATCACGTCCGACTTGCCGGCAAAGCTGGACTTGTAGGCTTCCAGACTGCGGTAAAACTGGGCAAACGCAGGGTCGCGGCCAAAGGCATCCGAAAAAGACGCCGCAGCTTTGGCGTCGCCTTCACCCTTGATGAGCTGGGCCGCACGGTAAGCCTCGGACACGATCACTTCGCGCTGGCGGTCGGCATCAGCACGGATTTTTTCACCTTCAGCAAAACCGGTCGAACGCAGTTCGTTGGCCACCCGCTTGCGCTCGGCTTCCATCCGCTGGTAGACGGATGCCGTGATGCTTTCAGCGTAATCGACTCGCGTGATGCGCACATCGACCACGTCCATGCCCCAAGGCTTGTCTGGGCTGCTCACGGCGTTCAGCACCTCTCGCTTCACGTCGTCCATGAGTTGCTCCCGACGGGTCGAAAGTAGTTCGTTCAAGGTGCGCTTGTTGACTTCTTCCTGGAACGAGTTGCGCACCACCCGGTTAAGTTGCAAAGCGCCTGCACTTTCGTTGATACCAACGTTGCGGATGTAAGCCTGAGGGTCGCTGATGCGCCAACGCACATACCAGTCGATCACCACGCGCTGCTTTTCGGCCGTCAGGGATGGCTCGGTGTCGGTGCTTTCCAGCGTCAGCAGACGCTTGTCGATGTACGACACGTTTTGAAACGGTGGCGGCAGCTTGAAGTTGAGCCCTGGCTCGGTCACAACCTGCTTGATTTGCCCGAGTTGAAAGACCACGCCAAATTGGCGCTGATCCACAACAAACAGCATGGAACTGGCGATGGCCAAGGCCACCAGCACAGACGTGATGAAAAAACCCAGTTTATTCATGTTGATTGCTCTCTTGTCGCTTGGGTTAACGTCTTGACTCAGCGACTTTCACGCTCACGCGAGCGCGCAGCGTTGGTGCTAGGAGCCGGTGCCGGGCTGGTCGTCAGCGGAACGGACGACGTCGGTGCGGCTGCGCCGGGTTGTGCCGTCTGGGCGGTCATTTGCATGATCTTGTCCAAAGGCAAATAAAGCAAGTTGGAGCCGGCCTTGGTATCCACCAACACCTTGGTGACGTTGGAATAGATTTCCTGCATGGCGTCCGTGTACATGCGCTCGCGGGTCACCTGTGGTGCTTTCTGGTACTCGGCCAGCACCGAGCGGAAACGTTGCGAATCACCTTCTGCCTGCGCCACGATGCGGGCACGGTAGCCTTCGGCTTCTTCCGTCAATCGCGATGCAGCACCACGAGCCCGTGGCACCACGTCATTGGCGTAGGCCTCGGCTTCATTCTTGGCTCGCTCGCGCTCTTGCCCGGCCTTGAGTACATCGTCGAACGAAGCCTGCACTTGCTCGGGTGGGCGCACACCGCCCTGCTGGAGGTTGATACCCACCACCTCAATACCCACCTTGTAGCGGTCAAGAATGGTCTGCATCAACACCCGAACGCGAGGCGCAATCTGGTCGCGCTCCTCAGCCAGCGCCGCGTCCATTTTCATCTTGCCGATCACTTCGCGAACCGCGGTTTCGGCGGCTTTCACCACCGACGCGTCCGGGTCACGACTCTCGAACAGAAATGCACGGGCATCGTTCAATCGGTATTGCACGGCAAACTTGATCTCGACAATGTTTTGATCAATCGTCAGCATGGCCGAATCGCGCAGGCCCGTCGCCGGCAACACCGTGTCCCGCCCAACGTCAACCGAGCGGATCTGGGTGACAAAAACCGTCTCATGGCGCTGGATCGGAAACGGCAAACGCCAGTTAAAACCCGCACCCACCGAGCTGTGGTACTTGCCGAACTGGGTGATGACAGCCTGCTGACCTTCTTGCACGATGAAGAAACCCGTGCCCAACCACACCAGCGCAGCAACACCTGCAACCAAGCCAACGCCGATGCCTGTGCTCTTGGGGCTGGGGTTAAAACCGGGCATGCCGCCGCCACCAGAGCCACCGCCACCGCCCTTGCCGCCCAGCAGGCCGCCGAGCTTGCGGTTGAAGTCACGCCACAGCTCGTCCAGGTCTGGTGGCCCTTGGTTGGGGCCCTGTGCCTTGGGCGGTCGTTGTTCGCGGGGCGGTTGACGCCCTTCGTCTTCACGACCCGCTTCAGGCTCCTTTGGGGCACCGCCGTCACCGTCTCCACGGCCCCAGCGAGGATCGTTCAAATTGAACATGCCGAGCAACGCGCGCACTGCCCCGCGACCAGAACCCAGCAGGCTACCGGTGTTGCGCGAATCGCGAGAAGAATTATTCAGGTTCACGTCCATGTGTTACCAACTTTTATACGAAACAAAACCACCACATTGTGCCCAATCAGGGCAGCGTATTTTCGGTACCGTCCAACGACCCTTGAACATCCGGGTACATGTCAACGGCCTGGGTCAGCACCCGCTCGGCAAGCATGCCGCGCAATTCGGCGAGGCCCTGCCCACTGCGAGCGCTCACATAGATACGAGGCACCGACTGTCCGTCCAGTTCCATCAAATCCACCAAAACCGACGGAATCGTTGCAGGATCCATCGCATCCAGTTTGTTGAACACCAGAACTTGCGGGATGTGGTCTGCGCCGATGTCTTTCAGCACGCCCATCACCGAGGCAATTTGCTCAGGATGTGCAGGGTTTGACGCATCCACCACGTGCAGCAACAGGTCGGCATCGACGGCTTCTTGGAGCGTGGCCGCAAACGCATCCACCAACCCGTGTGGCAGGTCGCGAATGAAACCCACCGTGTCAGACAATGACACCGAGCGCTCCGCCTCGCCCAAGTAGAGCTGGCGCGTCGTCGTATCCAGCGTGGCAAACAACTGGTCTGCCGCATAGGCACGCGCCTTCACCAACCCGTTGAAGAGCGACGACTTTCCAGCGTTGGTGTAGCCCACCAGAGAGATGTTGAACGCGTCACGGCGTTCGCGTTGTCGGCGCTGGGTGGCGCGCTGTTTTTTCACCTTGCCCAAGCGCTCTTTGGTGCGCTTGATGGCTTCACTGATCAATCGGCGGTCCAACTCAATCTGTTTTTCACCTGGGCCACCACGCATACCGATACCACCGCTCTGGCGCTCCAGGTGAGACCAGCGGCGCACGAGACGGGTAGAGAGGTACTGCAAACGGGCCAGTTCAACCTGCAGTTTTCCTTCATGGCTGCGGGCACGCTGGGCAAAAATCTCGAGAATGAGCAGCGTGCGGTCGTTCACCGGAATGCCCAAGTGCCGCTCAAGGTTGCGTTGCTGCGCCGGGCTCAACGCCTGGTCGAACAGGACTTCGGATGCACCCGTGGCCTGCGCCAGCAATTTGATTTCATCGGCCTTGCCCGAACCCACGAACAGCGCTGGATCGGGCGCCCGGCGTTTGCAGCTGACACGATCGGCGACGGTGTAGCCCGCCGTTTGAGCCAACAGGCCCAGCTCTTCGAGCTCTCCGTCAAAGTGGGGAAGGCCGAAGTCAACGCCCACCAAAATAACCGAGGGCGCAACAGAATTCGAGGGGGAGGAATTCAAATCAGTCAAGCTGGATGCAGTGGCGGCGTTTGACCGCCACTGTACGCAGCACGAGGTCTGGCGACATCAGGGACCGATTCAGGTGGCCGCAGGCTCGTCCGGAGCGGCGGCAGAAAACTGCACAGGGCGGCCAGGCACGATCGTGGAGATGGCGTGCTTGTACACCATCTGGGTCACGGTGTTGCGCAACAGCACCACGTACTGGTCAAAAGATTCAATCTGACCCTGAAGCTTGATGCCGTTGACCAGGTAGATCGAAACAGGAACGTGTTCCCGGCGAAGCTGGTTCAGGAAGGGATCTTGCAAGAGTTGGCCTTTGTTATTGCTCACGATATGTTCCGTGTTCAAATGAAGTTGATAAGGGTTCCACCTTACCACACTGGGCAACAGCAGAACCCACAACCCTTTTCACACCTCAGTCCTTGAAGGGATTGGTCGAGGTTTTGAATTCGATGCGCAACGGCGTGCCCACGAGGTCGAACGCTTTGCGAAAACGCCCTTCGAGAAACCGCTTGTAGGACTCGGGCACATGCTCCAGGGAATTGCCATGAATCACGATTACCGGTGGGTTCATGCCGCCTTGGTGCGCGTAGCGCAGCTTGGGCCGGAACATGCCGCCGCGCTGGGGCGCCTGAAACGCCACCGCTTCCAGCAACAGGCGCGTCAACACCGGCGTGGACATTTTGCGCATGGCTGAAGCGTGTGCCAGGCCAATCGACTTCCACACCGGCGCAAGGCCTTGCCGCTTCTGTGCCGAAATCAAGTGCAGCGAGGCAAACTTGAGAAAAGCCAGGCGGGTTTCAATTTGGCGCTCGACTTGTTCGCGCTGGTAAGCGTCCACCGCATCCCATTTGTTGATGGCGATGACCACCGCTCGGCCGCTCTCCAGAATGAAACCGGCGATGTGGGCATCCTGGTCGGTCACACCCTGCGTGGCATCCAGCAACAGCAAAACCACGTGGGCGTTTTCGATCGCCTGGAGCGTTTTGACCACGGAGAACTTTTCGATGGCTTCGAACACCCGGCCCTTGCGGCGGATACCCGCTGTGTCGATCAGCTCAAACTTTTGTCCATTGCGCTCAAACGGCACAGAGATGGCGTCTCGTGTCGTGCCCGGCATGTCAAACGCCACCAGCCGCTCTTCCCCAAGCCAGGCATTGATGAGGGTGGACTTGCCCACGTTGGGGCGCCCTGCCACCGCCAGACGGATAACGGTCGGATCGACAGGTTCTTCGTCTTCACCTTCCAGCGAAAACCCCGGGATACTTTCCAGCGCTTTGTCCAGCATGGAACGGATGCCCTGTCCATGCGCGCCCGACACGGGCATGACTTCGCCCAGGCCCAGCTCAAAGAACTCCACGAGCTGCAGGCCCTGGGTCATGCCTTCGGCTTTGTTGGCCACCAGCACCGTGGGCTTGCCGAGGCGACGCAGGTACTGCGCAATCTCGTGGTCCTGAGCGCTGATGCCAGCCCGTGCGTCCACCACAAAAATGACCACATCCGACTCGGCCACAGCCTGCCGGGTCTGCTTGGCCATTTCACGGTAGATGCCCTCGCTCGCGTCGGGCTCAAAGCCACCGGTGTCGATGACGATGTACTCACTCGCGCCCATGCGCCCGTTGCCATAGTGGCGGTCACGGGTCAGGCCGGCAAAGTCGGCCACGATGGCGTCGCGTGAACTCGTCAGGCGGTTAAACAGGGTGGACTTGCCCACATTGGGGCGTCCCACCAGAGCGATGACGGGTTTCACGGAAAAAGCTTTCGTTCAGGACACCATGTGCAACATGCACACGGTCATCAAATCGTTATTGGGGACGCCAGGCGAAGACACCGCCATTGCGCGTCTGCACCACCAAGGCGTCACCCGCGAGCACTGGCGCCACCAAAATGGCGGAGCCATCGGCGGTCATGCGGGTCATTTCGGAACCGTCTTCGCGCGACAGCAAGTGCACCAGACCCAGACTGTCCCCCACTGCCACCACGCGGCCAACCGCCAGCGGTGCGGTGAGGCCACGGTATTTCAGGCGGTCCACTAGCCAGCCGCTCCCGCCGCTGGTGCGCTGCCAGGCTTGCACACGTCCATCGGCCTCGGTGCCGAAGACCAAGCGGTCGTCTCCATGCAAGCCCGTGGTGCCTTGTGCGGGCCGCGCCCAAGCTACGGTGCCACGACCTGCATCAACACAAGCGACCGCGGCCGAATAGGCACGGGCGCAAACACTGTTGCCCACCCGGCTGACAGGGCCAACCACATCGACCAGACGCTCGACCTCGTTGGTACCGCGCGACGTGGCTACCGGGACGTCCCAACGGATCGAACCGTTGAGCGGATTCAATCCGGCCAGGCGGCCGGCCAAACCAGCCACCAAGGTATCACCCACGGCAATCAGGGCTCCGCTCTGGCTCAGCACCAGCGGCTCGGCAGGGCGCGACTGAGCCCACAGCCGGGCCCCCGTTTCGCCGTCAAAGGCCCGCACCGTGCGGTCTGCGGTCAACACGAACACGCGCTTACCAGCCACCAGCGGGGCTGTAAACGAGCGTGCAGGCAGGCGCACACGCCAAACTTCTTTGCCGTCGCGGATGGTCACAAGGTCGTTGCCTTGCGTGATCACTGCGGCCAAATCACCGTCTGAACCCACGCCTGCAGCTATCGGCTGGGACAGATTCAAACGCCATACGTCCTGGCCAGTCGCGGCGTCCAGCGCCACCACCGTGCCGGAACCGCCCGCAGCGAACACCCGTCCGGCCACAGCGCTGGGCGCCAGCATGGCGTGCGACGCACCCACCTGGGAAGACCAGGCCAAGGAGGTGCCCATGAGAGCGGCGACTGGCGCAAGCTGGGCAGGCTGGGGTTTCTCTGGGCTGGACGAGCACGCCGTGAGCACCAACGCGATCACGGCACCGGATACAACCCATGCAGAACGGCTCAGCCGCCCACGGACCCCAAGCAACGCGCTCACCGTGCCACCTCTGCCGTGTCGGCGAGGCTGGTCACAGCTACGCCCAGCGAGGCCAGTTTGACCTCCACCAGCCGGCGGTATTCCGCACGATCGCTCAGACCGCGCCAAGCCGCTTGGTACTGCGTCTTGGCCTCTTCCGTTTTGCCTTGGGCCATGAACACGTCGCCCCGGCGGTCGGCCACCAACGGCTCAAACGACTTCGGCACCGGTGCTTCCAGGGTCTTCAGGGCCTGATCGAAAGATTTGGCCTCGATGTCCAACCCCACCAGACGCAAGCGGGCCACGGCTTTGTAAGCGTCATCTGGAGCGCTCTCGGCCACCCAGGACAGCGCAGCGCGCGCGCCGTCGGTCTTGCCCGCGTCAAACAGTGTCTTGCCGGCCAGCAACCCGCCCTGTGCTGCGAAGGTGGTTCCGCCGAACTTGTCCTTCATGTCAGACAGCGCGCGTTCCATGCGATCGGCATCGCTGGCCAGTGCCGCGCGCTCTATTTCGTCGTAGAGTGCGGCCGCCTTGGTGGCCTGGCTGCGCTGCCAGTAGTTCCAACCATTCCAGGCTGCCATCGAGCCAAACACGGCGATCAGCACCCAGGTGATGAGGTTGCCGTACTGTGCCCAGAAGTGTTTGATCTGGTCGAGTTGTTCCTGCTCTTCGAGGTCGAGGTGTTTGGCCATGGGTGCTTGTCGGTGAATAACAGGGGATTGTAGGCGGCTGCCAGCAGCAGGTGATTTCGGTCAAGCGCCGCGCAGGCCGTCTGCCCACTGCGCCACGTCGGCCAGTGGCTGCATGGTCTGGGCTGGCAGATCGGTACCGGCCTCACCGGGCCTAGGGCCCCGCAACGGTTTCACGGCCACCATGCCCTGCTGCAATTCGTCCGCACCAAAGATCAAGGCAAAGCGGGCGCCACTGGCGTCGGCCTTCTTGAACTGCGATTTCATGCTCCCCATGCCCTCGGCACCGCCAGCGTGCATCTGCACCGACACACCAGCCTGGCGCAGCGCACGCAGCACCGGCATCACCTGCGGCACGCTGGCGGCATCGGGCACCACAGCGTAGGCATCTGGCGTGGGTTGTTCCGGCAAAAGGCCCTGCTCTTTGAGCAATTCCAGAATGCGCTCCATGCCCAGTGCCCAGCCAACCGCCGGCGCGGCTTTGCCACCAATTTGTTCAAACAGGCCGTCGTAGCGCCCGCCCGCGCACACCGTGCCCTGCGAACCGAGCTGGGTGGTCACGAACTCAAACACCGACAGGTTGTAGTAATCCATGCCACGCACCAGGCGAGGATTGATGCAGTAGGCAATGCCGTGAGCATCCAGCAAACCGCGCAGGCGGTTGAAATGATCGAGCGACTCGGCACCCAGGTGGTCCATCAGCCGTGGCGCGGCATTGACCAGGTCTTGCATGGCTGGATTTTTGGTGTCCAGGATGCGCAAGGGGTTGCTGTGCAGACGGCGCTTGGCATCTTCATCCAACTGGTCGGCATGGCCTTCCAGGTAGGCAATGAGCGCCTGGCGGTGGGCCATGCGCTCAACTGGCTGGCCCAGGCTGTTGATTTCCAGCTCGATGCCGGTCAAGCCCAGCTCGGCCCAAAGGTCGCAGGCCAGCACGATCAGCTCGGCGTCCACATCGGGCCCGGCAAAACCGAGGGCCTCAGCGCCAAACTGGTGAAACTGGCGGTAGCGCCCCCGCTGCGGGCGCTCATGGCGAAACATGGGGCCCATGTAATACAAGCGCTTGCCACCGTCGTACAGCATGGACGCCTCCACCACAGCGCGCACCACGCCGGCGGTGTTTTCAGGCCGCAAGGTGAGTTGTTCGCCGTTCAGACGATCCTCAAAGGAGTACATCTCCTTTTCGACGATATCGGTCACCTCACCCAAGCCGCGAACAAACAGCGCCGTGGGCTCCACGATCGGTGTGCGCAGGTTGCGGTAGCCATAGCGGCGCATCAGCGCGCGCAATGTATCTTCCAGCCACTCCCAGTGCGCGGACGCCGGGGGTGCTATGTCGTTCATGCCTTTGACGGCGGTCAGTTTTTCTGCCATGGATATTCTTGCGTTTGAGGCACGGCGCCTTGCTGGCGCGGGCCGCTGGGCGGCTTGCTGGACCTTCAAGGTCCGTTCAGTCAGGCTGCGGAGCCGTACCGTTTTTCAATGTAGTTTTCGACAATTTGCTGAAACTCGTGCGCGATGCGGTCACCGCGCAGCGTCAGCGCCTTTTCACCGTCAATATAGACGGGTGCGGCGGGCGCCTCGCCGGTGCCGGGCAGGCTGATGCCAATGTCCGCGTGCTTGCTCTCGCCGGGTCCGTTGACGATGCATCCCATCACCGCGAGCTTGAGATTTTCCACGCCTGGGTAGCGCGCGCGCCAGACCGGCATGGAGCCGCGCAAGAAGTCGTCAATTTGCTTCGCCAACTCCTGAAAGGTGGTGCTGGTGGTGCGACCGCAACCGGGGCACGCCGTCACACTGGGCACAAAGGCACGCATACCGAGCGCCTGCAAAATTTCCAGCGCAATCACCACCTCTTGGGTGCGCGACTCGCCCGGCTGCGGCGTGAGCGACACGCGAATGGTGTCACCAATGCCCTGCTGCAGTAGCACCGACAAGGCGGCAGCCGACGCCACAGCCCCTTTGGTGCCCATGCCAGCTTCGGTCAGACCGAGGTGCAGCGGATAGTCGCAGCGCTGCGCCAGCTCTTGGTAAACCGCAATCAGGTCTTGCACGCTGCTGACCTTGCACGACAGCGTGATGTTGTTGCCGCTGAGGCCGATGGCTTCGGCCTTTTTCGCTGAATCGAGCGCCGAGGTGATCAAGGCCTCGTACATCACCTGACGGGCATCCCACGGCTGGCTGCGTTTGGCGTTCACGTCCATCAGGCGGGCGAGCAGGTCTTGGTCCAGGCTACCCCAGTTCACCCCAATGCGAATCGCTTTGTCGTACCGTGCGGCAATTTCCACCATCTGGCCAAACTGGCGATCGCCCTTGTCGCCGCGACCGACATTGCCCGGGTTGATGCGGTACTTGGACAGCGCCTCGGCACAAGCCGGGTGATCGCTCAGCAAGCGGTGACCGTTGTAATGGAAGTCGCCGATCAGGGGCACGTCCACACCCATGCGGTCGAGCTGCTCGCGGATATAAGGCACGGCCTTGGCCGCTTCGTCGTTGTTGACCGTGATCCGCACCAGCTCAGAGCCGGCCAGGGCCAGTTCTTTCACCTGGATGGCGGTACCCACCGCATCGGCGGTGTCGGTGTTGGTCATTGACTGCACCCGCACCGGGGCACCACCGCCCACGGTCACGCGCCGGTCGCCCCAGGACACCACACCCGGACGGGTGTTGCGCTGCAGCACACGGCTCAGGGGAATGGGCCGCGCCTCCGCACTTTCAAGCGGGGCTGCGGTAGCCAGACCTAGGCGTTCGACAGGTTCCATGGTCATTTCACCTCAAAGCGGGCCACGCCATTGCGGGAGAAAGACGTGGTGTCAAATGCGCGTCCGCGCACCACCACCTCGGCGTTGTCCACCCGACCAACCACCACCGCGTAAGGCGGCGCTGCGGAAAAATCCACTACGTCGCCCGACTTGAGCATGCGCTGTATCACGACAACGCCGGTGCCGTTTGTCACTTCCACCCAGGAATCCCCGGTGGCGCGAATCATCAGCAATTTGCTGGCGTCGGCCGCTTCAGCTGCGGCAGTTGCAGAAGGGGTGGTCTGTGCCGCCACCGACGGCGTAGCCGCGGGCAATCCGGACAACAGCGCAGGCGCCAGGGCAACCCCGGTACCGCCTGCCTCGGCAGGCGCCGCAGGCTGGTCCTGCGAAGCCGTGTCAGGGGTTGCACCCTGTACGGGTTCAGAAAAAACGGGCGCCATCGATGGGCTGGGTGCCGCGTCGCCCAAGGGAGCGCTCGCTTCAGGCTCCGAAACCGTGGCCATATCGGGCAAAAACACCAGCACGAGCGCGCCGAGCATCAGCGCAATGGCGGCCAGCACCGCGGGGCGCGAAAGCCACCCTACCGGGTTGGCTGGTGCGCCACCAGAAGCCGCCTTAAAAGGCGTGTTGATGGCCATGCCTGAGTCACCCAGCTGGGGAGTCACCCCAGCGGGAATTTGCTCAAGAATGGGCGCTGGGTCCACTTTGAGTTGTCGGCAGGCGCTGGAGGCCAACGCGCGCGCAAAAACCATGTCGGGCAGTTCACCGTAGCGCCCTGCTTCCAGCGCTTCCAGTTTCTTGACCGGAACCTTCAAGGCGGCAGCCAGCGCCGCAATGTGCAGCCCTGCGGCCTCCCTGGCCTGGCGCAGCAGCACCGGACGGGGCGCGTCGCTGTTCGCCGTATCAGGTGCCGTCGCGCCTTGTGCTGACCAATCACTCATCGAACGCCCCACGCTGGTAAAAAGTCCACTCCCGCGACTGCGGGTAGCGGCGGCTCAACTGCTGAGCCAACTGCTGCATGGCTTCGGTGTTGCCGAGCCGGCGCTCCACCTTGATACCCAGCCAAAGCGTTTCGGCATTGGCGAGATCGGAATTGTTCAATCGCCGAATGTAAAACTGGGCCCGAGAGTCGTCACCGCGGCGAAACAACAAGGAAGCCAGGTTGTAACCGGTGATCGGGTTGCCGGCATCCAGCTCGTACGAGCGCGCAAAACTGCCTTCGGCCTCTGGGTATTGCCCCATGCGGGTCTGGCAAATGCCTTTGGCCATGTAGGTCTTGGCTTGGCCGGCGTAAACCGGGCTGGCGAGCGCACGCGTGAAAAGCTCAACCGCTTGCGCGTTGCGACCCAACTGGCATGAAAACCAGCCGTAGTTGTGCAGGGCATCCGGGTCGCGCGGGTTGATTTGCAGTGCCCGCTGAAAACTCTCTTCGGCCAGGCGGTTGTCATTCAGACGCATGTACACCAACCCACGCAAAACAAAGGCCGGGCCATAGGTCGGATCGGCAGCCAGCGACTGCTTGATTTCATCCAGGGCCACGGTGGTCTGGCCCTGCTCAAAATAACCCGAGGCCAGCTCCAGGCGCAGCCGTGCCCGCTTGCGGGCATCGGGCTCGTCAAAATCGGTGACCGGCTCAGCGGTAGCGGTCGCGGCACCCACCCCACCCGCGCAACCGCTGAGCGACAACTGCACCCATGCCAGTGGCATCAAAAGCAACAGCCAGGTCAGCGCGCGGCGCAAAGCGCCATCCAGCCTGAAGCCGTTCGGCGTCCGTGACCCAGGGCGAATCGCTTGTGTCATGTCTGTCTTTCTCGTGCTGAAGGATGGAACCGAATGGGCTGCTCGGCGGCTGTGCGCCGCTGGGCCAGTCGCTGCGCTGCGTTGGTGCGGTCCAGGACATCACCCGCCAACTGCCCGCAAGCGGCATCAATGTCGTCGCCGCGCGTTTTGCGCACCGTCGTCACCAGACCGCCTTCATTCAGGATCTGCCCAAATCGCAGCACCACGGCACGGGGTGAGCACTTGAGACCGGAATCCGGAAACGGGTTGAAGGGAATCAAATTGATTTTGCAAGGCACACCGCGTGCACCATGGCCTTTGACAAGCGCCAACAGCTGCTGCGCGTGCTCGGGCTGGTCGTTGACGCCATCGAGCATGCAGTATTCGAACGTGATGAAATCGCGCGGTGCGGCCGGCAGGTAGCGCAGACAGGCGTCCAGCAATTCGGCAATGGGGTATTTGCGGTTCAGCGGCACCAGAGAATCGCGCAGGGCGTCGTTGGGCGCGTGCAGCGACACGGCCAAAGCGACCGGGCAATCTTTGCCCAGCCGGTCCATCATGGGCACAACGCCCGAGGTGGACACCGTCACGCGCCGGCGCGACAAGCCGTAGCCGTGGTCGTCCAACATCACGCGCAGCGCGGGTACCAGGGCACTGTAGTTTTGCAAAGGTTCGCCCATGCCCATCATCACCACATTGGTAATGACACGCTCGGTTTTGCCCAGGTGCTTGCGCAAAAAATGCTCGGCGTGCCACAGCTGCGCCACGATCTCACCGGTGGTGAGGTTGCGCGAAAAACCTTGGTGACCGGTGGAACAAAAACGGCATCCCACAGCACAGCCGGCTTGGGATGAAATACACAGGGTGCCGCGGTCTTCTTCGGGGATAAAGACGGTTTCAACAGCGTTACCGCCGCCCACGTCAAACAGCCACTTGATGGTGCCATCCGCGGAATCCTGCCGTGAGAGCACAGGCAGGTCGGTGATGTGGCACACGGAGGGGAGCTTCTCGCGCAGGCTGCGCGCGAGGTCGGTCATCTCGTCGAAACGGGACGCCCCCTTTTGATGAATCCAGCGAAACAGCTGAACGGCACGAAACCGCTTTTCGCCCAGCTGTTCGCAAAAGACGGCCAAGCCTTCCAGATCGAAATCGAGCAGATTGGCCGTCATGAGAGCAACGTGGCGCTCACACGCCCCCTGCTGGCCGACACCCGCTGGGCGGACAGCGACACAACGTGGAGCGTGCTGACCATGTTCAACGCGAGTAAACGTTCATGCCAGCGAAGAAAAACGCGATTTCGGCAGCGGCCGTCTCAGCCGCGTCGGAACCGTGCACGGCGTTGGCATCGATGCTGTCAGCGAAATCGGCGCGGATGGTGCCGGCAGCGGCTTTCTTCGGGTCGGTAGCGCCCATCAGGTCGCGGTTTTTGGCAATGGCGCCTTCGCCTTCCAGGGCCTGGATCATCACGGGACCGGAGATCATGAAGTCCACCAGGTCTTTGAAGAAAGGACGCTCTTTGTGCACGCCATAGAACGCTTCGGCTTCGCCGCGCGACAGATGGGCCATGCGAGCAGCCACGACTTTCAGGCCAGCAGCTTCGAAGCGGGCGTAGATCTGGCCGATGACGTTTTTGGCAACAGCGTCGGGCTTGATGATGGAGAGGGTGCGTTCGATGGCCATGTTTTTCCTTGAATTGACAAATAAATGAGGGTGTTTTGCGCTAAGTCGCAAAGCCCATGATTCTACATTGCCCACATGAAATTCATGGGGCACGGGTTGGGCTACGGGCTACGCAAATCACCGCATACCGTGCCCACCGAGGCCGGGTCAGCGGCTGCCAGAGCGCCCACCACCCGAACCGCCACCGCTACCGCCCCGGCGGCGCCCACCCGCTGGGCGGCTGGACTCTTCCTCGCGCCGGCGCTGCAGCGCGTCCTGACCGATGTAGCCAAAGGACGTTTTCATCGGATCAGGCTGCGATGAGCCGCCGCCTGGCCCCTTGCCGCCTCGGCCCTTGGGTGCGTTGGCGTTGCTGGTGGGCATGGCAAACATGCTGCTGCGCCGCACTGCGGGGGCTTCACCACGGCTGCCCGCCGGGTTGCCGTAGTTGCGGCCACCGGTCTTGGGCGCCTGCTTGCCGCGAGCGGCCGGCTGGCGACCGCCGGGGCGGGCTTGCCGCTCGGCAGCTGCACCCGGGGCGGGCATGCCGGCGGCTTTCGTGAGCCGGTCAATATCTTGCTGGTCCAGCTCCACCCACACACCACGCTTGAGGCCGCGCGGCAGCATCATGGCGCCGTAGCGGATGCGGATGAGGCGGCTGACCGCATGGCCCACCGCCTCAAACATGCGGCGCACCTCACGGTTGCGGCCTTCGCCAATGGTCACGCGGTACCAGCAATTGGCCCCTTCGCCACCACCGTCTTCAATGCTGGCGAACTGGGCCATGCCGTCATCGAGCCGCACGCCATCGAGCAGGCGCTGCTTTTCTTCGTTGGACAAAGCACCCAGCACGCGCACGGCGTATTCGCGCTGCAGGCCAAATCGCGGATGCATCAGGCGGTTGGCCAACTCGCCGGAGTCGGTCAACAGCAGCAAGCCTTCGGTGTTCAGGTCCAGCCGGCCCACCGACTGCCACTTGCTCTGGTAAAGCCGCGGCAGGCGGCGAAACACGGATGGGCGGTTTTGCGGATCGTCATGCGACACCACTTCACCCGCGGGCTTGTGGTAGGCCAGCACGCGCGGCGGCGGCGGCGTCATGCGCACCCGAACCTGCTTGCCATTGACACGGATCACATCGCCCAGCTGGATGCGCTGGCCGACGTGGGCAGGCTCGCCGTTGACCGAAATGCGGCCTTCCAGGATGAGCTGCTCCATTTCAAGACGCGACCCCATACCAGCTTGCGCCAACACCTTGTGCAGCTTGGGCGACTCGGCTTGCGGCGCAAGCACCCGCTTGGTGGGCACGGGTAGATCCAGCTCTTGCTCGGCATCAAACGCACCACTCACGACGTCGTCGAACTGCAGCGCCTCAGGCTCCGCAGAGCGCTGGGGGGTTGCGGGTTTGGAGGCATCCGGTTGCGGTGCGGCAGCGGACGCGCCCACCACAGCCGAAGCCTCGGGCGCGGTATCTGGCGTGGCGTCAGGCGGATTGTTGGGGTTTTGTGCCGGGTTCATGGTGTTCCTGTGTGGAGGGTTCCAACAGCAGTGGGTCGGATACGGGGGCGGAGAAAAGGTTGCCAGGGGCCGCATCAGCAGCGCCTGCATCGGATGGTGTGGGCGCAGCGGACCCCACACCAGCCACGGCATCAACCGGGAGGTCGGCTGCATCGGGCTGAAGGCTGGAAGCAAGCGATTCGAAGTCCAGCCGGTCAAGCGCCGACTCCTGCACTTCGCTGCCGTCCAGGGGCGGCAGTTGGTCGAGGGAAGCCAGGCCCAGATCGTCCAGAAACTGGCGGGTGGTAGCAAACAAGGCGGGGCGACCCACCGTTTCGCGGTGACCGATCACCTCGACCCAGCCCCGGTCTTCCAGCTGCTTGAGGATCAACGAGTTGATGGTCACGCCGCGAATGTCTTCCATGTCGCCACGGGTCACCGGCTGACGGTAAGCAATGATGGCCAGCGTTTCCATGGTGGCCCGGGTGTACTTGGGTGGCTTTTCGGGGTGCAGCCGGTCAAGGTAGGGGCGCAATTCGGGGCGGCTCTGAAACCGCCAGCCACTGGCCACCTGAACCAGCTCGACACCGCGCCCCGTCCATTCAAGCTGAAGGTCGGCCAACAAGGATTTGAGCGTGTCGGAGGACACTTCCATCTCGAACAGCACGCCCAGTTCCCGCACCGTCAGCGGTTGGGGCGCGCAGATCAATGCGGTCTCTAGGACGCGCTTGGCATCCGCGGTATTCATCGTGTGTATCTGTTTAAAACCGGCTTGCGGCTGGGGCGGGGTCAAACACCATGCAACAACAACCCATCGTGGCGAGCCCGTCAAGGAGGGGTAGGCCGGGAAAGGCATCCGAACATCGGACTGCAGCAAGGATCAGCAGGCTTGTGTCGTCCAAAGCGCTGAAAAGCATCAGGAAGCTGGGGAAAGGAGGTGCTGCAGTGTCATGCACCTCACCAAAACCTGCAAACAGGTGTCTTTGGTATCAACCCAGCGATGCGAGATTGTACCGGAGGCCGCTTTGCTCCAGTGCATCCATGAAATCGGCTGGTGGTGCGGACTGAAAATCAAGCGCTTGCCCGCCTGTGGGGTGCTTCAGACGCAAGCGGGTGGCGTGCAGCGCCTGACGGCCCATGCCCCACAAGACCCGGCCGCCATACAGCGTGTCGCCAACCAAGGGGTGTCCCAGCCAAGCCATGTGCACGCGAATCTGGTGGGTGCGGCCGGTGTGCAGCTTGCAAGCCACCAAGCAGACCTGGTCAGAACCTTCCAGCCATGTGAACGTGGTTTGGGCTGGCTTGCCGGAGGTACCGTCCTGCAACACCACGGCCATGCGAAGACGGTTGCGGATGTCGCGCCCGATGGGCTGATCGACCCCCTGCTCCACCGCCCCGGTCCAACGCCCATGCCCCAGCGCCAGGTACTGCCGGTTGACCTCGCGCGCAGCGATGGCCCGCACCAGCGCTTCAACCGCCTGGCGGCTTTTGCCCACCAGCATCAGGCCCGAGGTGTCTTTGTCCAGCCGGTGGACGATGCCAGCGCGCGGCAAGCTGGCCGCGCCGGCGTGGTGAGCGAGCAAGCCATTGAGCAATGTGCCGCTCCAGTTGCCTGCGGCGGGGTGCACCACCAGCCCAGCCGGCTTGTTGATCACCAGCAGATCAGCGTCCTCAAACACCACGTCCAGCGCCATGGCCTGCGGGACAAACGCCATGGCCTGCTGCGTGGGACGCAACTCCACCTGCAGCTGGTCACCCGCTGCGATGCGGGCGGCCTGCTTGCGCAGCGCCGCGCCGCGCAGCTGCACGGCGCCGTCGGCCATGAGCTGCTGCAAGTAAGAGCGCGAGAATTCGGGGATCAGGCGAGCCAACGCACGGTCAATGCGCCAGCCGTGCATGTCGGTGGGCACCTCGCACAGGCGAATTTCGGCTTCTGCCAGCCCTTCTTCGGCCGCAGAGGCGCCATCCAGCGCATCATCGGATGCCTGCGTGGGCGGTAACACCCCCGTCGATATAATTTCAGTGGCCAAAACCTGGTTGTTCCGTTGTAAAGGTATGCGAGTGATGCTTCTGTCCAGATTATCTGCTGTGTCACTGTGTTGGATGGGCGCTGCCCTGGTGCTCGCTGGCTGCGCCGGCGGCAAGACGGTGGACGAAACCGCCGGCTGGAGCCCCAACAAGCTGTACACAGAAGCGCGCGACGAGCGGGATGCCGGCAACTTTGAGAAAGCCATCACGCTGTATGAAAAGCTGGAAGGCCGTGCGGCCGGCACGCCTTTGGCACAGCAAGCACAGCTGGACAAAGCCCACACACACTACAAAGCGGGCGAACCCGCACAGGCGCTTGCGGCCATCGACCGCTTCATGCGGCTGCACCCGTCCAGCCCAGCGCTTGACTACGCTTTGTACTTGAAGGGGCTGGCCAGCTTCAACGACAACCTGGGTCTGTTTGGATCGCTGTCGCGCCAGGATCTTTCTGAACGCGATCAGAAGGCGGCCAAAGAGTCGTTTGAAGCCTTCCGCGACCTGGTGACACGCTTCCCCGATTCGCGCTACACACCTGACGCGCGCTCGCGCATGACCTACATCGTCAACTCGCTGGCTCAGTACGAGGTGCATGTGGCCCGCTATTACCACACCCGAGGCGCCCACTTGGCCGCCATTGGCCGCGCACAGACCGCGCTGGTGGACTACACCGACGCACCGGCGCTTGAAGAGGCCCTGTACATCTTGGTCCAGTCTTACGACGCCCTGGGCATGACGCAGCTGCGCGACGACGCCCGGCGGGTCATGCTGGCCAGCTACCCGAACAGCGAATACCTGAGCAAGGGTTTCAAGAGCTCGAACGATCCCTGGTGGAAGCTCTGGTAAGCACGGCCCAACGGGCAATCAGCCCTGTGACGGCACACCTTGCACCTTCAGCGCCAGCGTGTTCAATGCCGACACCATGTCTGCCTCGTCCACCAGCCGCAGCATGGGCGGCAAGGCTGCCAACAGCGCGCTTCCGTAAGACCGCGTGACCAGGCGACGGTCTGCAATCACCAGCACGCCCCGGTCGGTCTCTGAACGAATCAACCGGCCAGCGCCCTGCCTGAGCGCCATGGCGGCTTCAGGCAAGTAGCAGCCGGCAAACGCACGCTGCCCCACCGCCTCCAGCTGGCGCGCGCGGGCTTCGATCAAGGGATCGTCGGGCGGCGGAAACGGCAGCTTGTCGATCACCAGCAACTGCAACACATCGCCGGCCAGGTCCACGCCCTCCCAGAACGAGGCCGAGGCCACCAAGATCGAACCGGGGGCCCCGGTCTGGATGTATCCGGCGGTGCGAAAGCGGGCCAGCAGCGTCCGTTTGGACATGTGCCCCTGACCCAACACCGACATCGGCGCACACCGCCCCTCGGCCACCAGCATTTGGAGATGCTCGGTCATGCGGTGGGCCGCTCTCAGGGTGGTGGTCAGCACCAGCGTGCGCCCACCCAATACCGAAGCCCAGCGCGCCACCGTCTCAGCCAGCGCCGGCGTGTGGGCGGCGTCGGCTGGCTCGGGCAACCCATGGGGTATGTACAGCGCAGCCTGGGCTGAGTGGTCAAAGGGACTGGGAACGCGCAGGGTGCGCACACTGGGGAGTGCGTCCAGGCCGAGGCGTTGGGTGAACCAGCTCAGGGCGTCATCGTGCCCCAGCGTGGCTGAGGTGAACACCCAGCTGCGCCCCTCGGCCGCATTGCCGAGCAACTCACCAAAAAACCCGGCGCTGTCCACCGGCGCCGCCACCAAGCGCCAAGCCATGGCAGGAGCCTGCCCGCCACCCCACTCCAGCCAGCGAATCAACCCGTCTTGCGGCGCATCAGCGGCTGCGGACTGCGTGAGCCGGGCCCACATGGCCTGTGTTCGCAACACCCGCTGGTGCAGGTGGACCAACTCGGCCGCGGCGTCACAGGTTTGCGCCAGCGCGTGTTGCACAGCGGACAGGGAGCCGGCAACGCCAGCCACCGCCAGGCGCCAGCCGCTCGCGTCCAGCCCCTCGGGCACTTGTTGCTGCCACCGGCTGCGCCGCCCACCGCCCGGCGCAGCGTGCAGCAACGGGGACACCTGCCGGGCTGCGTGCTCCAGCTCAAACGCCAGGTGGCTCCAGGGACGCATGCCGCGCGCCCATTGCTGCCCCAGGCTCGACACTTCGCGGGCGAGGTCGCGCAGCAGGCTGGAGCCCACAGACTGACCCAAAAACTGAACGCCGGCATCGTTCAACTGGTGCGCCTCGTCAAAAACCACCACCTCGGCGCGGGGCAACAAGCTGTCCCGCCCCGCCTCTTGCACCTCCTGATCGGCAAAAAACAGGTGGTGGTTGATCACCACCCAGTCGGCTTGCAGCGCTTCGTGGCGTGCCCGGTTCACATGGCATTGCGCCAGCCGGGGGCACGCGCCGCCCAGACAGTTGTCGCGGGTGGAACTGATCAGCCCGCGTAGGGGCGAGGCCTCGTCCAGGCCGGGAAGCTCGGCCAGATCACCACTGACCGATGCCATGGCCCAACGCTGCACCTGCTCCAGGCCCGCGGTCAGCGCCGGGTCTCGCAAGCCCACGCGCGCACCGCTTCTCGCCTGCTCCAGGCGCTGCACACACACATAGCTGGAGCGGCCCTTGAGCAAGGCCGCCCGCACCGGCACGCCCAGCGCCCGACTCACGGCGGGTATGTCGCGTGAAAAAAGTTGGTCTTGCAGCGCCTGGGTGGCGGTGGACAACAGCGCCCGCCGGCCACTCAGCAACACCGGCACCAGATAGGCAAACGTTTTGCCCACCCCTGTGCCCGCTTCCACCACCAGGCAGTCCCTGGCATCCACCGTGCGGGCCACGGCAGAGGCCATGTCCAGCTGGGCCGGGCGCGGGCGCAGGCCATCCGTGCTGCGCGCGAGCGGCCCACCCTCGGCAAATGCGGCCACCACGTCCAATTCCAGAGCCGTCAAACAACCTCCGCAGCGCTTGCCACACCACCCTTCAGCGGGCCATATGACACACCCAACCAAGGAACGAGCCGCGGTGGGGCGTTCATGAAAGTTTTGATCATAGATGGCGGGGCCTGTAGGCTTTAGTGGTTACCATCAGATTCATTGTTTGCACGCTGCTCAAGTCGCTCGGCGGAACTCCCCCAGAACGACGGCACACCTTGCCTCCGGCAGGGTTGGGGCGCTCACCTCACTACTGCAAAACCCTGCTATGTCAAAAGGCTACCGCATCCAGGCATCGACCGGCATTCACCGCGGCGATCGCGACTACCAGCAAGACCAGGTCTGCTTGCTTCACCACCCGCGCCACACAGGCTGCCTGCTCGCGGTGGTGGCCGATGGCATGGGCGGGCGCAGCGGGGGGCGCAAAGCGTCAGACCAGGTGATGCTCACGGCCCGCCAGTTGTTTGAACGGTACGACCCTGACACCGACGATGCCTCGGCGCTGTTGCGTCAAATCGTTGAAGAGTCGCACCTGGTGATCAAGCTCACGGCGGTTTCAGCCGAACAAGAGCCACACAGCACCATCGCGGCCTTTCTCATCAACCCAGGCGGTGACAGCCACTGGGTGCACGCAGGCGACTCCCGCATCTACCACTTCCGCAACGGGAAAATGGTGTTCCGCACCATGGACCATTCGTACGTTCAAACCCTGGTCAACCAAGGTGAGATCAGCGAAGAGGACGCCTTGGACCACCCCCATTCAAACATTCTGATGGGCTGCCTGGGCACCGACAACGACCCGCCCGTGGACATCCATGTGGTGCCCCAACTGATCCCGGGCGACGCGATCATGTCGTGCAGCGACGGCGTGTGGCACTACTTCACACCCGAAGAACTCGCCAGCACCATTGCCATGTTGTCGCCCCGAGAGGCCTGCGAGTTCCTGATTCAAAAGGCGCGCTCACGCTCCAAGGGCATGGGCGACAACCTGTCGCTCACCATCGTCAAAGTCGATCCCCTGACTTGACCTGACCCACCCTGGAAGCTGTCGTGGCCGAGCAGCCTCGCGCGGCTCAGGTCAGCCCGGTATCGACCGTGCGGTGTTCCAAGGCCAGAAATTCGGCAGACTGCATCTCACCCAATCGGGATACCGTGCGTGGGAACTCATGGGACATGGGACCCTCGACGTAAAGCAACTCTGGCGCCACAGCAGCCGACATCACCAGCTTCACACGGCGGTCGTACAGCACGTCAATGAGCCAGGTGAAACGCCGCGCTTCGGACGCCTGGCGCACCTGCATTTGCGGCACATTCGACAGCAACACCGTGTGAAACTGGGTGGCGATTTCGAGGTAATCGTTTTGCGATCGTGGCCCACCGCACAGCGTGCGAAAGTCAAACCAGATCACGCCACCCGCGCGGCGCACAGCACGGATCTGCCGCGACTCGATGTGCATCACCGGGTCCTGGTCACCCATTTCCGCCAGCTGCACAAAGCTCTTTTCCATGGCCGCATCGGCCTGCGGACCGAGCGGGGTGTGATAGAGGTCGATGAGGGCCAGCGTTTGCTGGCGGTAGTCGGTGCCGTTGTCGACATTGATCACCTCCAGCTTCTGCTTGAGCAGTTCAATGGCAGGCAAGATCCGGTCGCGGTGCAGGCCGTTGGGGTAGAGCCCATCGGGATGAAAGTTGGAGGTGGTCACAAAACCCACTCCCGCCTTGAACAGCGCGTCCAACAAGCGGTGCAAGATCATGGCGTCGGTCACGTCCGCCACGTGAAATTCGTCAAAGCAGATCAGCTTGTAGCGCTTGGCCATGCGCAGGCCCAGCTCGTCCAGCGGGTTCACCGTGCCCTGCAGCTCGCGCAGTTCGCGGTGCACTTCGCGCATGAACTCGTGAAAGTGCAGCCGGGTTTTGCGCTTGATGGGCACCGCATTGAAAAAGCAATCCATCAAAAAGCTTTTGCCCCGCCCCACCCCACCAAACATGTAGACCCCACGCGGGATCTCAGGCTTGACGAACATTTTTTTCAGCGCATTCGAACGCTTTTGCTTGTAGTTCGTCCATTCGGTGGCGCACCGCTCCAGCGCATCAATGGCGCGCTGCTGGGCCGGATCGGTGGCGTATCCGCGCTCCTTGAGCGCGGCCTCATAAGTGGCCTTGACGGACATATCAACCTGTTCACATGGTGTTTCGGGGAAGCATGCCACACAAGCAAAAACCCCGCGGTACCGGTTTCACCGGGCCGCAGGGTTTGCCGCCAAGCAGGCGGTGGCCGCTGGCCGCGCCGAAGCGCGGCACGGATCAGAAATTCAGCGTGCGCTTGTCCACCGCCAGCGCAGCTTCCTTGGTCGCTTCCGACAGCGAGGGGTGTGCGTGGCAGATACGGGCGATGTCTTCGGCGCTGGCTTTGAACTCCATCGCCACCACAGCCTCGGCAATCAGCTCAGAAGCCATGGGACCGACGATGTGCACACCCAGAATTTCGTCCGTGGTCGCATCGGCCAGGAACTTGACCATGCCAGTCGTGTCGCCCAGCGCGCGCGCCCGGCCGTTGGCGAGGAACGGGAAGGTGCCCGCCTTGTAGGCCACGCCATCGGCTTTGAGTTGCTGCTCGGTACGGCCCACCCACGCAATTTCGGGGCTGGTGTAAATGACCCAGGGAATGGTGTTGAAGTTGACGTGCCCGTGCTGGCCGGCGATGCGCTCAGCCACCGCCACGCCCTCTTCTTCTGCCTTGTGCGCCAACATGGGGCCACGCACCACGTCGCCCACCGCCCACACGCCGGGCAAGCTGGTTTTGCAGTCGGCATCGACCATGATCGCGCCGCGCTCGTCCAGTTGCAGGCCCACGCCCTCAGCGTTCAAACCGATGGTGTTGGGCACCCGGCCAATGGACACGATCAGCTTGTCGGCATCCAGCGACAGGGCTTCGCCCTTGGCGTTGGTATAGGCCACGCTCACGCCCTTCTTGGTGGTCTTGATGTCGCCCACTTTCGCGCCGAGTTCGATCTTCAGGCCCTGCTTGTCAAACGCCTTCTTGGCCTCCTTGGCAATCTGCTCGTCCACCGCGCCCAGGAAAGTCGGCAGACCTTCGAGGATGGTGACGTCCGCGCCCAGGCGGCGCCAGACCGAGCCCATCTCCAGGCCGATCACGCCGGAGCCGATCAGCGCCAGCTTCTTGGGCACAGCGCCGATGCGCAGCGCGCCGTCGTTGGACAGCACGGTCTCTTCATCGAATGGCACGCCCGGAAGCGCGCGGGCATTGGATCCGGTGGCGATCACGACCTGCTTGCCGGTGATCACTTCGTCTTTGGTACCGGTGACCTGGATCTCATAGCCACCGTCAGCCGCCTTGGCAAACGACCCGCGGCCATGGAAGAAGGTGACCTTGTTCTTCTTGAACAGGTAGAGGATGCCGTCGTTGTTCTGTTTCACCACGGTGTCCTTGCGGCCCACCATCTTGGCCACATCCATGGTCACCTTGCCGGTGCTGATACCGTGGTCGGCGAAGTGGTGGTTGGCGTGCTCGAAGTGCTCGGACGACTGCAGCAGGGCCTTGGACGGGATGCAACCCACGTTGGTGCAGGTGCCACCCGGGGCCGGGCCGCCTGCGGCGTTCTTCCATTCGTCGATGCACGCGACCTTGAAGCCCAGCTGGGCTGCGCGAATAGCGGCGATGTAGCCACCGGGGCCGGCGCCGATCACGACGACGTCAAATGCTTGAGACATTTTCTTTCTCCAAAACTAAATTAAATCCAACCTAATGGGATTGAGTGGCTCAAGAATCTTTAGGAATGCCCGCCGCACTTCTTGAAGCTGCTTGGTTGAGAGCTGTATCTCCCAACCAGCATGGAGACACTCGCCAGCGATTTCAATGGACTCAGACGGTCGCCCGAGTTGGTGTACCAAAGCATTCCGAGCCTGAAAAGCGGCCCTGCATGTAACCCACTCTGGCGCTGTCAAAGACAAAAAACAGAAGCGCGTAGCTATCGCCTCCTTGCTGAGCACCTGAGACTCAAAGAAAGCCTCCGCAGTGCTTCGCTCACGCCCTCGTGCTGCCATCCAATGATCTTGAATGTTTTTAAGAGTCTTCCTGAACTCATCACCCGGAACGAACACTTGATCATCCAAGCCTTGCTTTTTCCGGTCAGCGAGAGCGAAGACCAATGCGACGTTCTTCAGACACGCTTCGAAAGCTGAGCAATATGAGGTCAGCATTTCGCGAAGTATCGGCTGACGGTCTTGTTTACGAGCCCAAGAAGCAAACTCCTCTGCCTCTTCAGCCAATTCCTCGACAAGCTCCTTGAGCTCAATGTCTTGTTGACTCAAGCTCTTGCTACGGCGCCCATCCAGAATGTGCTTTTTGTCTTTCGCCGAAAAGTAGTGCTGCTGAAGTTCAAGAGATCCTTTGAAAGATCCCCACAACACGAATCGAGCGCCTACTGAATGAAGAGCCTGAGAAAACTCCTCATAGGCGTTGTCGAGCAAGCGGCTAAGCGCCACTTGCTCAACACTAGGCTGACTTTCAGCCATCTTGTCGATCAGATGTCGAAGAGGAGGCGGGCCGGATCTTCCAGCGCTTCCTTCATGGCCACCAGGCCCAGCACGGCTTCGCGGCCGTCGATGATGCGGTGGTCGTAGGACATGGCGAAGTAGTTCATCGGGCGCACCACGACCTGGCCGTTCTCGACCATGGCGCGGTCCTTGGTGGCGTGCACGCCCAGGATGGCCGACTGCGGCGGGTTGATGATGGGGGTGGACATCATCGAGCCGAAGGTGCCGCCATTGGAGATCGAGAACGTACCACCGGTCATCTCGTCGATGCCCAGCTTGCCATCCTTGGCCTTCTGGCCGAACTCGGCGATCTTCTTCTCGATGTCGGCGAAGCTCATCTGGTCGGCGTTGCGCAGGATGGGCACCACCAGGCCGCGCGGCGAACCGACGGCGATACCGATGTCGAAATAGCCGTGGTAGACGATGTCGTTGCCGTCAACCGAGGCGTTGAGGATCGGGAACTTCTTGAGGGCGTGCACAGCCGCCTTAACGAAGAAGCTCATGAAGCCCAGCTTGACGCCGTGCTCCTTCTCGAAGCGCTCTTGCATGCGCTTGCGCATCTCCATGACCGGGGCCATGTTGATTTCGTTGAAGGTCGTCAGGATGGCGTTGGTCGACTGCGACTGCAGCAGACGCTCGGCCACGCGGGCACGCAGGCGGGTCATCGGCACGCGCTCTTCCGGGCGGTCGCCCAGGTCGGGCGCCACCACCGCCACCTGCGGCAGCACCTTGGTCGGCGCGCCGGTGGGAATGGCAACGGGAGCGGCTGCCGCGGGCTTGGGTGCGGCCGCAGCGGCCAACACATCGCCCTTGGTCACGCGCCCGTCTTTGCCGGTGCCAGCCACCGAGCCGGGGGCCATGCCACCGTCGGCCATCAGCTTGGCAGCGGCTGGCATGGCCACGCCAGCTTTGGACTGCGATGCAGCCGCAGCGGCAGGGGCAGCGGCCACGGGGGCGGCCGCCACGGCAGCGGGCGCAGCCGCCGCAGGTGCTGTAGCGCCAGCAACGGCGGCGGTGTCGATACGGGCGATCAGCTGCTCGGCGGCCACGGTGGCACCGTCGCCTTGCAAAATTTCGACCAGCACGCCGCTGGAAGGTGCTGGACACTCCAGAACGACCTTGTCGGTCTCGATTTCAATCAGGGTTTCATCGGCGGTGACAGCGTCACCCACCTTCTTTTTCCACTGCAGCAGGGTGGCTTCGGCCACGGACTCAGAGAGCTGAGGAACTTTGACTTCTACGATTGCCATTTGAATTACCTGTTCTTTGCGTTGGGTGTTCGGCGTTGAGAGGCGCTGGGCACCGGCATATTGGCCAGGCGCCCGCGTCTCAACGACCACCGTCGGTTACTTGGTGAGGATGAAGCCCTTGAGCTTGGCGAAAGCGGCCTCAATCAGGGTCTTTTGCTGCTCTTGGTGCAGGTGCGCATAGCCCACGGCAGGCGAAGCGGAGGCAGCGCGACCGGCGTAACCGAGCTTCTGTCCGTCCAGCATGTTCTCGTGGATGTAGTGCTGCACAAAGAACCAGGCACCCTGGTTTTGCGGCTCGTCCTGGCACCAGACAATGTCGGTGGCGTTCGGGTACTTGCGCACCTCCGCACCAAACACCTTGTGCGGAAACGGGTAGAGCTGCTCGACACGGATGATGGCCACATCGTCAGCGCCCTTCTCTTCGCGCTTCTTCACCAGGTCGTAGTACACCTTGCCCGAGCAGCAGATGATGCGCTTGACCTTGTCGGCGCCCTTCACCACGGCAGCGTTGTTTTCCGGAATGACCGTCTGGAAAATGCCTTTGGTGAACTCGCTCAGAGGCGAGGTCGCGTCCTTGTTGCGCAGCAGCGACTTGGGCGTGAAGATCACCAACGGCTTGCGCAGGTTGCGCACCATCTGGCGGCGCAAGATGTGGAAGATCTGGCTGGCCGTGGTGGGCTGCACGATCTGCATGTTGGTGTCAGCCGCCAGCTGCATGAAGCGCTCCAGGCGCGCCGAGCTGTGCTCCGGGCCCTGGCCTTCGTAGCCGTGCGGCAGCATCAGCGTGATGCCGTTCACACGGCCCCACTTCACTTCGCCAGACGCAATGAACTGGTCGATCACCACTTGGGCACCGTTGGCGAAATCACCGAACTGCGCTTCCCAGATCACCAGGGTGTTCGGGTCGTTCGACGCATAGCCGTATTCAAAACCCAGCACAGCCTCTTCAGACAGGATGGAGTCGATCACGACAAAGGGAGCCTGGTTGTCGGCCACATTTTCCAGCGGCGTGTAGGTGCCGGTGTCCCACTTTTCACGGTTCTGGTCGTGAATCACCGCATGGCGGTGCGTGAAGGTACCGCGGCCGCAGTCTTCGCCCGACAGGCGCACCGGGAAGCCGCTGGCCACCAGGGAAGCAAACGCCATGTGCTCACCCATGCCCCAGTCCACCGGAATGTCGCCACGGCCCATGGCGGCGCGGTCGGCGTAGACCTTCTTCACCAACTGGTGCGGGGTCACGCTTTCTGGGATGGTGGTCAGGCGGTCGGCCAAACGCTTCCACTCCGCCATCGGAATGGCCGTGTCGCCCGCATCGGTCCACTTTTTGCCTAGGAAGGGCGACCAGTCGACCGCAAACTTGCTCTTGAAGTTGGTCAGCACCGGGTCTACCGTGTGGCGACCGGCATCCAGCGCAGCACGGTACGACTTGGACATGTCATCGCCCAAGGTGTCACCCAGACCCTGCGCAGAGAGTTTGTCGGCGTAGAGCTTGCGGGTACCGGGATGTGCCGCGATCTTGCGGTACATCAGCGGCTGGGTCAGGCTCGGAGTGTCCTGCTCGTTGTGGCCGAGTTTGCGGAAGCAGATGATGTCGAGCACCACGTCCTTGCGGAACGTCATGCGGTATTCCAGAGCCAGCTGGGTGGCCAGCACCACAGCCTCTGGGTCGTCACCGTTGACGTGCAGCACGGGCGACTCAACGCCCTTGACGATGTCGGTGCAATACAGCGTGGAACGCAGATCGCGCGGGTCGGAGGTGGTGAAACCGATCTGGTTGTTGATGATCAGGTGCACCGTGCCGCCGGTGGAGTAACCGCGGGTCTGGGCCAGCGCCAGCGTTTCCTGGTTGACACCCTGGCCGGCAAAAGCAGCGTCGCCATGCACCAACACGGGCAGCACTTGTTTGCCATGCGGGTCTTCGCGGCGGTCCATACGCGCGCGCACCGACCCCTCCACCACCGGGTTCACAATTTCCAGGTGCGAAGGGTTGAATGCCAACGACAAATGCACCGGGCCGCCAGGCGTGGACACGTCAGAGCTGAAACCCTGGTGGTACTTCACATCACCAGCCGGCAGGTCTTCAGGCGCCGTGTGATCGAATTCAGCAAACAAATCTTTGGGCATCTTGCCCAAGGTGTTGACCAGCACGTTCAAGCGACCACGGTGGGCCATGCCGATCACGATTTCCTGAACGCCCTGGCTGCCTGCGAGCTGAATCAGCTCGTCCATGGCGGCAATGAAGCTCTCGCCACCTTCCAGCGAAAAGCGTTTCTGGCCCACGTATTTGGTGTGCAGGAAGCGCTCAAGTCCCTCGGCGGCGGTCAGGCGGTCGAGGATGTGCTTTTTCTTGTCGGCGTTGAAGGCCGGCTTGCTGCGGATCGATTCCAGCTTTTCCTGCCACCAGCGTTTTTGCGCCTGGTCGCTGATGTACATGTACTCGGCGCCAATGCTGCTGCAGTAGGTTTCGCGCAGTGCATTCAGCAAGTCCCGCAAGGACATGACTTCCTTGCCGAAAAACGTGTTGCTGGTGTTGAACACGGTTTCGAAATCGGCGTCGGTGAAACCGTAAAACGCTGGATCGAGTTCGGGAATGTGGTCGCGCTCGGTGCGCTTGAGCGGATCCAGGTCGGCCCAGCGGGCGCCGACGTTGCGGTAAGCCGCAATGAGCTGCTGTACAGCCACGCGCTTGCGACCCAAATCGGAGTCGGCGCCAGCGGCGATGACAACCTTGGTACCGCCTTGTTTGGCACGCTCGGCAAATGCATTGATGACGGGCAGGTGGGGCACATCGCGGGCATCGCTGCCGTCGACGGCTGGCACGTGCTGCAAGGCGTCGAAATACGCCCGCCAGGTTTCGGACACGCTACCCGGGTTGTCCAGATAGTTTTCGTACATCTCTTCCACATACGGCGCGTTGCCGCCGAAAAGGTACGAGTTGCCTTTGTAGGCAACATAGACGTTGCCCCCGTTTGCTTGGGAATCGCTCATAAATCCGCTGACCTCCGTTTCCCTACAGGAAACATTAGCTGGTAAAAAAAACCTTCCGCGACACGGCTGAACCGATTGGCGGATGCGACAGTGGCTGTGGAAGGACCTGACTGCAAACCAAGATTGTGCCACCTTGGCCGGGTCTGATGTAAAAAACCAGCCCCGTGCGCAAAGCGGGATGTGAATCGGGTGGAATGTGTTGCACGGTCGCCAAGCGACAGCCTGGTGTCAGCGACCTTCAGGTCTGGCAACAACCATTGCTGCGAGGCGCAGGACCGGAGCGCCCGATCACCAGGGCGCCAGACGAGAATGCGACGCCACTGCGCGGGTGGGCCGGCAGCGGCTCAGTTGCTCAGGAAACGACGCGGGGCGACAAGCGCTCAGAGGCAGGCACGGTACTGGGCTCGTCCATCTCAATGGCGATCTGGGTGCACACCGTGCGGCACAGCGTCACGGCCTTTTCGCTTTGAACCCGGTAAATCACCTGGGTGCCGTCTTTGCGCTTGGCCAGCACGCCCGCCCGGTACAAAAGGTTCAGGTGCTGCGACAGGTTCGGCTGTGTGGTGTCGATTTCTTGCAGCAGCTGCGACACCGATTTTTCCTTGTCACACAACGCGCTCAGGATGCGCAGGCGCATGGGCGTAGCCAGCACACCGAACAACTCGGCGGCCAACTCGAACACACGAACCTTTTCCACGTTTGCATCGGATTCGATCATTTGTTCCATGGCGGGCATCACTTTTGTCTATATAAGCATGAATCATACTTACAAAAGCTGACGATGCCCACGGGTTTTTGTCGGGCTTCAAACCACGCCTCGAACACACAACTATTGACCCAACGCAAACCGCAAGGGGTTCGGCAGTCACCGCCCGACCAAAGGGCGCGGCGCCGCCGAACCTCCCAGCGCTTTCAGACCAGCAAATCCTTGATTTGCTGCAGCGCGGCCGGGTCGTCCATGGTGGTCAGGTCGCCTGCGTCGCGGCCCTCGCACACGGCCTGAATGGCCCGGCGCAGCAGTTTGCCGCTGCGGGTCTTGGGCAACACGCTGACGAAGCGCACGCGAGCTGGTCGCGCCACAGCGCCCAGTTGCTCGTCCACCAGCTTCATGACCTCGCCCTCCAGCTTCAGGCGGGAAGCCTCGTCGGTCAACGATGAGGCGTCTTTCACAACGGCAAAAGCCATCGCAACCTGGCCCTTGAGCTGGTCAGCCACGCCCACCACCGCCACCTCGGCGATGCGTGGGTGGCTGGAAATGCTTTCCTCAATCTCCCGGGTGCCCAAGCGGTGACCGGCCACGTTGATCACGTCGTCGGTGCGGCCCAAGATGAAGTAATAACCGTCTTCGTCGCGAATGCCCCAGTCAAAGGTGCTGTAAACCACCTTCCCCGGCACGCTGGACCAGTAGGTCTTGACGAACCGTGCATCGTCGCCCCAGATGGTCTGCATGCAGCCCGGTGGCAATGGACCTTCAACGGCGACCACCCCTTTTTTGTTGCCGCCCTTGAGCTCTTCGCCGGTCTGGTCGTCCAGCAGCTTGACGTCGTAGCCGTACACCGCTTTGCCTGGTGAGCCAAACTTGCTGTCGGCTTTCTCCACGCCATTGCAGATAGCCAGGATGGGCCAGCCGGTTTCGGTCTGCCAGTAGTTGTCCACGATGGGCTTGCCCAGCTCGTCAGAAATCCACTTGGCGGTGGTTTCGTCCAGCGGCTCGCCCGCCAGGAACAATGCCTTGAGGCTGGACAAATCGTATTTTTTGATGAACGAAGAATCGTATTTCTTGAGCACACGCACGGCTGTGGGTGCACTGAACATGACCGTGACCTTGTATTTTTCAACCAGCTCCCACCAGATGCCAGCATCTGGCCGAATGGGCAGACCTTCGTACATGATGGTGGCCATGCCACCGATCAACGGGCCGTAGATGATGTAGCTGTGCCCCACCACCCAGCCAATGTCGCTGGTAGAAAAGTAGGTTTCACCGGGTTCGCCCATGTAGATGTGCTTCATGGAAGCGGCCAGTGCCACGGTGTAGCCACCGGTGTCGCGCTGAACGCCCTTGGGCTTGCCGGTGGTGCCGCTGGTGTAGAGCGTGTAGCTGGGGTGCGTGGCGTCCACCCACTCGCAAGGCACCACGGTGTCCATGTGTTGGGCGCGCGCAGCGCTGTAGTCCACATCACGGCCCTCCACCGCTGCGAATGCCGCCAGGCCGCGGTTAACCATCACGACCTTGGATGGCTTGTGAGCAGACAGTTTGATGGCTTCGTCCAGCAGCGGTTTGTATTCCACCACCTTGCCACCGCGAGAGCCAGCGTCAGCGCTGACGATGGCAACCGGCGAAGCATCTTCAATGCGGCTGGCCAGAGAATGGCTGGCGAAGCCACCAAACACCACCGAGTGAATGGCGCCAATGCGCACGCAGGCGAGCATGGCGAAAGCGGCTTCGGGAATCATGGGCATGTAAATCAGGACGCGGTCGCCCTTCTTCACGCCTTGGTCCATAAGGATCGCCGCCATGCGCTGCACCTCAGCGTGCAGTTCACGGAAGCTGTAGATCTTTTCCACATCGGTTTCGGTGGAGACAAAGATAAGCGCGTTCTGGTCGGCCCGGTCTTTCAGGTGCCGGTCCACGGCGTTGTGACACAGGTTGGTCAATCCGCCTTCAAACCAGCGCGCGAAGGGCGGATTGTCGTAGTTGCAAACCCGGTCAAACGGTTTGCGCCAGTCCACCAGCTGCGCCTGCTCGGCCCAAAAAGCGTCGCGGTCCTCAATCGAGCGGCGGTGGAATTCGGCGTAGCCTTGGGGATTGCTCATAGGAGTCTCCTGCGTGGGGTGGTTTTTGCGGCAGCTGACGTGGGCCACCCGGAAGATCCCCGGCGGCTCAAACTGAATTCATAATTATGGAGTTCAGACTTGCGAGAGTCTGACAGCCCACTGTTTCGGTCTGCGCGAAACACATGGAACCGCTCTGGGGCCGGCGCCGCCAAAACAAACAAGGTGGCACAAACCAACTTGCTTCATCAAGGCCGCCCAGCGGCACGCTCCCTACGTCCCGCTGGCCCTCCCTCACGGCAGGGTTACTTGATCAGCGCATGCACGTCTCGAAACACGGGGTTGTCCGCTGACCGCAGCCATTCAAAAGCCACCATTTCGGTGGTGACCAGCTCGGCGCCCGCCCCGGCCAAGCGGTCAAACGCGGCATCGCGGTTGCGCTCGGTGCGGGAACTGCAGGCGTCGGTGACAACCCACACATCGAGTTCCTGCTCAATCAGTTCGAGCGCCGTTTGCAGCAGGCAGACATGGGCTTCGCAACCCGCCAACACAATGGTCGCCCGCTCAGGCATGGGTGCCGAGGGCTTTTGCAGATGCTTGGGCAGGCTGCGGGCATTGCCGCCCGCTGGGCGCGCGGGTGGCCGAAGCCAGTCGACCAAACCGTCTGACACCGCGCTGAAGTGCATTTTGGACAAGGTCCTCTGGCACAGGCCGCGCAACTCCGGCGGGTTGGGACCGAGTTTCTCCGGGTTTTGCTCGGTGCCCCATACCGGCACGTCCAGCAACTGCGCCATGCGGGCAAGTCGCACCGCGTTGGCCAGAACTTGGGGCCCCTCGAAAATCGCGGGCATCAAGCGGGACTGGTAATCAACCAGCACGAGCTGGGAATCTGTGACATCGAGCAGCATGGCAGTCTTTCTTCAAATCAAACGAAATAACGTTGATTTTCGCAGTTCGCCACACCTGCGTGCCGACAGCGGCCAACTACAGACAAGCAACCGGCCACACCCAACCAGCACGGCGCTGAGACGGTGCGAACAGCCCTCAACCCCCGCTACCCTGCACGCTCGACCGTGAAAACGCAAGGTAACTTGCGGCAAATGTCATGCAAATCAACATGTTGCGAGCCTTTTCGCGCTTGACTTGCCTGAAAAACACCGATAATCTAAAAGTATGAAAAGTTGGATCCTTGTAGTTTTACTGAGTTGCAGCGCGGCATCCCATGCCGCGCCAGCCGATGCAGCGTTTGACGACATGGATACCTTGCTCGCCGAAAAAGGTCTGATGAGCCGCCTGGGTAGTCAAATCCAGCAGGCTCGGGAATCGGTTGGCGAGCGTGCCTCCAGTTTGGTCGTGAACGCGATGGGGTTCCTGGGCGTACCCTACAAATACGGTGGCAACAGCGCTGAAACAGGTTTTGATTGCAGCGGATTTGTGCGGGCGGTGTTCGAGCAATCCGTGGGCAAAGTGCTGCCACGCCGAGCTGCCGAGCAGGCCGCAAGCACCCAGGAAATTGACCGCAGCGAGCTGAAACCGGGCGACTTGGTGTTCTTCAACACCATGAAGCGGGCCTTCAGCCATGTGGGCATCTATGTGGGAGACGGAAAATTCATTCATTCCCCGCGCGCGGGCTCACATGTGCGGGTTGAAGACATGCGCATTGCTTATTGGCAAACCCGTTTCAACGGTGCTCGCCGGGTTCCCTTGCCCATGAACGCGGAAACCGCACAAGCCACAAGGCGCTGATCCCGCCAAGGATCGCGGTACGGCACACAAGCAACCGGGCATGCCCGGTTTTTTGTTGCCTGTCTGACATGAAGCCACCGCTGAGGGCAAGAGGTCAGAGCGCGCGCACAAAAGAAACGGCTCAACTCAATCAGGGTGGGGTCGATATGTACGCATATCCACCAGGAGTGATTTGAATGAGGTGCACAAACGGCTAGGAGCCCGCTGGTGTAGCGTCTGTTAACGTCAAAAAAGGGCCCGAACCGTTGCCGGTTCGGGCCTTTTTTTCTGATGGCGCTGAAACTGATTACTTCTTCGCGGGCGGCAAGTCGGTACAAGAGCCGTGCGCCACTTCCGCCGCCATACCGATGCTCTCGCCCAGCGTGGGGTGCGGGTGGATGGTCTTGCCGATGTCCACCGCGTCGGCGCCCATCTCGATCGCCAGCGCGATCTCACCGATCATGTCGCCCGCGTGGGTGCCGACCATGCCGCCGCCCAGGATCTTGCCGTGGCCGTGGGCCTCGGGTGAATCGTCGAACAGCAGCTTGGTCACGCCTTCGTCGCGGCCGTTGGCAATGGCGCGGCCCGAGGCGGTCCAGGGGAACAGGCCCTTCTTGACCTTGATGCCTTGGGCCTTGGCCTGGTCTTCGGTGAGGCCGACCCAGGCCACCTCGGGGTCGGTGTAGGCCACGCTGGGAATCACGCGGGCGTTGAAGGCAGCGGCTGCCAGTTCCTTGTTTCCCTGCAGTTCCCCGGCGATCACTTCTGCCGCCACGTGCGCTTCGTGCACCGCCTTGTGCGCCAGCATGGGCTGGCCCACGATGTCACCGATGGCGAAGATATGCGGCACGTTGGTGCGCATCTGGATGTCGACGTTGATGAAGCCGCGGTCGGTCACGGCCACGCCGGCCTTGTCGGCGGCGATCTTTTTGCCGTTGGGCGTGCGGCCCACAGCCTGCAGCACCAGGTCATATACCTGCGGCGCGGGCGCCGTGCCGCCGGGTTCGGCGCTCTCGAACGTCACCTCAATGCCTTCGGGCAAGGCGCGAGCGCCCACCGTCTTGGTCTTGAGCATGATGTTGTCGAAGCGCTTGGCGTTCATCTTCTGCCAGATCTTGACCAGGTCGCGGTCGGCGCCCTGCATCAGGCCGTCCATCATTTCCACCACGTCCAGGCGTGCGCCCAGCGTGCTGTAGACGGTGCCCATTTCCAGGCCGATGATGCCGCCACCCAGGATCAGCATGCGCTTGGGCACTTCCTTGAGCGCCAGCGCGCCGGTGCTGTCCACCACGCGCGGATCGTCAGGCATGAAGGGCAGGCGCACGGCCTGCGAGCCGGCGGCGATGATGCACTTCTTGAACGTGATCACCTGTTTTTTGCCGGTCTTCTCTTGCGACGTGCCGGTGGTTTCTTCCACTTCCACATGGTTCGCACCGACAAACGCGCCGTAACCGCGCACGGTGGTGACCTTGCGCATCTTGGCCATGGCGGCCAAGCCGCCGGTGAGCTTGTTGATCACCTTTTCTTTGTGACCACGCAGCTTGTCGATATTGACTGTGGGCGCGCCGAAGTCCACGCCGAGGTCGGCCATGTGACTCACTTCGTCCATCACCGCGGCCACGTGCAGCAGTGCCTTGGACGGGATGCAACCCACGTTCAGGCACACGCCGCCCAGCTGGGCATAACGCTCGACCAGCACGACCTTGAGGCCGAGATCGGCCGCGCGGAAGGCCGCGGAATAGCCACCGGGGCCGGCGCCGAGCACGAGCAGGTCGCATTCGATGTCGGCGCTGCCACCGAAGCTGGCAGCAGCAGGAGCCACGACCGGTGCTGCGGCAGGGGCAGCAACGGGAGCAGGTGAAACGGCCGCTGGCGCTGCGGCTGGCGCGGCAGGAGCGCTGGCAGCGCCCTCGCCTTCCAGCACCAGCACCAGCACCACCGAGCCTTGCTTGACCTTGTCGCCCAGGGCCACCTTGAGTTCTTTCACCACGCCGGCGTGCGACGAGGGAATCTCCATGGAGGCTTTGTCAGACTCCACAGTGATGAGCGACTGCTCGACCTTGACGGTGTCGCCGGGCTTGACCAGCAACTCGATGACCGCGACCTCGTCGAAGTCGCCAATGTCGGGAACCTGAATGTCAATCATTGCCATCGTCGGCTCCTTACAGCAGCACCCGGCGGAAGTCGCCGAGGATCTGGCCAAGATAGGCGTTGAAGCGGGCCGCAGCGGCGCCGTCGATCACGCGGTGGTCCCAGGTCAGCGACAGCGGCAGCATCAGGCGCGGCTGGAAGGCCTTGCCATCCCACACCGGTTCCATGTTGCTCTTGCAGACGCCCAGGATGGCGACTTCGGGCGCGTTGATGATGGGCGTGAAGTACCGGCCACCGATGCCGCCGAGCGAAGAGATGGTGAAGGTGGCACCGCTCATTTCGGCCGGGCTCAGCTTGCCGTCGCGTGCCTTCTTGGCGAGTTCGCCCATTTCCTGGCTGATCTGTAGCACGCCTTTTTTGTCGGCGTCCTTGATGACTGGGACCATCAGGCCGTTGGGTGTGTCGGCCGCAAAGCCAATGTGCCAGTACTGCTTGTAGACCAGCGCGTCGCCGTCGATGGAGCTGTTGAATTCAGGAAACTTCTTGAGCGCGGCCACGCAGGCCTTGATCAGGAACGCCAGCATGGTGACCTTGACGCCGCTCTTCTCGTTTTCCTTGTTGGTGGAAACACGGAAGGCTTCGAGGTCGGTGATGTCGGCGTCATCAAAGTTGGTGACGGCCGGGATCATGATCGCGTTGCGCAGCAGGTTGGCGCCGCTGATCTTCTTGATGCGGCCCATCTCCTTGCGTTCGATGGGACCGAACTTGGCGAAGTCCACCTTCGGCCAGGGGATCAGGCCCAGCTCGGAACCACCACCGCCGGTGGTGGCCGGTGCTTTCGCTTTCTGAGCCGCGGTTTGCACCGCACCGGCCATGACCGACTTGGTGAAACCTTGCACGTCGTCCAGCGTGATGCGGCCCTTGGGGCCTTTGCCAGGCACTTCGGCCAGCGGCACGCCAAGTTCGCGGGCGAACTTGCGCACTGACGGCGAGGCATGGGGCAGACCCAGTGCCGGTGTGGCCGTGGGGTTGTGCGCTGGCGCAGCCACTGCGGACGCTGTGGCCGCTGTGGCCGCTGCAGGAGCAGCCACGGCAGCGGCGGCCGAAGCAGCCGGTGACGCTGCGGGTGCGGCGGCCACAGGCGCCGGTGACGCAGCACCAACGGTACCTTCCAAAATCGCCAGCAAATCGCCGATGTTGACGGTGTCACCCACCTTGACTTTGAGCTCCTTCAACACACCAGCGTGCGATGAAGGAATTTCCATGGACGCCTTGTCGGACTCCACCGTGATCAGGCTTTGCTCCAGCTTGATGGTGTCGCCCGGCTTGACCATGACCTCAATGACAGCGACGTCCTTGAAGTCGCCAATGTCGGGCACCATCACCTGGACGGGACCCGAAGCAACTGGTGCGGCAACAGCCACCGGAGCCACCGCAGCGGCCACGGGTGCAGCCGCCGGGGCAGGGGCTGGCGCTGGAGCCGGGGCGGCTGCGTCACCCGCAGCCTCCACCACCAGGACCACCGAGCCTTGCTTGACCTTGTCGCCAATGGCAACGCGCAGTTCTTTGACCACACCTGCCGTCGAGCAGGGAATTTCCATCGAGGCTTTGTCGGACTCGACCGTGATCAGGGACTGCTCGGCCTTGACCGTGTCGCCCACCTTGACCATCAGTTCAATCACCACCACCTCATCAAAGTCGCCGATGTCCGGGACTTGTACTTCTATCAATGCCATATCTGTCTCCAATCAGATGTTCAATGCGCCGAAGCCGCCGTCTACCGTCCGGGAAACCGCCGGGCTGGCTTGGCCAGACGGCTGGTTTCGCCCCCTTGAGGGGGTAGCGCCACAGGCGCTGCGGGGTTGGGCCAGCGTCATGCGTACAAGGGATTCACTTTGTCGGTCTTGATACCGTACTTGGCAATCGCTTCAGCCACCTTGGCCACTGGCACGGTGCCCTCCTCGCTCAGCGCCTTGAGCGCCGCCACCACGATGTAATGGCGGTTGATCTCGAAGTGCTCGCGCAGCTTGCTGCGGAAGTCGCTGCGGCCAAAACCGTCGGTACCCAGCACTTTGTAGGTGCGGCCCTTGGGAATGAACGAACGGATCTGCTCGGCGTAGTTCTTCATGTAGTCGGTGGAGGCCACGACCGGGCCCGCGTGCGGCTGCAGTTGCTGCGTCACGAAGGGCACGCGCGGTGCTTCGGTGGGGTGCAGCAGGTTGAAGCGCTCAGCATCCTGGCCGTCGCGGGTCAGCTCGTTGAAGCTCGGGCAGCTCCACACGTCAGCCTGCACGCCCCAGTCTTGCGCCAGCAAGTCCTGGGCAGCGATCGACTCGCGCAGGATGGTGCCGGAGCCCAGCAGCTGCACACGCGTGTCGCCAGCCGCACCAGGCTTGCACAGGTACATGCCTTTGATGATCTGCTCTTCGGTGCCGGGCGTGAGGCCGGGCATGGCGTAGTTCTCGTTCAGCAGCGTCAGGTAGTAGAAGACGTTGTCTTGCTTCTCCACCATGCGCTTCAAGCCGTGGTGCAGGATCACGCCGACCTCGTGCGCGAAGGTCGGGTCGTAGCTGATGCAGTTCGGAATGGTGCCGGCCAGGATGTGGCTGTGGCCGTCTTCATGCTGCAGGCCTTCGCCGTTGAGCGTGGTGCGTCCGGAGGTGCCGCCCAGCAGGAAGCCCCGAGCCTGCATGTCGCCCGCAGCCCAGGCCAGGTCGCCGATGCGCTGGAAACCAAACATCGAGTAGTACACATAGAACGGCACCATGATGCGGTTGCTGGTGCTGTAGCTCGTGGCTGCTGCGATCCAGCTGCTCATGCCGCCGGCTTCGTTGATGCCTTCCTGCAGGATCTGACCGGCCTTGTCTTCCTTGTAGTACATGACCTGGTCTTTGTCGACCGGGGTGTACTGCTGGCCTGCGGGGTTGTAAATGCCGATCTGGCGGAACAGGCCTTCCATGCCGAAGGTGCGGGCCTCGTCCACCAGGATGGGCACCACGCGCGGGCCTAGGGCCTGGTCGCGCAGCAGCTGGGTGAGGAAGCGCACGTAGGCCTGGGTGGTGCTGATTTCGCGGCCTTCGGCGGTCGGCTCCATCACACTTTTGAAGGTATCGATCGACGGCACGGTGAAGCTCTCATCGGCCTTGGTGCGGCGGTGCGGCAGGTAGCCACCCAGTGCCTTGCGCCGCGCATGCAGGTACTGCATTTCGGGCGTGTCATCGGCCGGTTTGTAGAACGGCAGGTTGGGCAACTCGCTGTCCGGAATCGGCAGGTTGAAGCGGTCGCGGAAGATCTTGATGTCTTCGTCGGTCAGCTTCTTGGTTTGGTGCACGTTGTTCTTGCCCTCGCCCGACTTGCCCATGCCAAAACCCTTCACGGTCTTGATGAGCAGCACGGTGGGCTGGCCCTTGTGGTTCACGGCCTTGTGGTAAGCGGCGTACACCTTTTGCGGATCGTGACCACCGCGCTTGAGGTTCCAGATGTCGTCGTCACTCAGGTGCGCCACCATCTCGAGCGCCTTGGGATCGCGGCCGAAGAAGTGCTTGCGCACATAGGCGCCATCATTGGCCTTGAACGACTGGTAGTCGCCGTCCAGCGTCTCCATCATGATCTTGCGCAGGGCGCCGTCTTTGTCGCGGGCCAGCAGCGGGTCCCAGCCGCTGCCCCACAGCAGCTTGATGACGTTCCAGCCGGAGCCACGGAACTCGCCTTCAAGTTCCTGGATGATCTTGCCGTTGCCGCGCACTGGGCCGTCCAGGCGCTGCAGGTTGCAGTTCACCACGAAGATCAGGTTGTCGAGGTTTTCGCGAGCGGCCAGGCTGATGGCGCCCAGCGACTCGACCTCGTCCATTTCGCCGTCACCGCAAAACACCCAGACCTTGCGGTTCTCGGTGTTGGCAATGCCCCGGGCGTGCAGGTATTTCAGGAAGCGCGCCTGGTAGATCGCCATCAGCGGGCCCAGGCCCATCGACACCGTGGGGAACTGCCAGAACTCAGGCATCAGCTTGGGGTGCGGGTAGCTCGACAGGCCCTTGCCGTCCACTTCCTGGCGGAAGTTGAGCAGCTGCTCTTCGGTCAGGCGGCCTTCGAGGTAAGCGCGGGCATACACGCCGGGCGACACGTGGCCCTGGATGTAGAGGCAGTCGCCACCGTGGTTTTCGTTTTCAGCGTGCCAGAAATGGTTGAAACCAGCACCAAACATGTGGGCCAGGGAAGCAAACGAACCAATGTGCCCGCCCAGATCGCCGCCGTCTTCGGGGTTGTGGCGGTTGGCCTTCACGACCATCGCCATGGCGTTCCAGCGCATGTAGGCGCGCAGACGCTCTTCAATTTCAATGTTGCCGGGGCAACGCTCTTCTTCGTTGGTTTCGATCGTGTTGACGTAACCGGTGTTGGCCGAGAAAGGCAAATCGATGCTGTTCTGGCGCGCTTCTTCCAGCAGTTGCTCCAGCAGGAAGTGGGCCCGCTCCGGCCCCTCCCGCTCAATCACGGCGGCCAGCGCCTCCATCCATTCACGGGTTTCCTGGGAATCCACATCCCCGGCACCACGGCCATTGAGAGCGTCGGTCGCTGACATATGTTTGTCTCCTGTTGGTTTGCACAAAGCTTACGGCGGTCATTCCGCAGTGTCACGAATTTTCCCACAGCTTCTTTCAAATTTCAATATGTGCTTTCATTTTCTATATTGTGAAATTTAAGTGAGCGCGAAACAACGCATGAATCGACCGCATTTCTTCAAACCGCGGCCGTGACAGGAGAGGTCTCACGTAGACTTCGACCGAGATGATTCCATTGCCCAGCACCCCACCCACTGCCCCAGCCCAGAGCCCTGCCACCAACTGGTGGAAGCGCTGGTGGCGCAAGCTCCCACCCTCGCGGCAAGACCGTTTCGCCACGCTGGCGCCGCTGCTGTCGGTGCTGCTGTTTCTCTCCGCCATCGTGGTGGCCATCACCTACCTGCGCTTTGAAGAACTGGAACGCGAACAGGAGGCGGTGACACGCGACGTGGAGTACGCCCAGCAGCGCCTGCGCCTGCGCCTGCTGGAACGCCAGGAACAGCTGATGCGCCTGGCCCGCGAGGTGGACAACAAGGAAATTGCGAACGAAGAATTTGAATTCCAGGTCGAGTCGCTGATCAGCCAGTTCCCTGAGCTGTTGGCCATCACTTGGGTGGATGGCCGGCGCAACGTGCTGGCCAGCTACGCTTCACCCAGCGCACCGCCCCAACTGGTGCGCTTGCCGGGCAGCACCCTGGCACCCAACGAAACCGATGGCTCGTTTGACCTGGCCCGCGACCTGCGCCAGCCCATCTATTCACGCCCGCTGGGCGAAGACCCTCGCCACGCCACCCTGATGCTGCAGGTCCCGCTGTCAGAACAAGGGCGGTTTGCCGGCACGGTCATGGGCGAGTATTCGGTCGACGGTCTGATGCGCTTTGGCATTCCACCCGAGGTGATGGCGCGCTACGCGGTGGCCCTGCTCGACGACCGAGGTCGCGTGCTGGCGGGCAGCCTGCAGTCACCCAACACGGTGCTGCGCTTGCTGCCCTGGTCGGCACAGCCGCTGGAACATGAAGTGGCCGTGTCACCGGTGGGCAACGGCCTGATCTTGAAGGCCCAGGGCTACCGCACCTCGCAAGACATCGTGGGCAGCGGTTTCTTCTGGGTCATCGGCGCCCTGAGTGCGCTCACCGTCTGGATGTTGCTGGGAACCTGGCGCCACACGCGCAGGCGCGTGCAGGCACAGCAAGCGCTGGTGGCCGAAACCAATTTCCGCCGCGCCATGGAAAACTCCATGCTCACCGGCATGCGCGCGCTGGACATCCAGGGCCGCATCACCTACGTGAACCCGGCCTTTTGCTCCATGACCGGCTGGACCGAGGGCGAGTTGGTGGGCCGCACCGCACCCTTCCCCTATTGGCCCGACGACGACCACGACCAACTCACCGCCCGGCTGGAGGACGAGCTCAGCGGGCGCTCAACACCGGGTGGTTTTGAGGTCCGGGTGCAGCGCCGAGACGGCAGCATTTTTGACGCCCGCATGTATGTGTCACCGCTGATCGACCCCAAGGGACACCAGACCGGCTGGATGACCTCGATGACGGACATCACCGAGCCCAAACGCATCCGCGAAGAGCTGTCGGCGTCTTACGAGCGCTTTACCACCGTGCTGGAAAGTCTGGATTCGGCGGTGTCAGTAGCGCCGCTGGGCAGCGACGAAATGTTGTTTGCCAACAAGATGTACCGCTTGTGGTTTGGCACCCGGGGCCAGGGCCACCGACATCTGGTGGACCTGGCCGGTAACCAGCCCACGCCCAGCCCGGACAACGGCGATGCGGTGGACGCCTTCGCCGGCATGCCGACCGATACCCTGACCGAAGCAGGGGCCGAAAACGCCGAAGTTTTTGTGGAAGAACTCGACCGCTGGCTGGAAGTGCGAACCCGTTATCTGACCTGGGTGGACGGACGGCTGGCCCAGATGGTGATTGCCAGCGACATCACGCCGCGGCGCAACGCCGAAGAGCAGGCGTCGCGCCAGGCCGAACGCGCACAAACCGCCAGCCGCCTCATCACCATGGGTGAAATGGCGTCCAGCGTGGCACACGAGCTCAACCAACCGCTGACCGCCATCAGCAACTACTGCAACGGCATGATTTCGCGCGTGCAAGAAGACCGCATCACGCAAGACGAACTGCTTGGCGCGCTAGAAAAAACCGCACGTCAGGCCCAGCGCGCCGGGCAGATCATCCAGCGCATCCGCGCGTTCGTGAAGCGCAGCGAACCCAACCCCACGCTGTCCGACGTGTCGCTCATGGTGAGCAACGCCATTGAGCTGGCCGACATCGAGCTGCGCCGCCAGCAAGTGCGCCTGACGCCCTACGTGGCAGCCCGCTTGCCCAGCCTGCTGGTGGACCCAATCCTGATTGAACAGGTGCTGATCAACCTGCTGAAGAACGCGGGCGAAGCCATCGCTCAAGCGGGCCGCCTGCCTGGTCAGCGGCATGTGGAACTGCGCGTTGGCCCCAAGCGCCAGGAGGACCAGGATGTGGTGGAGTTTGCGGTCCGCGACTCGGGCAGCGGCGTGCCGGACGAAATGATCGAACGCATCTACGAGGCGTTCTACAGCACCAAGAGCGAGGGCATGGGCATCGGCCTCAAGCTGTGCCGAAGCATCGTGGAGTCGCACCATGGAAGGATACAAGTTCAGAACATCTACAATGGCGCCGAGGTGGTGGGCTGCTGCTTCAGCTTCTGGATCCCCGTTGTCTCCCGACTGCGCGCCGAAGGCACAACAGACAGCACCACCGCACAGTCGTTGACGGACATAGAAAGAGCGAGATGAGTTTGATCCCCAAAAAAGGCACCGTCTATGTGGTCGATGACGACGAAGCGGTGCGCGATTCCTTGCAATGGTTGCTGGAAGGCAAAGACTACCGGGTGCGTTGCTTCGAGTCGGCGGAAGCCTTCCTGAGCCGATACGACGCTCGCGAAGTGGCCTGCCTGATTGCCGATATCCGCATGGGCGGCATGACCGGCATGGAGTTGCAAGACCGTCTGATTGAGCGCCAGTCCCCGCTGCCCATCGTGTTCATTACCGGCCATGGCGACGTGCCCATGGCGGTGGAATCCATGAAAAAAGGTACGCTGGACTTTATCCAGAAACCCTTCAAAGAAGAGCAATTGGTGGCGTTGGTCGAGCGCATGCTGGAGCGCGCCAAAGAAGCGTTCTCCACTTACCAGCAGGCTGCCAGCCGCGACGCGCTGCTGTCCAAACTGACCAGCCGCGAAGCCCAGGTGCTGGAGCGCATCGTTGCCGGCCGGCTGAATAAGCAGATCGCCGACGACCTCGGCATCAGCATCAAGACGGTCGAGGCGCACCGCGCCAACATCATGGAAAAGCTGGGGGCCAACACCGTGGCCGACCTGCTCAAGATCGCGCTCGGACAAACGCCTGCCAAGGCCTGACCCCGCTGACCCCAAACCGACGCCCGCCCACCCCGGCGGGCGTTTCCGTTTCAACCTCACGACACAAGTGCCATGACCGCCCAACTGATTGACGGCAACGCCCTCTCCCGCCAACTCCGCGCAGATGTCGCTGCACGCGTCACCGCCCTCAAAGCCAAGGGCATCACGCCCGGCCTGGCCGTGATTCTGGTCGGCGACAACCAAGCCTCCCAAGTGTATGTGCGCAACAAGGTGAAAGCCTGTGAAGACACGGGCATGCACTCGGTGCTGGAAACCTGGCCCGCGAGCATGACCGAGGCCGAACTGCTCGGTCGCGTGGACGCCTTGAACCAAGACGCCACCATCCACGGCATTCTGGTGCAGTTGCCGCTGCCAGCCCATATCGATGCGCAGAAAGTGATCGAAGCCATTGACCCAGCCAAGGACGTGGATGGCTTTCACATCGCCAGCGCCGGCGCACTCATGGCCGGCCTGCCCGGCTTCTGGCCCTGCACGCCTTATGGCTGCATGAAGATGCTGGAAAGCATCGGCTACGACCTCAAGGGCAAACACGCGGTGGTGATCGGCCGCAGCAACATCGTGGGCAAACCCATGGCACTCATGCTGCTGAAAAAAAACGCCACGGTCACCGTTTGCCACAGCGCCACCAAAGACCTGAAGACCATGACGTTGCAGGCCGATGTGATCGTGGCTGCGGTGGGCAAGCGCAACGTGCTCACCGCCGACATGGTCAAACCCGGCGCGGTGGTGATCGATGTCGGCATGAACCGCAACGACGAGGGCAAGCTCTGCGGGGACGTGGACTTTGCCGGCGTCAAGGAAGTGGCGGGCTACATCACCCCGGTACCCGGCGGTGTAGGGCCCATGACCATCACCATGTTGATGGTGAATACGCTGGAATCGGCAGAGCGGGTGTAACTCTGCGCGCCGCCTGCTGCGTCGACGCCCAGGGGGCGGTGCTGGCGGCCCGACAAGCCGGTTCTACGGCCGCCCTGGACCCGACACTTCGCGCCGACGCGCGGTCGATTAGCGTGATCTTGACAAGCGCCAGAGCACGGCCGCAGCACACAGCCATTGCCCAAGCACCATCAAGGTGCCCACCCCGTGCCACAGCTGGAGGTTGCCGCCGGTGGCGCGAGCGGTGACGATTTTCTGCGCCACGCCAAATTCCTGCAACATGGCCAGCAGCATCGCGGCCAGCACAAAGCCCATGGTGCCCAGCACGCGCTGCATTTGCGCCAGGCGCTCCGGGTCCACCACCTCTCCCGCCAAGGGGAACTGGCCCGCAGCCCGCGCGCGCCGCAAGACCAGCAGCAAGGCCAGCCCGATGCCCAACCCTGCCCAGCACTGCAGCGAAAACAGATGGGCCGCGACAGGGCCCGCAACCGGCGCACCGAGCTTGGCAAACAACGTGGGCACGGCCACAAAGCTCAGGCCTGAGATACCGCCCCACCAGAGGGCCGCCAAGAACACCGCCAGTCGCTGCATCACAGGCCCGTCACGCGTAACGCACCGCCACGATTTCGTAGCGTCGGGTCCCACCGGGGGCCTGCACCTCGGCGGTGTCGCCCTCTTCTTTGCCGATCAGCGCACGCGCAATGGGGCTGCTGATGTTGACCAGACCCAGCTTCAGGTCAGCCTCGTCTTCGCCAACGATCTGGTAAGTCACCGCTGCACCGCTGTCTTCGTCTTCCAGCTCCACCGTGGCGCCAAACACGATGCGCCCGCCCGCATCCACCGTCAGTGGATCGATGATCTGGGCTGCCGAGAGCTTGCCCTCAATCTCGGCAATGCGGCCTTCAATAAAGCCCTGGCGGTCTTTGGCCGCATCGTATTCGGCGTTTTCGCTCAGATCACCCTGGGCACGCGCCTCGGCAATCGCGTTGATCACCCAGGGGCGGTCAACGGTTTTCAGGCGGTGCAGCTCGTCCTTGAGTTTTTCGGCGCCGCGCTTGGTGATGGGGATGGTGGACATGTGTGTGATTCTCCAAAAGCAAACCGCCGGGCGTTGCCGCTCGGCGGTGTTCATGTGCGCATGATTATGCCGCGAAAGAAATGGGGTCTATCCGGGCGGCGGCGCAATTGAAGTCAAAAATGAAAACGGGCACCAACGCTGTAAAGCGCCAGTGCCCGCATGACACGAGCAGGACCGCGCTCGGCAATCAGGCCGCCAGTTGCGCGTGCATTTCTTGCACCGAAATAACGCCAAGGCTGTCGATGTACTTCATACCTTCCACCGCCGCTTCAGCGCCTGCGATGGTGGTGAAGGTGGTCACTCGGGCCAGCAGCGACGAGGTGCGGATCTGGCGCGAATCGGCGATCGCGTTGCGGCGTTCTTCCACCGTGTTGATCACCAGCGCAATGTCACCGTTCTTGATCATGTCCACGATGTGCGGGCGGCCTTCGGTCACCTTGTTCACGGTTTGCACCGGCACGCCAGCGGCGCTGATGGCAGCCGCCGTGCCCCGTGTGGCCACCAGGTCAAAGCCCATGGCCACCAGTTCGCGCGCAATCTCCACGGCACGGGGCTTGTCGTTGTTTTTCACCGTCAGGAACACCTTGCCGCTGGTGGGCAGCTTGGTGCCGGCGCCGAGCTGGCTCTTCACGAACGCTTCGCCAAAGGTCTTGCCCACGCCCATCACCTCGCCGGTCGACTTCATCTCGGGGCCGAGGATGGTGTCCACACCCGGGAACTTGACGAAGGGGAAAACGGCCTCTTTCACGCTGAAATAAGGCGGCGTGACCTCGGCACCAATGCCCTGGTCGTCCAGCGACTGACCCGCCATGCAGCGCGCGGCCACCTTGGCCAGCTGAATACCGGTGGCTTTAGAAACAAAAGGCACCGTGCGCGAAGCGCGTGGGTTCACCTCCAGCACAAAGATCACGTCTTTCTTTTCACCGTTGGCATCCGTTTCCTGGATGGCGAACTGCACGTTCATCAAGCCCACCACATTCAGGCCTTCGGCCATGGCCGCTGTCTGGCGCTTGAGTTCGTCCACCGTCTCTTTGGACAAATAATAAGGCGGCAGCGAACAGGCCGAGTCGCCGCTGTGTACGCCTGCCTGCTCAATGTGCTCCATGACGCCGCCAATGAACACACGGCCGGTGTGGTCGCGGATGGCGTCCACATCGCACTCGATCGCATCGTTCAAAAAACGGTCCAGCAGCACTGGCGAGTCGTGGCTCACCTTCACAGCTTCGCGCATGTAGCGCTCCAGGTCGCGCTGCTCGTGCACGATTTCCATGGCGCGGCCACCCAGCACATAGCTTGGGCGGACCACCAACGGGTATCCCAGCGCGGCGGCTTTTTCCAGCGCTTCGGGCTCGGTGCGGGCGGTGGCGTTGGGCGGTTGGCGCAGGCCCAGTTCGTGCAGCAGCTTCTGGAAGCGCTCACGGTCTTCGGCCGCGTCGATCATGTCAGGGCTGGTGCCGATGATGGGCACGCCCGCAGCCTCCAGGCCCAGTGCAAGCTTCAGAGGCGTCTGGCCACCGTACTGGACGATCACGCCCAGTGGTTTTTCCTTGTCCACGATCTCCAGCACGTCTTCCAGCGTCAGCGGCTCAAAATACAGGCGGTCGCTGGTGTCGTAGTCGGTGGACACGGTTTCCGGGTTGCAGTTGACCATGATGGTCTCGTACCCGTCTTCGCGCATGGCCAGTGCGGCGTGCACGCAGCAGTAGTCGAACTCGATACCCTGGCCGATGCGGTTGGGGCCACCACCCAGCACCATGATCTTCTTGTTGTTGGTCGGCTCGGCCTCGCACTCGCCGTCGCCATGGCCTTCATAGGTGGAATACAGGTAGGCGGTGTCGGTGGCGAACTCGGCCGCGCAGGTGTCCACGCGCTTGTAAACCGGGCGGATGTTTTGAGCGATGCGGCGCTCGCGCACGGCGGCGTCGGTGGTCTTGAGCAGCTTGGCGAGGCGGCGATCCGAGAAGCCTTTTTTCTTCAGGCCACGCAGCGTGTCGGCGTCCAGCGCCTCCAGGCTGGTCTGCTCCAGTTGCAGCTCGATCTTCACGATCTCTTCGATCTGCACCAGGAACCACGGGTCGATCTTGGTGAACTGGTGCACCTCCTCCATGGACCAGCCGGCCGCGAAAGCATCGCCCACGTACCAGATGCGCTCGGGGCCGGGCTCACCCAGCTCGCGCTCCAAGGTTTCGCGGTCCTGGGTTTTTTCGTTCATGCCGTCTACGCCCACTTCCAGGCCACGCAAGGCTTTCTGGAAGCTTTCCTGGAACGTGCGGCCCATCGCCATCACCTCGCCCACACTCTTCATCTGCGTGGTCAGGCGGCTGTCGGCGGTGGGGAACTTCTCAAAAGCAAAACGCGGAATCTTGGTCACCACGTAGTCGATGCTCGGCTCGAACGACGCCGGGGTGGCGCCACCGGTGATCTCGTTGCGCAGCTCGTCTAGCGTGTAGCCCACGGCCAGTTTGGCCGCCACCTTGGCGATGGGGAAGCCGGTGGCCTTGGAGGCCAGCGCGCTTGAGCGCGACACGCGCGGGTTCATCTCAATCACCACCATACGGCCGTCGGCCGGGTTGATGGAGAACTGCACGTTGGAGCCGCCGGTGTCCACGCCGATCTCGCGCAGCACGGCCAGCGAGGCGTTGCGCAGGATCTGGTATTCCTTGTCGGTCAGCGTCTGGGCCGGGGCCACGGTGATCGAGTCGCCGGTGTGCACGCCCATCGGGTCCAGGTTTTCGATCGAGCAGATGATGATGCAGTTGTCCGCCTTGTCGCGCACCACTTCCATCTCGTACTCTTTCCAACCGAGCAGCGATTCCTCAATCAGCAGCTCGTTGGTGGGCGAGGCTTCGATGCCACGCTTGCAGATGGTCTCGAACTCTTCCGGGTTGTAGGCGATGCCGCCTCCGGTGCCGCCCAGCGTGAAGCTGGGGCGAATCACCACCGGGAAGCCCACCGTCTTCTGCACGCCCCAGGCTTCTTCCAGCGTGTGGGCGATGCCTGAACGCGCTGAGCCCAGACCGATCTTGGTCATGGCGTCCTTGAACTTCAGGCGGTCTTCGGCCTTGTCGATGGCTTCTGGCGTGGCGCCAATCAACTCGACGTCGTACTTTTTCAGCACGCCGTTGTGCCACAGGTCCAGCGCGCAGTTCAGCGCGGTCTGGCCGCCCATGGTCGGCAAAATCGCAAAGCCGCCGGGGGTGAGCGGACGCTCCTTGGCGATGATCTTCTCCACCGTCTGCCAGGTGATGGGCTCGATGTAGGTCACATCGGCCGTGGCCGGGTCGGTCATGATCGTGGCCGGGTTGCTGTTGATCAGCACCACCCGGTAGCCCTCTTCGCGCAGCGCCTTGCAGGCCTGCACGCCGGAGTAGTCGAACTCACAGGCCTGGCCAATGATGATCGGGCCGGCACCGATGATGAGGACGGTCTGGATGTCTGTTCTTTTGGGCATGTTTCGCTTCTATCGTTGCGCGCAGACCGGTCAGGCCTGCCGCTGGGTTTCCAGTTGGGTCAGCAGCGCCTGTATGCGCTCGGCTGGGACGTTTTTCTGCATCAGCTGCAGCAGGCCGTCGCCTTCGATCATGGGTCGCAAGACTTCCACTTCGGCGGGGTAAAACAACGCATCCCAGGCGCTGAGCTCTTCGTTGAAGGTGGCGTCGTCCCAGCTTTTTCCTTTGGCCAGCATCGTCACCAGCGGCATGGCCTTGTTTTCGACAAAGGCTTTGCGGTAAGGCTTTTGAGCCCAGCGCTGGGCAAACCACTCTTTGTGCGGCGTCTCCAGCGTCAGCATGCGTTTGGCAATCGCCTTCTCAACAGCAAAGACCGGAAAACTGAAGAGCTTCATGAACAGCCTGTCAAAAAGTGGTGAGCGGCATCAGGCCGCGGTGGGTGCCTGCATCAAACCGATGAAACGGTCGAACAGGTAACCGATATCGTGTGGGCCGGGCGATGCTTCGGGGTGGCCCTGGAAGCAAAAAGCCGGTTTGTCGGTACGGGCCAAGCCCTGCAAGGTGCCGTCAAACAGGCTCACGTGGGTGGCGCGCAGGTTGGAGGGCAGGTTCTTCTCGTCCACCGCAAAACCGTGGTTTTGGCTGGTGATGCTGACGCGGCCACTGTCCAGGTCTTTCACCGGGTGGTTGGCGCCATGGTGGCCAAACTTCATTTTGAAGGTTTTGGCGCCACTGGCCAGAGCCATGATCTGGTGACCCAGGCAGATGCCAAAGGTGGGCACACCGCTTTCAATGATCTCGCGCGCGGCGGCAATGGCGTAGTCGCACGGCTCCGGGTCGCCCGGGCCGTTGGACAGAAAAACACCATTGGGCTTGAGCTTGAACACGTCGGCGGCAGGCGTCTGTGCGGGCACCACCGTGATCTTGCAACCGCGCTGGGCCAACATGCGCAAGATGTTGTGCTTGACGCCGAAGTCGTAGGCGACGACGTGGAATTTCGGCGCGATTTGTTCACCATAGCCAAAGCCCAGCTGCCATTCGGTCTGCGTCCAGGCGTAGGGCTCGGTGACTGAGACCACCTTGGCGAGGTCTTTGCCGGCCATGCTGGAGGCAGCCCGGGCTGCTGCCACGGCCTGCTCACGGTGGGCATCGGTCAGGGCCACACCAGCCGGCAAAGCGACGATGCAGCCGTTTTGCGCGCCATGGGTGCGCAAGCGGCGCGTCAGGGCGCGGGTGTCCAGTTCGGCGATGGCCACGGTGCCCTCACGCTCCAGGTACTGGGACAGGGTCTCAACGCTGCGGAAGTTGGATGCCAGCAGGGGCAGGTCTTTGATGATCAGGCCAGCTGCATGGACGCGGTTGGCCTCCACGTCTTCACGGTTGACACCGGTGTTGCCGATGTGCGGGTACGTGAGCGTGACGATCTGCTGGCAGTAGCTGGGATCGGTGAGGATTTCCTGGTAGCCGGTGAGTGAGGTGTTGAACACCACCTCGCCCGTGGTCTGACCAGTTGCGCCAATGGAAATGCCTGTAAAGACCGTGCCGTCGGCGAGCGCGAGAAGGGCTTTCGGGTGGACGGGAAGCACGGTTTTCTCCAAATGATTTTTGAGGCTCACTCGCGCCTTTCAAGGCGCGCAACCGGGGGAGGAATCGCGCCATTTCGCCGCGTTTCAGGCAAGCCAAAACGCATCGAACGGGACGGTGAACCTGGGCAGGAAGCCCGGGCGGACGCGGGGCTGCGCCGTTTGCGGGTAAACCCCGGGATTATAGCCGCAAGGGCTTGACCGCCTTACCGGGAACAGGAGCCGTTCCGGTCATTTTTAGCCGATCGGCCCCGTTTCGGTGCGTTTTGCACTTCGGTCTGTGCCGCTGCAACCCACGAGCAACATCAACCTACAGCCTCGGCGCAAGATACCGCACTGGCGTGCAAGCAAATGGCAGCGGCGGCGGCCACGTTGAGCGACTCTTCGCCACCCGGCTGCGCGATACGCACCGACTGGCTGGCCATGGCAGCCAGCTCCGCACTGACGCCCTGCCCTTCATGGCCCAACACCCAGCCACAAGGCCAAGGCAGCCGGGCCTGGTGCAGCCAGTCGCCCTGGTGCGAACTGGTGCCCACCAATGGCACAGCCAGACCGGCGAGGTCGGCGACCGACAGGCCTTCCACCAGGTCCAGGGCAAAGTGCGCGCCCATGCCCGCACGCAACACCTTGGGCGACCAGAGTGCGGCGGTACCCTTCAAAGCCAGCACCTGCCGAAAGCCAAACGCAGCGGCACTGCGCAAGATGGATCCCACGTTGCCCGCGTCCTGCAAACGGTCCAGCACCACGGCAGACTCACCTGGCAGCAGACCCGCATTGGCTGGCAAATTCCACACAAAGCCCACGCCCGCAGGTGATTCCAGCGCACTGATGCCGGCCATCAGAGCAGCTGGAATGGTCACAATTTTGTCGGCTGCGTCCCGCAGATCGTGCGGGGCTTGCAACCAAAATGCCTCGGTGAACACCGCGAGCTCGGGGCGCTGCCCACGCGCCAGCAGCGCGCGGCACAGGTGGTCGCCTTCGAGCCAGACCTGGCCCTGCTTGCGGTAGGCCGTGGAGTCGTGCGCCAGCAAACGCAAACGCTTGAGCAACGGGTTGTCGCGGGAGGTGATGGGGCTGGGTGTGTTCATGGGTTTGGGGGCTCTGCGGGCACCGTTGTCTCGCCCACCGCCGGCGCTGCCTGGCGGGCTGCGGCCAGCGCACGCGCGACAGGTGCAAAAGAGCGGCGGTGAATGTCCAGCGCGCCGTGGGCCTGCAAGGCTTGCATGTGTTGCGCCGTGCCATAGCCTTTGTGGCGGTCAAAGCCATAGACGGGATGCTGCTGGTGCAGCTCGACCAGCAGGCGGTCGCGCGTGACTTTGGCGAGAATGGACGCGGCTGAAATGGCAGGCACCAGCGCGTCACCCGACACAATAGCCTCGGCCAGCATGTCAAAAGCAGGCAGACGGTTGCCGTCCACCAGCACCTTGTGGGGTTTCAGCCGTAGGCCCTGCACTGCGCGCTGCATGGCCAGCATGGTGGCCTGCAAGATGTTGAGGCGGTCGATTTCTTCTACCGAGGCCTGGGCAATGCTGCAGCACAAGGCCTTGGCCCGGATTTCGTCGTACAGCCGTTCGCGCCGCGCCGGCGTGAGCTTTTTGGAATCGGCCAGCCCTTTGATCGGCGCCAGGTCGTCGAGGATCACCGCCGCGGCCACCACCGGGCCGGCCAGTGGCCCCCGCCCAGCTTCATCTACGCCAGCCAGCAAGCCCGGGACATCCCACGCCAGGGGGGCTTGCTCAGCCCTCAAGAACTTTTTCGATCGCATCGGTGGCCCGTCGGGCAGTGTTTTGGCGCAGGGTTTGGTGAAGCGCGGTAAAGCGCTGCTGCAAGGCCGCTATTCTCTCAGGCTCATCCAGCCAGGCCAGCACCGCCTGCGCCAACGCCTGTGGCGTGGCTGCGTCCTGCAGGAACTCAGGCACCACGAAGTCGTTGCACAAGATATTGGGCAAGCCCACCCAGGGCTGCAGCTGCTTGCGCCGCATGATTTGCCAGCTCAACCAGTTCATGTTGTAAGCAATCACCATGGGGCGCTTGAAGAGCGCCGCTTCCAGCGTGGCCGTGCCACTGGCAATCAGCGTCACATCACTAGCCGCCAGCACCGTGTGCGACTGCCCAGGCACCACGCTAAGGTGCGCCCCCAGCCCGGCCAAACGCGCTGCCGCCTCAATTTTTTCGCGCAAGGCTGGCACCGCTGGCACCACAAACCGCAACGTGGGGCGCTGGCGAAGCATCTGGGCCGCCGCTGCAAAAAACACCTGTACCAGGTACTGAACTTCGGAAGCGCGGCTGCCCGGAAGAATGGCCACCACGGTGTCTTCATCGGACAGGCCGAGCGCAGTGCGCGCCGCCGCCCGATCGGGCGCCATGGGAATCACATCGGCCAGCGGGTGCCCCACGTACGTCGCGTCTATGCCGTGGCGCGCCAGCAACTCGGGTTCAAAAGGGAAAATGCAGAGCACGTGGTCGGCGCTGCGGCGAATCTTTTCAATGCGCTCGGGCCGCCAGGCCCAGACGGACGGGCACACGAAATGCACCGTGAGAATGCCGCGGGCCTTGAGCGCTGCTTCCAGGTCCAGGTTGAAATCGGGTGCATCGACACCGATGAACACATCGGGACGGTCGGCGCCCAGCAGGCGCTGCTTCAACTGCTCGCGGATGCCAACAATTTCGCGGTAGTGCCGCAGCACCTCCACGTAACCACGCACGGCGAGTTTTTCACTGGGCCACCACGCATCAAAGCCTTGCTCGATCATGCGCGACCCGCCAATGCCTGCGGCCTGCAGATCGGGCCATCGCTGGCGCAAGCCATTGAGCAACAAGCCCGCCAGCAGATCGCCAGACGTTTCGCCGGCGACCAGCGCAAAACGCCTGGGTTGTGTCATGGGTTCAACGAACAATGCCGCGCTGGGGAGCCACCTGGCCCAAGAAGTCGAGCATCATGGCCACGTCGGGGGCTGCCTCGGGGCTCTTGTCGGTCAGGCCTGCGATGCGTTCCATCGCCAGCGCCAGCGTGAGGTCGTCGCGGTACAGCGCCTTGTGCATGGCTTTCACGGCCGAAATGCGCTCGGGCGAAAAACCGCGGCGGCGCAAACCTTCAAAGTTCATCGAACGGGCCTGAGCGGGCTGGCCTTGGCACATCACAAACGGCGGCAGGTCGGCAAACAGCAATGAACACATGGCGGTCATGGCATGGGCACCCACACGCACAAACTGATGCACCACCGTGAAACCGCCCAGAATCACCCAGTCGTCCACCACCACGTGCCCGGCCAGCTGTGAGTTGTTGGCAAAGATGGTGTGGTTGCCCACGACGCAATCGTGCGCCAAGTGCACGTAAGCCATGATCCAGTTGTCGTTGCCTACCTGGGTGAGCGCCCGGTCGCTCGGCGAGCCAATGTTGAAGGTGCAAAACTCGCGAATGGTGTTGCGGTCGCCAATGACCAGCTCACAGGGTTCACCCGCGTACTTTTTGTCTTGCGGTATCGCGCCCAGCGAGTTGAACTGGAAAATGCGGTTGTCCCGCCCGATGGTGGTGTGGCCCTCGATCACGCAGTGCGCGCCGATGGTCGTGCCCGCACCCACCTTCACGTGCGGGCCAATGACCGTGTACGGCCCCACCGACACCGACGTGTCCAGTTCGGCGGCCGGGTCCACCAGGGCGGTGGCGTGAATCGTTCCCATAAACAGCTGATCCGCGGGTTCAGGCGATGGTGCGCATGGTGCACATCAGCTCGGCTTCGCAAGCCACATCGGCGCCCACGCGGGTGATGCCTTTGAACTTGAAGATGCCGGCTTTCATGCGGTCCAGCGTCACGTCCATGACCAGCTGGTCGCCTGGCTCGACCGGACGCTTGAAACGCGCACCATCGATGCCAGCAAAGTAATACACCGTCTTGTCGTCGGGCGTCACACCCACGGTGTCAAAGGCCAGCAGCGCAGCGGCTTGCGCCATGGCTTCCAGCATCAGCACGCCAGGCATCACCGGACGGTGCGGGAAATGTCCACCAAAAAACGGCTCGTTGATGGTGACATTCTTCAAGGCCTTGATGCTTTTACCCTTGTCGAGTTCAAGCACACGGTCCACCAGGATAAACGGGTAGCGGTGCGGCAGTTGCTTGAGAATCTGGTGAATGTCCATCATGGTGTGGGTGTGCTTTTCTGTGCTTGTGCAAGAGCCTGCTCGACGGCTTTGAGACGTTCGCGCAGGCGGTTGAGTTGTTTGAGTGAGGCGGCGTTTTTTTCCCAGGCCGCATTGTCGTCGATGGGAAACATGCCGGTGTAATGGCCAGGCTTGTTGATTGAGCGTGTCACCACCGATGCAGCCGACACGTGCACGCCGTCGACCAGCGACAGGTGACCCAGCACCACCGCACCGCCGCCCACGGTGCAGTGCGCGCCGATGGTGGCGCTGCCGGCCACGCCCGCATTGCCAGCCATGGCGGTGTGGGCACCGATGTGTACGTTGTGTCCAATCTGAATCAGGTTGTCCAGCTTCACACCGTTTTCGATCACCGTATCGTCGAGCGCACCGCGGTCAATGCACGTGTTGGCGCCGATCTCCACATCGTCTCCAATGCGCACGGCACCCAGCTGTTCGATCTTGATCCACTCGCCCTGATGCTGGGCAAAACCAAAGCCGTCGGCACCGATCACCACGCCAGGATGCAACACACAACGTGCGCCCACCACGCACCGTTCGCCCACGCTGACCCGCGGGTACAGGCGCGAATCGGTACCAATCGAAGCGCCAGCAGCCACCACCGTATGGGCACCAATGCGCGCACCGCGGGCGATACGCGCACCAGCAGCCACCACCGCGAAAGGACCTATGTCCACGCCGTCGGCCACCTGCGCCGTGGGGTGCAAGCTGGCCAAGGGGTCGATCACCGGCGTCGCGCGCTCGTCGTGTTCGCTGCGCCACCACTGGGTGAGGCGGGCAAAATACAGGTAAGGGTTTTCGGTGACGATGCAAGCGCCGCGCTGCAAGGCGGCGTCCTGCAAGTCGGCAGCCACGATTAATGCCCCAGCCTGCGTGGTTTGCAACTGGCTGGCGTAGCGGGCCTGGGCAATGAAGGCCAGGTCGGTGGGTCTCGCGGTGGCGAGCGGCGCCAGCCGGTCAACCACCGCGTCGCGTGGGCCATGCAGCGTGCCGCCCAGGGCATCAACAATGGCGCCCAATGGCCTGGACACGCCCAGCCCCGCTCTTTACTTGGCGCCGTTCAAGCCGCTCAGCACCTTGTCGGTGATGTCGTGCTTGGGGTTGATGTAGACCGCTTCCTGGATCACCAGGTCGTATTTTTCGGCCTCGGCCACTTGCTTGATCACGCGGTTGGCACGCTCCAGAACGCCTTGCAGTTCTTCGTTTTTGCGCAGGTTCAGGTCTTCCTGAAACTCGCGCTGCTTGCGCTGGAAGTCGCGGTCTTGTTCCACCAACTGGCGCTGGCGGATCACGCGCTGGGCTTCAGCCAGCGTCGGTGCCTCCCGCTCAAACTTTTCCGAAGCGCTCTTGAGCTGAGATGCCAGCGTCTGGATTTCTTTCTCCCGGCGCGAGAACTCTTGTTCCAGCTTGGTTTGCGCCGCTTTCGCCAAATTGGCTTCGCGAAAAATACGGTCGGTGTTCACGAAACCGACCCTGAAATCCTGGGCCATAGCGGCCGCGGTGGCCAGACCAAAAGCGGCTGCGAGGAGGACGTGGCGGTTGAACATGCGAGAAAGGGTCTTCATTAAAAGGAGGTTCCGATTTGAAACTGGAATTTTTGAATTTTATCTTGTGGCTGCTTGCGAATAGGGCTCGCATAAGCGAAGCGCAGGGGACCGATGGGCGAGATCCAGCTCAGACCCACGCCAACGGACGCCCGCAAGTCGGAGGCCGACAATTTTTCGCCAGGGCCATACACATTGCCCACGTCCATGAAGCCAAACAGGCGCAGGGTGCGGTCGTTGCCAGCCCCGGGGAACGGCGTAATGAACTCGGCGTTGAGCACCACATTGCGGTTGCCACCAATATTCACCAGCTCATCCGAATCGATTATCTTGGAAGTCGGACCCAGCGTGCCCTGCTCGAAGCCCCGCACCGAACCCAGGCCGCCACCAAAGAAGTTCTTGAACACCGGGTAGTCGCGACCGCCCAGGCCCTTGCCATAGCCCAGTTCGGTGTTGAAGGCCAGCGTGTACTGCTTGCTCAGCGGAATGTATTGTTGAAACTGGTAACTGGCCTTGATGTAACGGGTATCACCCGCCACACCCAGCTCGGTGTTCAGGCGCTGCAACCGACCTTCGCTGGGTACCAGGGCACTGTCTCGGCCGTCACGCGCCCAGCCGATGGTCAGCGGCACCGACGTACTGCTTGAGCCGAATGTATTGGCGTAATCCTGGTAGGCCTCTGGCAGTCCGGTACCGGACTCAATGCGCGTCTGCTCGGCACCTACGCCAAAAAACACCGTGTCCTGTTCGGTGAACGGCACACCAAAACGCACGCTCACGCCGGGCGTGACGAGGCGGTAGTCACCGCCCTGCTCGGTGTACGGCGTTGTGGTTTTGTAGTACAGGTCAAAGGTGCGTGAAATGCCGTCGGGCGTGAAATACGGGTTGGTGGTGCTCAGCACGAACTGGCGATTGAACTCGCTGGTGTTCAGGTCCAGGCCCAGGTAGTTACCAGTGCCAAACACGTTTTCCTGTTTGATACCGGCCACCAAGGAGAGCTTGTCCGCCTGGGAATAACCAGCACCCAGTGTCAGGTTACCCGTGGGCTTCTCAACCACCGAGATGGTCAGGTCCACCTGATCAGGGACACCCGGTACCTGCTGCGTGTCGATGCCGACTTCGGTAAAGTAGCCCAGGCGGTCCACCCGGTCACGCGACAGGCGGATGCGGTCGCTGTCGTACCAAGCCGATTCCAGCTGGCGAAACTCCCGACGAATCACTTCGTCCCGGGTGCGGTTGTTGCCTTCTACGTTGATGCGCCGCACGTACACACGCCGCGCGGGCTGTGCGCGCAAGACAAACGCCACGCGGTTGTTGACGCGGTCAATCTCGGGCGTGGCTTCCACTTGGGCAAAAGCATAGCCAAAAGCACCAAAATAATCGGTGAACGCTTTCACCGTGCGCGACACGTCTTCCACGTTGTAGGGCTCACCCGCGCGCAGTCTCACCAGGGTCTTGAACTCGTTTTCCTTGCCCAGGTATTCACCTTCCAGCTCCACCGAAGACACCACGTACCGGTTGCCCTCTGTGATGTTGATGGTGATGGCCATATCGTCCTTGCCAGGCGCAATGGCTACCTGGGTGGAATCGATCCGGAATTCCAGAAAACCGCGGGTGAGGTAATAAGAGCGCAGGTTTTCCAAGTCGGCGTTGAGCTTGGCACGCGAGTAGCGGTCGGACTTGGTGTACCAGCTCAACCAGCCACCGGTATCCAGGTCAAACAGGCCACGCAGCATGGACTCTGGAAACGCCTGGCTGCCCACAATGCGTATGTCCTTGATCTTGGCCACGTCGCCTTCGATCACGTTGAAATTGAGGTTGATGCGGTTGCGCTCACCCGGCGTCACGGTGGTGACCACCTGCGCGGCGTACATGCTGCGGTTGATGTACTGCCGCTTGAGTTCTTGCTCTGCGCGGTCGGCCAATGCCTTGTCAAATGGGCGCCCTTCGGTCAGGCCGACGTCGCGCAGCGCTTTCTTCAGCACCTCGGCATCAAACTCTTTGATGCCGGTGAAACTCACGTCGGCCACGGTCGGGCGCTCTTCGACGATCACCACCAACACGTCGCCGTTGACCTGCAGCCGCACGTCGCTGAACAAACCGAGGCCGAAGAGCGAGCGGATCGCCGTGGAACCCTTGTCGTCGTTGTACTGCTCACCAATGCGAAACGGCAGCGAAGCGAACACGGTGCCAGGCTCCACGCGCTGCAACCCCTCCACACGGATGTCGCGCAACGTGAAAGGCTCAACGGCCCAAGCGGGCAAGGCCGTCAACAACGAAGCCGCGAGCGCTGAGAGCGTCAGGCCACGCAGACCGAAAATTTTATTTTTCATGAAAAGAAGAGTTCAGCCAGCCAAACGGGCCACATCATTGAACAAGGCAATGGCCATCATCGCCATCAGGATCACGACACCCCCGCGCTGCAGCCGCTCCATCCAGACGTCGGACACGCTGCGGCCAGTGAGACCTTCCCAAAGATAATACATCAGGTGTCCACCGTCCAAGACCGGTAGCGGCAGCAGGTTGAGCACCCCCAGACTGACGCTGATCAGCGCGAGAAACAGCAGGTAAGAAGTGATACCAAGGCTGGCCGATTTGCCCGCGTAGTCGGCAATCGTCAACGGACCGCTGAGGTTTTTGATCGACGCTTCGCCAATCACCATGCGCCCCATCATTTTGAGCGTGAGCCATGACACCTCGGCCGTGCGAACCACGCCCTGGGTGAACCCGTCCAGCACGCCAAACCGCACGGTGGTCATGGCGGGCGCTGCACCGATGTACGCACCCACCCGCCCAACCCAGGCGCCCGCCTGTTGCTCGGGAACGGGTTTCACCAACAACGCCTGACGCTGGCCGTTGCGATCCACCACCCACTGCTGCTCAATGCCTTGGCCCGCAGGGCCTACAGCCGCACGGATGAGGCCGCGCAAGCGCTGACCATCACTGACGGGCAGGCCATCAACGCTTTGAACAACATCGCCCGATCGCAACCCGGCGGCGGCAGCGGCCCCCCCCTCCATCACGTCGCCCACCACGGGGGCGGTCCACGGCCCGAGGATGCCAATGCGCTGGAACAGACTCGCATCGGCTTCACGCACATCCATCTCGCTCAGCGCCAGGGTCACGGGCCGGGCGCTACCGCCCTCTTCGCCCGCCACCCACAGGGTCATGTTGTCACCCGACAGTGCGGCCTGCGTCAGGCGCCAGCGCAAGTCTTCAAAAGAAGCAACCGGCGTGGGCTCGGCGTCTGCCGCAGCCGCTTGCGACACCCACTCGCCGCCCACCAAGCCTGCGCGCTCGGCCAGAGAAGACGCTGCGGGGCTGGCCAACACTGGTTTGGGCTCTTCAACACCCGTCCAGTTCACCAGTGCGTATAGAGCGACCGCCAGCAAGAGATTAGCCGCCGGACCAGCGGCCACAATGGCCGCCCGGGAGCGCAGCGGCTGGGTGTTGAACGCGAGGTGCTTTTCAGCCGGGTCCACCGGGGCTTCGCGCTCGTCCAGCATGCGCACATAGCCGCCCAAGGGCAACGCGCACAACACAAACTCGGTGGGGCTGCCTTTGCGGCGCCAGGTCAACAAGGGCTTTCCAAAGCCGATGGAGAAGCGCAAGACCTTGACGCCGCAGGCCACCGCCACGCGGTAATGGCCATACTCGTGAACAGCGATCAGCAAACCCAAGGCGAGAACAAAAGCGACCAGAGTGAGCATGAGACCTCAATGACCAGATGAACGGGGAACAGACCGAGCGCAGTGGGGTTAAGCCCTGCGTCGAATCAAGCGGGAAGCTGCTGCACCATCAAGCCGGCCCTCGACCGGGCCTCGGCATCAATGGCCAGCAAGTCGTCCAGCGACTGCGGTTTGGAGGGCACCACGGCCTGCAAAGTTGCATGGTTAACCGTGTGGATCTGGTCGAAACGCAAACGACCATCAAGAAAAGCCGCCACCGCGACTTCATTGGCTGCGTTCAGCACCGCCGTGGTGCCTGTGGGCCCGGCCAAGGCATCCCAGGCGAGTTGAAGACCCGGGAAGCGCTCCTTATCGGGTTTTTCGAAGGTCAGCGCAGCCAGATTGGAAAAATCCAAGGAGGCCGCACCCGAGGCCATGCGTTCCGGCCATGAAAGCCCGTAAGCAATGGGCACGCGCATGTCGGGTGTGCCCAGTTGCGCGACCACGGACGAATCGGTGTACTGCACCATCGAATGGATCACGCTTTGCGGATGGATCACCACCTCAATTTGTGCGGGTGCCAGGCCGAACAGGTAACGCGCCTCGATCACCTCCAGCGCCTTGTTCATCATGGTCGCGGAGTCCACGGAAATTTTGCGGCCCATGACCCAGTTCGGGTGGGCGCAGGCTTCCGCGGGGGTCACCGCGGCCAGCGTGGCTGGATCGCGTGTGCGAAACGGCCCGCCCGAGGCCGTCAGCACAATCTTCTGCACACGGCGAGCCCATGCCGTCGGGTCTTCCGGCAACGACTGGAAAATGGCCGAATGCTCGCTGTCAATGGGCAGCAGGGTGGCGCCGCCGGTGCGAACAGCGTCCATGAACAGATCGCCGCCCACCACCAGCGCCTCCTTGTTGGCCAGCATCAGCTTTTTGCCCGCGCGGGCCGCAGCCAGGCAGGGCGCCAGGCCCGCAGCACCCACGATCGCACCCATCACGGCATCCACCGCCGCATCGGTGCTGACGTCGCACAACGCCTGTGGCCCAGCCAAAACCTCAACGGCCAGGCCGAGCTCGCGCACGCGGCGCTCAAGTTGCTGGGCATGGTCGGCGCTGGTCATCACAGCGAATCGGGGCGAAAACTGCTGGCATTGCGCCAGCAAGAGCTCCACCTGCGTGGCCGCCGTCAGCGCAAACACCTTGTAGCGTTCCGGGTGGCGAGCCAGCACGTCGAGCGTGCTGGTTCCTATCGAACCGGTTGAGCCCAAAATGGTGACAAATTGCATGGTGGTCATGGCATCAGAGGTAGAAAAATTTTCGGGCGGGCCTGAGCAACGCCTCCAAGCACACCTGGTCAAGGCGCGCATTGGCAAGGCCGAGCAAGTGGGTCTGGAAATGGCGAGCGGGCATGAGCGAAGGACGCTCAGCCGCTCAGAGCGTTGCCAGCATCATGGCCAGCGGCAACACGGGCAACAAGGCATCCACACGGTCCAGCACGCCCCCATGGCCGGGCAGCAGTTGACTGGAGTCTTTAACCCCCGCACTGCGCTTGACCAAAGACTCCACCAGATCGCCCACCACACCCATGGCCACCAAAAACAACAAGGCGAGCGCCGCCAGCCAGGTGCCATTGGCCCAGAGCAGCGCGTACAGACTGCCGCTATCACCCAGCCCCTGGGCATCGGCGTAGAGCCAGCCAGCTGCCAGCAAAAACACACCGAGCACACCGCTCACCGCACCCTCCCAGCTTTTGCCGGGGCTGATGGTGGGCGCCAGTTTGCGACGTCCCATCGCTTTGCCGCCGAAGTAGGCGGCAATGTCGGCCATCCAGACCAGCACGAGCACGGAGAGCAAAAATTCGAGCCCGATCAGGCGCGCCTGCACCAGCGCAAGCCAAGCACAGGCCAGCAGGAAAAGACCAATCCAGAGCCTCAGCGCAACAGGCCAGCGCCCCCAGCCGGGCACACCACGCCTCAGCATGACCAACGCCAGCACGGTCCAGAGCCCACCTACCGCCAACCACAACGGGCGCCACGACACGGCCAGCCCGCCGGCAACCCAAAAAGCGGCCAGCGCGAGACCCAATCCAACCCCCAGCGACACAGCCTTGGCAGAGCGGCAACCGTTCAGCCGGGCCCATTCCCAGCCGGCGGCCACGATCATCAGCAAAGCCAACAGGGCAAAAGGCTCAATGGCGTCATAAAACAAAGCGGGCAGCAAGACCGCCAGGAGCAGCAGCGCGGTGATGACGCGCTGCTTAAGCATGCCGCTGCTCCGGTGCTGCCACCGCGGCGCTTTGTTCGGCCGTCTGCCCAAAGCGGCGCTGGCGGCCTGCGAAATCGGTCAATGCCTTGTCCAGCTCGGCTGCATCAAATTCGGGCCAAAGGCAGTCGGTGAAATACAGCTCGGTGTACGCAGACTGCCAGAGGAGGAAGTTGCTGATGCGCAACTCACCCCCGGTGCGGATCAACAGGTCAGGATCGCCCACATGGGACAGCGCAGTGACCTCAGACATGCTCTGCTCGGTAATTTCGCGCCCGGCTTGGGCCAGCCGGCGGGCAGCCTGCACCACGTCCCAGCGGCCACCGTAGTTGAAACACACATTGAGCGCCAGACGGTTGTTGTCCGCCGTGTCAGCCTCGGCCGCTTCCAGACCTTGCACGACACGCACGGAAAGCTGGCTGCGGTCGCCGGGAAAATACAGCCGGACACCGTGCTTCTTCAAGCTGGGTACCTCGCGCGAGAGCGCCATGACCAACAGCTCCATCAGGCCGGTCACCTCTTCCGCAGGTCGCTTCCAGTTTTCCGACGAAAACGCGAACACCGTCAGCACGGGAATGCCGCGCTCGATACACGCCTGCACCGTCTTGCGCAAAGCCTCCACGCCATGCTTGTGGCCTGCGGCACGGGGCAGCCAACGTTTTTGCGCCCACCGCCCATTGCCGTCCATGACCACCGCCACATGGTGCGGCATCCCGGTGGGCGGCGGGCAAAGAGGCAAAAAGGGTTCAGCCATGAAGGGATGGTGTGGTCGACGTGCGGGTGTTGATGGAAAAAACCGGGGGTCTCAGACCTCCATGATGTCCTGCTCTTTGGCGGCCACCAACCGGTCGACCTCGTTGATCATGCGGTCGGTGAGCTTCTGCACATCGTCCTGCGAACGGCGCTCGTCGTCTTCCGATGCGAGCTTGTCTTTGACCAGCTTCTTGACCGACTCGTTCGCGTCGCGGCGCAAATTGCGAATGGCGATCTTGGCCGCTTCGCCGTCGGTACGCACCACCTTGGTCAATTCCTTGCGGCGCTCTTCGGTCATGGGCGGCATAGGTACGCGAATCATGTCTCCCTGGCTGGAGGGGTTCAGACCCAGGTCAGACTCCCGAATCGCCTTTTCAATCTTCGCGCCCATGCTCTTCTCCCACGGGGCCACGCCAATGGTGCGCGCGTCCAACAGCGACAAGTTGGCCACCTGGGACAGCGGCAACATGGAACCGTAGTAGTCGACGTGCACCGTGTCGAGCAGCTGCGGGTTGGGTCGTCCGGTACGGACTCTGGACAGGCTGTTTTTCAGCGCTTCCAGCGACTGCTGCATCTTGTGCTCAGCGGTCTGGCGAATTTCGGCGGTACTCATGAATACTCCTCACTGCGTCTTGAATTGGCGATGCCTGCAGGGCATCAAACGTGAACCAGCGTGCCTTCGTCCCCACCCAGCACCACATTGCGCAAAGCGCCCGGCTTGAAGATCGAGAACACTTTCACGGGCAGCTTCTGGTCGCGGCACAGCGCGAACGCTGTGGCGTCCATCACCTGCAAGTTTTTGGACATGGCTTCGTCAAAAGAAAGGCTGGCGTAGCGTGTCGCCAGCGGGTCTTTGTTGGGATCGGCGCTGTAAACACCGTCCACCTTGGTGGCCTTCAGCACAATTTCCGCACCAATTTCGGCACCGCGCAGGGCGGCAGCCGTGTCGGTGGTGAAAAACGGGTTGCCGGTCCCTGCCGCAAACACCACAACCTTGCCTTCTTCCAGATACTGCAAGGCCTTGGGGCGGACATAAGGCTCCACCACCTGTTCAATAGAAATGGCGGACATCACACGCGCCACCAGACCCGCTTTGTCCATGGTGTCGGCCAAGGCCAGAGAGTTCATCACCGTGGCCAACATGCCCATGTAATCGGCCGTGGCACGGTCCATACCGACCGAGCCGCCCGCCACACCACGAAAAATGTTGCCGCCACCGATCACGATGGCCACCTGAACACCGAGGCGGGTGACTTCAGCGATTTCTTCCACCATGCGAACGATGGTGGCCCGGTTGATACCAAAGGCGTCGTCGCCCATCAGGGCTTCGCCCGACAACTTCAGCAGGATCCGTTTATAGGCAGGCATGAAACAACTTTCTCGAAGGCAAAAATAAAACGTTCAGCCGATAAGTGTAGCGAAGCAAGCACCGTTCGGCACTGGCGCCATGTGGACCAAGGCTGAAAGCCTGCACCCCACAAGAGAACGGGCCTTGCGGCCCGTTGTATCTTCTCAGCAGGGGCACGGGCAAGCCCCGTCGGGAGTCAGGCGCCTTTGGCTGCTGCCACCTGGGCTGCAACTTCAGCGGCGAAATCGTCCACTTTTTTCTCAATGCCCTCACCCACCACATACAGAGTGAAACCCTTCACCGTGGTGCCGGCTGCCTTGAGCATCTGCTCAACGGTCTGCTTGTCGTTTTTCACGAAAGGCTGGTTGAACAAGGAAACTTCCTTGAGGTACTTTTGTACCGCGCCATCGATGCGCTTGGCCACGATTTCGTCGCTCTGGGCGGGCTTGCCCGCCGCCACCAGCTCTTTGTTGGCTTCGTCGGCCTTGGCCGTGGCCACCGAGCGCTCGCGCTCGATGTACTCGGCAGGCACGTCTGCGCTGGTCAGCGCCACGGGCTTCATGGCGGCGATGTGCATCGCCGTATCTTTGGCAGGCACTTCTTCGCCGTCAAACTCGACCAGCACGCCAATGCGGGTGCCGTGCAAGTAGCCAGCCACTTTGCCCGCACCGCTGTAGCGCTTGAAACGGCGGAAGCTCATGTTCTCGCCAATCTTGCCAATCAGGCCCTTGCGCACTTCTTCCAGGGTGGGGCCGAAACCGTCCTGGCTGTAGGGCAGTTCGCCCAAGGCGGTCAGATCGGCAGGATTGTGCTCAGCCACCAGCTTTGCCGCAGCGTTTGCCAATGCCAGGAAGCTGTCGTTCTTGGTCACAAAGTCGGTTTCGCAATTGACTTCCACCATGGCACCCGTGGTGCCTTCGATGAAGCTGGTGACCACACCTTCAGCCGTCACGCGGCTAGCGGCCTTGCCAGCCTTGGTGCCCAGCTTGACACGCAACAACTCTTCGGCCTTCGCCATGTCGCCGTCGGCTTCGGTCAGCGCTTTTTTGCACTCCATCATCGGCGCGTCGGTCTTGGCACGCAGTTCAGCGACCATGCTTGCAGTAATTGCCATTTTTCAGTTCTCCGTTGATCGCACCGCCTCAGCAGGCGGCACACATCATTCAATTGATCCAGTTGACTTGTGAAAAAGGGGCCCATGAGCCCCTCTTTCTCGAAAGAGCAGCAATCAGGCGGCTGCGTCTTCCTTGACTTCCACGAACTCGTCGTTGCCTTCAGCCACCACGGTTTTCACGAGGTCATTCACAGCGCTGTTGCGACCTTCAAGGATGGCGTCAGCAATGCCACGGGCGTAGAGCGCCACGGCACGGGCCGAGTCGTCGTTGCCAGGGATGACGTAGTCGATGCCCACGGGCGAGTGGTTGGTGTCCACCACGCCAACCAGCGGGATACCCAGCTTTTGGGCTTCGAGCACGGCGATTTTGTGGAAACCAACGTCGATCACAAAAATGGCATCGGGCAGTGCAGCCATGTCCTGAATGCCACCGATGTCTTTTTCCAGCTTTTCCATCTCACGGGAGAAGGTCAGCTGCTCTTTTTTGGACATGCTGTCCAGACCGGCCTCTTTTTGAGCCTGCATCTCTTTCAGACGCTTGATCGAGGTCTTGACCGTCTTGAAGTTGGTCAGCATGCCGCCGAGCCAACGCTGATCCACAAACGGCACACCAGCACGACGGGCTTCTTGCGCCACGATGTCGCGCGACTGGCGCTTGGTACCCACCATCAGGATGGTGCCGCGGTTGGCGGTCAGCTGACGCACAAACTTGGCGGCATCTTCAAACAACGGCAACGTCTTTTCGAGGTTGACGATGTGGATTTTGTTGCGGTGACCGAAGATGTACGGAGCCATCTTGGGGTTCCAGAAGCGGGTTTGGTGACCGAAGTGGACACCGGCTTCCAGCATTTCGCGCATGGAGATAGACATAAGATTTCTTTCCAGAGGTTAAGACTAAAATCCAGCCCCGATCACCTGGTTGCGCAGCGCTTGTGCGCTTTCACTTCCAAGGCAACACCCGGTTGGGCTGGTTTGCGATTGGCTTTGCTGCTTTTAAGGCCCCCGACCACATCCGTGGTGAGGCAGCCCGCCGCACAGCCAATCGATTATAGCAGCCGCACGGGAAACTACCCATCAACACCCACTCCGGCGCCCGCTTCCGTGCGCTGGAGGACGTTTCAGCGACCTTCATGCCCCGCAACTGCTCGCAGCGCACCCACAGCGCCATTTCAGCCTTCACCGCGCCATGCGCCCAAGCCAGCGGGAGATCCTCTTGAAGCTCGCCGTCGTTGGATCGGGCATTGTGGGCATCACTACAGCCTATGAACTGGCGCTGGACGGGCACGAGGTGACCGTGTTTGAGCGGCGCAACACCGCCGCCGAAGAAAGCAGTTTCGCCAGCGGCAGCCTGCTGGCGCCCGGCTGGAATGCGTTTGGGGGAGTAAATGGCCGCGGTCTGGGCGCTCTGATGCCCTGGGCAAACCCCGGCAGCGCCCTGCAGCTGGGCAGTTGGCCGCGCGGCAAGGAATGGCCTTGGCTTTGGCAATGGCTGCGCGCCGGCAAAGCCGAGCGCCACACGAAGCTGCTGCAGGGTGTTCTTCGGTTGACCCACTACAGCCACGAACGCCTCCAAACTTTGACCGGCGCCTTGCAACTGGATTACGACAGGACCGACGGCATGCTCGTGCTCTGGCGCACAGAACAAGACCAGGCAAACGCACAGGAACCCCTGAGAGTCATGGCCGACATGGGCTGGAAAGGCCGGGTGCTCTCTGCCGATGAAGCCCGCCTGCGTGAGCCAGCACTGAATGCCGGCACCGCTCTGCATGCCGCGCTGGAGATCACAGGAGAGGCTTCGGCCAATTGCCGCCAGTTTGCGCTGCAGCTGAAGACCGAAGCGCAAAAGCTGGGGTGCGAGTTTGAGTTTGGAGCCACTCTTGACCGCGTGGCTGTGGAGCCCGGCCAGGCAATGGGTGTCAAGCTGACCCTATCGCCGACCCAGACCGGGGCTGGCAACAGCGAAACCGTGCACTTCGACGGAGCCGTTTTGTGCGCCGGCGCGGCGGGCGCTGCCCTGTTGCGGCCACTGGGTCTGCGACTGCCTATGCTGCCTGTGTTTGGACACTCGGTCAGTGCAGCGGTTCGCGAACCCTTGGACGCGCCCCTGTCAGCGGTGCTGGATGCACACCAACAGATATCCATTTCGAGACTGGGTCAACGGGTCCGGGTTTGTGGTGGCCAACAATTTGGGCGTTCTGCTGGAGCCAAGTCGGCCAGCGAATTGAAACGCCTTTACCAAGTGCTGTCCGATTGGTACCCAGGCGCCGCCCGCATGGCAGACACCCGCGGCAGCGCGCAAGAATGGCATGGCGCGCAAGCCTGTGTGCCCGACGGACTCCCCGTGCTGGGGCCGACCCAACTGCCCGGCGTATGGGTCAACCTGGGGCACGGCAACAGCGGATGGTCCATGGCCTGCGGCAGCGCGCGTATCTTGGCCGACCAAATACGTGGCACGAAGCCCGACATAGATGGGGCGGACTACAGCCCCGCACGCTTCGGGCTTTGACGCAACCAGCCCACCGCAAAGGGTACGCGCGAGTGTTGGCCCGTGGTGAAATGCCCTCATGCGCATGGCGGACTGCGCAGCAGTGAACACACAAGGCACATGATGGGCGCGAAATGACACACACCGGCTTGACCGGGGTCGCGTCAGGCAGCACGATGTGTTTCTTCAATTTCCACAGCCAACACAAGGAGCAACACCATGGGCATGTTCAGTTTTATCAAGGAAGCCGGCGAAAAACTCTTCGGCATTGGCAAAGCGGAGGCCGCTGCACCCGCCGCCACGGCGCCCAGCCCAGAGCAGATTGCCGCGCTAGGCCAGACGGCCGCCCAGGCCATCGCCACGTACATCAACAGCATGGGGTTGAAGATCGAGGCGCTCGACGTTGGCTTTGACCCCGCCAGCGCAACGGTCACGGTAGCCGGCATCGCGCCCGATCAGGCCACGCGTGAAAAAGTGGTGCTGTGCTGCGGCAACGTCGCCAGCGTCACCCAGGTCAACGACTTGATGACCGTGGCCACCCCAGAACCCGAGTCGCAGATGTACACCGTGGTCAAGGGCGACAACTTGTCCAAGATCAGCAAAGCCTTTTACGGCACGCCCAACAAATACCCTCAGATTTTTGAGGCCAACAAGCCCATGTTGACCCACCCCGACAAGATTTACCCTGGCCAGGTGCTGCGTATTCCGGCGGCCTGATCACAGGCTCAGTTACGCACATGCGACCGGTTAACGCGGCCTGCACCGACGCGCTTTACAGCGTTGAGGCCACCCGGGCTATGGAGCTACAGGTAGCCGCGCGCCTGCCTCCGCACCAGTTGATGGCCCGCGCGGGCTTGGCCGTGGCGCGGCTGGCGTGCGCACTGGAACCCCACGCCCGCTGCATCTGGGTCGCCTGCGGACCGGGCAACAACGGTGGCGACGGCTTGATTGCGGCAACCCACCTGCACCAATGGGCGCGGTCGAGCGGCAGCTCGACACGGGTGGTGGTCACCCACTGGGCTGGCCCATCCTCCAAAGACCGATCGCTACCTCCAGACGCCGCACAAGCCCTGCGCCAGGCGCAAGCCGCTGGCGTGTGCTTTGCCGCGCATCCGCCCGAAGATTACGACCTCGCGATTGACGCGGTATTCGGCATCGGTCTTTCACGGGCGCCCGAGGGACTGGCTGAGCGATGGGTAGAGCTTTTGCGCGGCACCCCAAAAACAGTGCTCTGCGTGGATGTCCCCAGCGGCCTGAACGCCGACACCGGCACCTGGATGCCATTGAGCCGTGCAGTCCTGGGAGCGGCTGGCAGCCGCCACACGCTGGCGCTGCTCGCGCTAAAACCCGGCCTGTTCACCGCCGATGGACGGGATGCTGCTGGTCGGGTCTGGTTTGATGATTTGCAGGTCACGTCATCGGATCACCACCCACCTTGCGCACGTCTCAACGGCTGGGCAGACCCTGCGCGACTCCAGTCAAAACGATCGCACGCAAGCCACAAAGGGAGCTTCGGTGACGTGGTGGTCGTGGGCGGACAAGACATTGCAGCCCACGGATCGGGCATGACCGGAGCCGCCGTATTGGCTGCTCGCGCGGCCCTGCACGCAGGTGCCGGCCGCGTGTATGTGGGACTGCTGGAAGCCCACCCGCCCGCGGCAACAAACGCCGTGCGTTGGGACCCTTCGAGTCCCGAGTTGATGTTTCGCAACGTCAAGACGCTGCTGGACAGCCCCTTGCTGACCCATGCGTCTGTGGTTTGCGGGTGCGGCGGTGGGTCATCCGTGGCCACGGTATTGCCCCATATTCTTTCTGGCGCCCACACCCTCGTGCTCGATGCTGATGCATTGAATGCCGTCGCCAACGACACAACGCTTCAGGCGCTGCTGAGCGAACGCAGTGATCGAGGCTGGTCCACCGTCCTCACACCACACCCACTGGAAGCTGCACGGCTGCTGTGCTGCAGCACCGCGGACGTGATGGCGGACCGCCTGACTGCAGCCCAGACCCTGAGCGAGCGCTTCAACGCCGTGTGCGTGCTCAAAGGCTCAGGCACCGTCATCACCGCGCCGAAGCAGATTCCGCGGATCAACCCCACGGGCAACGCAGGGCTGGCCACTGCCGGCACGGGTGATGTGCTCGCAGGTATGCTGGGCAGTGCCCTGGCACAGCCCGGATTGACACCCGAGCAACAGCACGAGCGACTGGCCCACGCGGTGTTTCAGCACGGCTGGCTGGCGGACCAATGGCCTGTGGCCACAGATTTTTTGGGCGCTGAAGGGGGCGTCATAAAGACACTCACAGCCAGCCGGCTGGCTGACCGGGTGCACCCGATCGGGTAACCGCCATCTGTTCGCTCAGGCCGGGCAAGCGTTTGCGAGCCTTATGGGCTTGGGTATCTGGCTCAGCCGAGCAACATCAAGCCGACCTGCATGACGATGATCAACACCAGCACGGACAGGTCCACCCCGCCCACCGTGGGCACGATGCGGCGCACCGGCCGCAGCACGGGCGCACAAAGACGGTCCAAAGTGCCCAGCACCGGCGAGTGCGGCTGCACCCACGACAACACGGCGTAGGCCAGCAAGAGCATCATCAGACCCTGCAGCAAGGTGCGCAGCAGAAGTTTGATCGCCAGGGTGGGAATGGCCAGCAGCATCGCGGCTGGCGAAGCCTCTACCGGCGTGAGTGTGGCGGCCAGCATCAACCACAAGCCGCCGTAAGCCAGGGCAAACAGCACCGCAGCCATCAGGCTGCCCCAGTCCATGCGGCTTTGTGCCAGGCTGCGCGGCAGAATACGGCGCACTGGCGCGACCAGCCAATCGGTCACAGCAATCACCAGACGACCCGGCTGGGCCGACATGTGGATGCGATGGTGGTTCATCCAGGCACGCAACAGCGCCGCCGCGACCAGGAAAAAAAAGAAGGTATCGAGCAGGAAAAAAACAACGCGCATGCAGGTTCCTGTGGGGATTCAAAAAAGGACATCTGGCGCTTGAGCGCGCCAGCGAACAGACCACCCCGAGTTTAGAGGGTGCGCTTCAGGGCAGAAAACGGGTATTTAGGCCCCCACCAGCAGCAAGGGTGCCCGGGGCACCCGGGGATCGGGCTCCAGCCCTGCGGCCAAACGCTCCAGGGCCGCGGCCCGCGAAGCCTGAAGAAAGTCCAGCATGATGGGCGAACTGTCGGCCAGCGCATGTCGGTCGTGGTGAAACTCCGGGTGCCATTGCACGCCCCGTGCATAGGCATCACCGGTCCAGCGTATGGCTTCCACCAGCCCATCCAGCGTGGAAACGGCTTCTACCTCCACACCTTTTCCCAAGACAGCAACCGCCTGGTGGTGGATGCTGGTAACGCGCAACTGCGACGAGGTGGGGTACAACGCCGTCAGTGCGCTGCCTTGCAGAAACGTCACATCGTGCTCCAACTGATCGTACAGCTCGGTGTCCACATGCGGATGCGCTGCGAGGCACTGGGTCGCGATGTCCTGGTACAAGGTGCCACCAAACGCCACATTCAGCAACTGCGCCCCACGGCACACGCCCAGCACGGGCTTTTTTTGCGCGAGAAAGGCGCGCAGCAGGCTCAGTTCGTATCGGTCGCGCACCACGTCGCCCTGCCAGCGCGGGTCAATCGGCGTCTCGCCGTAGGTCTGCGGCGCCACATCCGCACCGCCTTGAAGCACCAGTGCATCCAGCTCCTGCACCACATGGTCGACCTTGAGGTGTCGCGCCGCGTGTTTGCTGTCGTGTGCGACGGCGGGCACCATGAACGCGACGGCGCCATGTTCCATGATCCAGTGGGCCAAGGATTGCTCGATGTATTGCAAGCTCTTGTTGCGAAAACCGAGCTCCGACGGCACCTGATACAGCAGGCGTGCCGACACCCCTATGCGCAGCGGGCGCTCGGTGAGCGCTTGGGTCTTTTTGCGGCGCGGTGCCGCAGCCGGTGGATCAAGCCCCACGGATGCGCTGGGTGCTCCGGCCGCCTTGTCGTCCTTGGAAATGCGGCGCTTGCGAGGCGGTGTGGTGACGCTTTCCATGCTTCTCGCCGGGCACCTAGCGGCGGCTCTTGCGGGGCTTGCCAGACGCCGACCGGGAGCCGCTGCGTTCCGCTTTTTTGCCCGCCGCTTTGCGCACCGAAGCTTTCACCTCCAAGGCGGGAGGCAATTTGGCGGCACCTGTTCGCCCTGGCGCAGTAGATTCGTTGTTGCCACCACGGCGGGGCTTGCTTGAGCGGCCTGCACCCGGCTCGCCCGCGTCGGACTGTCCGGTCTTGTCGCGCAGGGCACGCAACACCACGTCGTCGTTGTCGGTGACCAAACGGAAGTCGATACGGCGCCCATCCAAATCCACGCGGCTGACCTGCACCTGCACCCGCGAACCCAGTGCATAGCGGATACCAGTGCGTTCCCCACGCAACTCCTGGCGCGCTTCGTCGAACCGGAAGTACTCACCACCGAGCTCGGTGATGTGCACCAAGCCTTCGACATACATCACGTCCAGCGTGACAAACAGGCCGAAGCTCGTCACCGACGTCACCACGCCGCTGAACTCTTCGCCCAGATGCTCGCGCATGTACTTGCACTTGAGCCAGGCTTCCACATCGCGGCTGGCCTCGTCTGCACGGCGTTCGTTTGCGCTGCAATGCAACCCGGCTGCTTGCCACGCCAGCGTATCGACCGAAGGCTTTTTCACCGGCTCGCCCGCCACCGGCGGCTTGACACGGCTGGCCAGGCGCTTGCTCAACTTGGCATGAGCTTCACCCGGGGTCGGCAACACCGGCAACTGGTAGCGCTTACCCGCCAAGATGGCCTTGATGACGCGGTGCACCAACAAGTCAGGATAGCGCCGGATCGGGCTGGTGAAGTGGGTGTACGCGTCAAAGGCCAAGCCAAAGTGGCCCTGGTTGAGCGGCGTGTAGATGGCCTGCTGCATGGAACGCAGCAACATGGTGTGAATCTGCTGAGACTCGGGGCGGTCTTTGGTGGCACTCGCGATCTTCTGAAACTCCGACGGGTGCGGGTTGTCGCTGATGGTCTGCGTTACACCCATCGCCTTAAGATAGTTGCGCAGAATGTCCTGCTTCTCGGGCGTGGGACCTTCGTGCACCCGGAAGAGTCCGGTGTGCTTGCCCTCGCCAATGAAGTCGGCCGAACACACGTTGGCCGCCAGCATGGCTTCTTCAATCAGCTTGTGGGCATCGTTGCGGGTGCGCGGGATGATCTTTTCAATGCGGCCCGAATCGTCACACACGATCTGGGTTTCCACCGTTTCGAAGTCCACCGCACCACGCACCTGGCGCGCCACCAACAAGGCACGGTAGACATCGTGCAGATTCACCAGGTACGGCACCAGCGCCTTGCGCTGAGCCGCCTCCGGCCCCCGGGTGTTTTGCAAAATAGCGGCCACCTCGGTGTAGGTGAACCGGGCATGACTGAACATCACAGCCGGATAAAACTGGTACGCGTGGATTTCGCCTTTGGCGTTCACCAGCATGTCGCACACCATGCAAAGCCGCTCAACGCCCGGGTTCAATGAACACAGACCGTTGGACAGCTTCTCGGGCAGCATGGGGATCACGCGGCGCGGGAAGTAAACGGAAGTAGCACGGTCGTAGGCGTCCACGTCGATCGCCGACCCGGTTTCCACGTAATGGCTCACATCCGCAATCGCCACCAGCAAACGCCATCCTTTGCCACGCCCCACTTTGGCCGGTTCGCAGTACACAGCATCGTCAAAGTCGCGCGCATCCTCGCCGTCGATGGTCACCAGGGGCACGTCGCGCAGATCAACACGGTGCAAGTGGTCCGCAGCACGCACGTGGTCGGGCAAGCTGCGCGCCTGGGCGAGCGCGGCGTCGGAAAACTCATGGGGCACGTCGTATTTGCGCACCGCGATTTCAATTTCCATGCCCGGGTCGTCGATGTCACCGAGCACTTCTTTCACGCGACCCACCGGCTGCCCATAGAGCGCGGGTGGTTCGGTCAGTTCGACCACGACGACCTGACCAGCATGGGCAGAGCCAATCGCCCCTTTTGGGATCAAAACGTCCTGGCCGTAACGCTTGTCTTCAGGCGCCACCAGCCAGACGCCGCTTTCTTGCAACAGACGGCCGATGATGGGAGAGTTAGAGCGTTCAACAATCTCGGTCACTCGACCCTCGGGGCGGCCCTTGCGATCAAGGCGCACGATGCGCGCCTTGACGCGGTCCTTGTGCAGGACGGCACGCATTTCGTTGGAGGGAAGGTAGATGTCGGCCTGCCCATCGTCTCGGACAACGAAACCGTGTCCATCGCGATGCCCAGAAACCACACCTTCAAATTCGGCCAACAGGCTGTTCTTTTCGTTCACTATTTTTTTGGAAATATTTAAATGCTATACTAGCGGTTTCCTGAGATGCCCAGGTGGCGGAATTGGTAGACGCACTAGTTTCAGGTACTAGCGCCGAGAGGCGTGGAGGTTCGAGTCCTCTCTTGGGCACCATAATCATAAAGGCTTGCCGACGTAAAAGTTGGCAAGCCTTTTTCTTTTGCACTCGCGAAACAACCTGAATGCTCAATAAGCGTGTAGCGACGTGTGCAAGCACCCAAATCTGCAGCACCCTTTCGAAAACAGGAAAAATCACCGTATAATTCGAGACTTCCTGAGATGCCCAGGTGGCGGAATTGGTAGACGCACTAGTTTCAGGTACTAGCGCTGAGAGGCGTGGAGGTTCGAGTCCTCTCTTGGGCACCAAAGATTTGAGGGCTTGCTGACACGTGTTGGCAAGCCCTTTTTCTTTGGGCAAACGGCATGAAGCAACCCGAGCAACCCTGACATCTGGCTGCCTCGTCGAAGGCAAAACGTCATAAAGGGCGGTGTCCTGACGGCCAGCCATCAGAACACCGGTGAAGCGCGCAAAGCCCCCAATCAGAACGGTACCGCCAGCAGATCATGGCCCTCGGCAGCCACGATGCGCGCCTTGGTGAACTCCCCTACTTTCAGCGTCTTGCTGATTTTCTCTGGCGGCAGCAAACGCACCAGGCCGTCAATTTCAGGGGCATCGGCATAACTGCGGCCCACGCCACCTTTTTTACCCAGACCTGGGGCCGAATCCACCAGCACTTGCATGGTCGCGCCCACGCGCTGACGCAATTTTTCTGCCGACACCGCTTCTGCCACCGCCATGAAACGTGCTCGGCGCTCTTCACGGACTTCGCTGGGAACCGGGTTGTCCAAGGCATTGGCGGCAGCCCCCTGTACCGGAGAGAAAGCGAAGCAGCCTGCACGGTCAATCTGCGCCTCCTGCACAAAATCAAGCAGGTGTTGAAACTCCGCCTCGGTCTCGCCGGGAAAACCCGCGATGAACGTGCTGCGAACCACGATTTCAGGACACAACTCTCGCCAACGTGCAATGCGCTCCAGGTTCTTCTCGCCACTGGCCGGCCGCTTCATGCGCTTGAGCACATCGGGGTGGCTGTGTTGCAAGGGCACATCCAGATACGGCAGGCACAAACCTTCCGCCATGAGCGGAATGATCTCGTCCACATGCGGGTAGGGATACACGTAATGCAAGCGCACCCAGGCACCATAGCCCTTGGCCAACTCGCCCAGGGAACGCACCAAGTCCAGCATGCGCGTTTTGACCGGTTTTCCATCCCAAAAACCGGTGCGGTATTGCATGTCCACGCCATAAGCAGACGTGTCCTGACTGACCACCAGCAACTCTTTGACGCCCGCTTCAAAGAGCTTGCGCGCCTCGGTCAGCACATCGCCAACGGGCCGACTCACCAAATCACCCCGCATGGACGGGATGATGCAAAAAGTGCAGCGGTGGTTACAGCCCTCGCTGATCTTCAAATAGGCGTAGTGGCGCGGCGTCAGCTTGATACCCTGGGCCGGAACCAGGTCCACAAACGGATCATGCGGCTTGGGCAGGTGCAGGTGCACCGCCGTCATGACCTCGTGCGTGGCGTGCGGACCCGTGACGGCCAACACACTGGGGTGCATTTTGCGCACCAGGTTATCGCCGTCGTCGCCGGTGCGGGCACCCAGACAACCCGTCACGATCACCTTGCCATTTTCGGCCAGGGCCTCGCCAATGGTGTCCAGACTTTCGCGGACAGCATCGTCAATGAAGCCACACGTGTTGACGATCACCAGATCGGCGCCGGCAAACGTTTTGGAGGTTTGATAGCCCTCAGCGCTCAGCTGGGTCAGGATGAGTTCGGAGTCGGTCAGCGCTTTGGGGCAGCCCAGACTGACAAAACCGACTTTCGGCGCGGCAGCGCCCGGTGTGGCAACAGTTTCATTCATGGACCAATTGTCTCAGACTGCCCGCAACCGCACACGCCGCCAGGGCGCAGCGGCCATCTACCGCTTCAAACCCAGGGCAGCCATCATTTGTTCGCTGTTCTTTTGCATCTGCTCCTGCATTTGCGTGAAAGCGGTGCGCGACTGCTCCATGTAAGTACCCATCATCCCCTGCATCATGGGCGACTGCACATTCATGAACTGCTTCCAGGCTTCCGGGTTCAAGCCGCTGGACTGCTCGGTCATCTTGTGCTGCAGGTCCATGAATATCTGGACGTTTTTCTCCAGATACGCCCCCATGAAGTCTTGCATGGCATGACCATAGAAGCGAATGATGTTGGCCAGCACCTGCTCGGTAAAGATCGGCACGCCTGCGGTTTCCTCTTCCAGAATGATCTGCAACAGGATGCTGCGCGTCAGGTCATCGTTGGTCTTGGCATCGCGCACCACAAAGAGCTCGTTGTCCATGACCAACGACTTGACCTCGGCCAAGGTGATGTAGGACGAGGTGTCGGTGTCGTACAGACGGCGGTTCGGGTATTTTTTGATCACCCGCACCACGCCTGCAGGAGAAGAGCCGGCCTCGGCCTTGTTTTTTTGCACGAAAAATCTTTCAGAATGGGACGGTTCAGAGCCCGTCGACGGGGCAAAGGATACGGCACATTCTAAAAACCGAAGCTGACAACCGCTTCATGGGTTTTCCCGATGCCGGAGAACGGGCCGGCTGGCCATGCACTCAGCGCTGTACAACGTCAGATCGCGCGTGAAAAAACAGCACCGGGGATTTAGCCAAACCCCAGAAAGCAAAATGCCCTTGTAACTCAATGAATTACAAGGGCATTTTGGTAGGCGCGATTGGACTCGAACCAACGACCCCCACCATGTCAAGGTGGTGCTCTAACCAGCTGAGCTACGCGCCTACAAACCGTTCGAAGTCTCAAATTATAGCAGTGTTTCGATCGTCTTCTCAAGACGGCAACTTCATTTGCGCCGAACCACCCGAACGCCAGGCACGTCGCCCACCACCGACATGGCCCGAGCCACTTGGCGCGCGTCTGCCACTTCAATGGTGAAGGTCATCCAGGCGATCCCCTTGACCGATTGGGTCTGCACACCAATCACATTCATTTTTTCGCGGGCGAACACATCGGAAATGTCGCGCAGCAGGCCTTGACGGTCCAGCGCTTCTACCGCGACATCAACCGGGTAATAAGCGCCCTCACCACGGCTGGTGCTGCCAGATCCGCCCCATTGCACGTCGATCACTCGGTCAGGCGATTTGCGCTGCAAGTGCGCGAAATCGGTGCAATCGGCCCGGTGAATGCTGACCCCTTTGCCACGCGTCACGAAGCCGCCGATGTCGTCGGGTGGTGCCGGTTTGCAGCACTTGGCCAATTGCGTCATGAGCGAGTCCACCCCCACCACCAGCACACCACCGGGTGAGCGGCTGGGCTGTTTGCGCGGCTTCTTCAGCCAGGGAGGCACCTCTTCCAATGCCGCGGCGGGTTCGGCTGGGCGCAGATGGGTCTCGATGGCGCGCACAGACAGCTCGTCTTTGCCGACTTGCTCAAACAACTCCTGAGCCGATGTGAGCCCCATGGAGACGGCAAGATCGTCCAGCTTCAGCGCGGTTTTGCCCTCGCGCTGCAACAGCTTTTCCACGGCCTCGCGTCCACGGGCGACGGTTTCCTCCATGGCCTGCGCGTTGAACCAGGCCCGCACCTTGCTTTTGGCCCTGTGGCTGACCAGGTAGCCAAGATCGGCGTTGAGCCAGTCGCGCGAAGGGCCGCCCTCTTTCGCTGCCGTGATCTCCACGGTCTGCCCGTTTTGCAACGGCGTGTTCAGCGTGACCATAGCGCCGTCAACCCGGGCGCCCCGGCAGCGGTGCCCGAGGCTGGTGTGCACGGTGTAAGCAAAGTCCACCGCGGTGGCTCCCTGCGGCAGCTCGACGATCGCGGCGTCGGGCGTGAGGACGTAGATGCGGTCGTCAAACAAACCCTGCCCGGTCCCGCTCAGGTCGCGCTCCCAGGCCAGCAGCTGGCGCAGCACCGCAATTTTGGCGTCGTATTCGGAGCTGGCCGACACGCCAGCGTAGCCCTTGGAGCCCGCCTCTTTGTAGGCCCAGTGGGCGGCCACACCGTGTTCGGCATGGTCGTGCATGGCCTGGGTGCGAATCTGGATCTCAAACGCCCGGCCCTGGTCATCGCGCACCACGGTATGCAGCGACTGGTAGCCATTGGGTTTGGGCTTGGCGATGTAGTCGTCAAATTCCTCCGTGACTGGCGTGAACTGGGCGTGAACCAAGGCCAGTACCGCGTAGCAGTCGTCCACGTGCGGCACCACCACGCGCAGGGCGCGGATGTCAAACACCCGGTCAAAATCGAGCGACTTGCCCCGCATCTTCTTCACGATGCTGTAAATGTGTTTGGGCCGACCCTGCACAGATGCTGTGACGCCTTGCTGCAGCAAGTCTTGCTCCAGTTGCAGGCGCACCTGCTCGACGTGCGTTTCGCGCTCGGCACGCTTTTCGTCCAGCAGGCGGGCAACCTGCTTGTAGGTTTGGGGTTCCAGAAAACGGAAGGCCAGGTCTTCCATTTCCCACTTGATCTGCCAAATGCCCAGTCGATTGGCCAGCGGCGCGAACACATGCAACGACTCGCTGGCCATGGCCTCGCCCGGGTCGCCTTTGCTCGCGGCAAAGTAACGCAGCGTTTGGAGCCGGGAGGCCAGGCGCAACATGACCACGCGCAGGTCGCGCGAGAAAGCCAGCAGCATCTTGCGCACGTTTTCGGTCTGGCTGGCCGCCAGCTCGGACACCGGGGTTTTGCCAGGCGACACGATAGGCAGCGCCTGGTCTTGTGCCGCCTGTCGTTCCTCTTCTTTCTTGGCTTGCACCTGGGCGGTTTTCACCCTGGCCTGCCGCTGCAACTGGACCAGTTTGGTGGTTTCAACCGCCAGGGCCGCAAAGTTGTCACCAAAGGCCTTGGCAATCACTTCTTGTGGGCGGTTCAGGTGCTGGCAGGCGTAGACCAGATAGGAAGCTGCCTGCATGGCTTCAGAGCCGCCAATGTCATTCAGGATGGCGGCCACGGCATCGGCGTGCGCCAAAATGTTTTCGCCCGTATCGAGCTGCTCGGAAGCCAGCAAGGGCTCGGCAAAGGCCCGCGCACGGGACAACGCTTGCGCCTGGTGCGGCAAGCTGTCCGAGGTAGCGGCTACGATGGCCGAGGGCATCACGGCGTGGCCCGAGGGCGCTGAGGGCAGTGGCATCGCGTCAGGCGGTGGAGAGGCAGAAGAACGCTTCATGGACGGTCACAAGGCAGCCGGTCAGGGCGCCTCCAAAAATTCTTGAACGGCGGCGATCTGGTCGAGGGCCACGAGTGTTGGGGCATGGCCCACGTGGGCGAATTCAATACAGCGTGCGCGCGGCCCCCGGCTGGCCATCTGGGCTGCGGTATCCCGGGTGAGCAGATCCGATTCGGCACCACGCAACAACAGGGTGCGTGCCGAGATGGCATCGTAAAGCTCCCAAAGCGCGGCTTCGCCGTCGCGCACGGCTTGCCGAGCAGCGGCTTCATCGGCCATGCCCACCAGCGCCTTGAACGGCACGGCGATGGCCGGGTCGTAATGCAGCCACCAACGGCTGTGGCGCTCGCGCAGCATGGGACGCGAGAGCGTCAGCCACTGCGACGGCGTGTGCGGTCCAAAACCGGGGGAAATGGAGGCCAAGTAGTCCACCGCTTCCTGCTCGGTTGCAAACGATGGATTGAGCCCAAGGTAAGCACCGATGCGCTGCAGCGCTTCCCACTGGATCACAGGACCCACGTCGTTCAGCACCAGCCGGCGCAGACCCAGCGCTGGCTGCGCCGCCAACGCCATGCCAATCAGCCCGCCCATGCTGGTGCCCACCCAGTCAATCACCGTCTCAGGCTGCTCAGCACGGAGCTTGAGCACCAAGGCCGCCAGGTCAGCGGCGTAAGTACCCACCTGGTAGGCCATGGGATCGGCCAGCCAGTCGCTTTCACCCCGACCGGCCACGTCCACGGCCAGCACCCGTGTGTGCGGCTGCAGCGCCTGCGCCAGTGCGTCGAAGTCGCGTCCCTGGCGCGAGAGCCCGTGCACACAAAGGACCACACGGCGGCGGTCTGCCGCAGGCAGCGCTGGCCAATCCCAATAGGCCATGCGGCGGGGGCCACCGCTGCGCGCGGCGGGGCCGCTGACGGGCAGAAAGTGGCGTGTAGGTTGCTGCATGGATCGATCCTTCCCCGGGCTCCGTGATAATGCTTCGACTGTCTTTCAACCTATCGTAATTGAACTGGAGTTCCCGCCATGCTTTCGAACAAAACGGCCCTCGTCACCGGATCGACCAGCGGAATTGGACTGGGCATTGCCAAGGCGCTGGCGCGCCAGGGTGCCAACATTGTTCTGAATGGTTTTGGCGACGTGGAAGGCCCCAAGGCCGAGATCGCCGCCCTGGGCGCCAAGGTGGCTTATCACGGTGCAGACATGAGCAAGCCCGAGGAAATTGAGGCCATGATGGCCTTTGCCGCAGCCGAGTTTGGCCAGGTGGACATCTTGGTGAACAACGCCGGCATTCAACACGTGGCGCGCATTGAAGACTTTCCCGTGGCGCGCTGGGACGCCATCATCGCCATCAACCTCACCAGCGCCTTTCATGCCACGCGCTTGGCACTGCCCGCCATGCAAGCAGCCAACTGGGGACGCATCATCAACGTGGCCTCGGTACACGGACTGGTGGGCTCGGCGGAGAAATCGGCCTACGTGGCGGCCAAGCACGGCGTGGTCGGTCTGACCAAAGTCACAGCGCTGGAAAACGCCACCTCGGGCGTCACCTGCAATGCCATTTGCCCTGGCTGGGTGCTGACGCCCCTGGTTCAAAAACAGGTGGACGCCAAAGCGGCCGCGCTGGGCGTGTCGAACGACGACGCCAAAAAGGTGCTGCTGGGCGAAAAAGAGCCTTCCATGCAGTTCACCACACCGGAAGAACTGGGCGAGCTGGCCGTATTTTTCTGCTCACCTGCCGCAGCCAATGTGCGCGGCGTGGCCTGGAACATGGATGGCGGCTGGGTCGCGCAGTAATTGACCGCGCTGGGGTTCGCCATGCAAAAGGCCCGCAATGCGGGCCTTTTGCTTTTGTCCTGCGCGGGCGCCCTGTTGGCAGGCGCGGTATTGGACAGGTCAGCGCAGCTGGATGCTGCCGGACACGGTCACATTGACCATGCTTTTGCCGGCTTCCACCGCAATGGGAGCGTCTGACATGGCGGCCTTGGCCTCCATGGCCATCACCCGCGGGCGCACATAACCGCCGCCCTGGTCGGCTGAACTGACGGCGATTTCCCGCAGCGAGTAAGCGGTGAATCCAAAGCCTTTGGCAATCTCAGTGGCACGCCGCTGAAAACGCTCGATGGCCATGGCCTGCACGTCGGATTCCAGCGCCTGTTGCGCCTCGCGCGACAAACTGAACCCCACGTTGCCCATGGTCAGGGACTGGATCTTGCCGGCGGTGGCGCTGATGCGGGCGAAATCACGGCCTTCCAGGACCAACTCGGTGCTGCCTTGCCAGCCATTGATCTTGCCGCTGCTGCTATAGCGGGGATACAGGCTGAACTGCCCGGTGCGCACTTCCAGCTGCTGCGGCACCGCCGCCGACTTGGCCACCGCCAGTGCCGCATCCAGTGCCACCTTGAGCTGGTTTTGCACGGTGCCTGCGTCGGGGCCTTCTTTGGTCGTGTTCAGGCTCATCGAAAGCCAGTCCTGCTGAACTTCCTTGAAACCGCTGGCCGAGAGCTGCACCACATTAGCCGGTGGTGGCACTGCGCTGGTTTGTGCCTGGGCCAAGGCTGACGCGCCCAGCAAGGTCAGCACAAGCAACGAACGCTGGACAGGAAAGAAAGCAGTGGAACGGTGTGTCAGGGTCATGGACTATTTTTTGTGGTTGGCGTGAGAGGACTGGCTGCGGAGCTGTTCGCGCATGCGCTGGCGCTCTTCGGCGGAAAGCCGATAAGGCTTGAAGGGATCGTCCACGCTGTCAAAGGGCTGACGCAGCGCGTCTCGCAGGTGCAAGGTGCGCGACTCGTTGCCGTCAATGGAAATGGGCATCACCACCGCGGCCGCCTCCAGCGGATCGCGCAGCTTGTGGTCGTCCGTCGGGCCAGCAGCCGCTGGTCCCAGCATCAAAAACAAAATTCCGCCCGTCAGGTTCAGCTTCATGGTGTGCTCAAGTATGCATGTTTCACCCATTGTGTAATGTGTGCTCTGTGAAGTGGCAGGCACCAGGTGGCAACATCTGTAACAGCGTGTCAGGAAAATAAAAAACGTGTGCTGACAAGCACTTGGCGCTGCCACAATCGCGTTTGTTACATTTTCGGAGTTGTTGCCATGTCACAAACCAATGCCCGTCCCAACAAGGTTCTGGTCGTCGATGACGATGTTCGTATTCGTGACCTGTTGCGCCGCTACCTGATGCAGGAAGGTTTCGAGGTGATGCTGGCGGAAGACGGCAAGGCCCTGAACCGGGTGCTGCAACGCGACACCGTGGACCTGATCGTGCTCGACCTGATGATGCCCGGCGAAGACGGCCTGTCCATCTGCCGGCGGCTGCGCGCCAACGGTGACCGCACACCCATCATCATGCTCACTGCCAAGAGCGAGGACGTGGACCGCATCGTGGGCCTGGAAGTGGGCGCCGACGACTACCTGGGCAAACCCTTCAACCCGCGGGAGCTGCTGGCGCGTATCCACGCGGTGCTGCGCCGCCGCCCCCCCACCGAGGTGCCGGGCGCGCCGTCGCAAGACCAGGAGGTGGTGAAGTTTGGCCCGTTTGAATTCGACCTGAGCCTGCGCACCCTGCGCAAAGACGGCGTGGACCTGCCCTTGACCACCGGCGAATTCGCCATGCTCAAGGCCCTGGTGCGCCACCCCCGCCAGCCGCTTTCGCGCGAGAAGCTGGCGCAACTGGCGCGCGGACGCGAATTCGAGCCGTTTGACCGCAGCCTCGACGTACAGGTGTCGCGCCTGCGCAAACTCATCGAGGAAGACGCCGCTTCGCCTCGCTACCTGCAAACGGTTTGGGGTGTGGGTTACGTGTTTGTGCCGGACGGAAACAACTGATGTCCGACGAGTCCCGCGTTCCGTTTGAAACCCAACCCACGGCGCTGGAAACCGCGCCAGCGCCGCTGGAGGTCCGTCCACGGCGGGGCGTGAGCCTCTTCTGGCGAACCTTTTTCTTTCTGGCCGTGCTGCTGGTTGGCTGCATCATCGCGTGGCTTCAGACGTTTCGTGCCCTCGAATACGAACCGCGCGCATTGCAAAGCGCGCAGCAGCTGGCCTCGTTGGTCAACCTGAGCCGTGCGGCGCTGGTGCACTCTGACTCGATTGCCCGTGTCTCGCTGGTCAAGACCCTGGCCGACGAAGAGGGTTTGCGCATTGCACCACGGGAACCCAGCGACACCTACCGCTTGTACGACGTGGACTCACTGAGCCGCAACGTGAGCGAGCGGTTGAGGCTGCGGCTGGGCACTGACACGGTGGTGGCCCGCGAAGTGAACGGCACGCCGGGTCTCTGGATTGGCTTCACGATTGACGGCGACCCCTACTGGCTGTTGACCGATCCCTCGCGCATTGGCCCGGTGGCGGGCACCACCTGGCTGATCTGGCTGGGCACGGCCGCGCTGCTGTCGCTCGCCGGTGCAGCACTGATCGCGCGGCTGATCAACCACCCCCTGAAAAAGCTCTCCTTTGCGGCCAGCCGTGTGCGCGAAGGCGACTTCAACGCCAGCCAGCTCAACGAGGCCGTGGCCACCAGCGAGATACGCGAGGTGAACATCGGCTTCAACCGCATGGCTCAGCGCCTGAGCAAGATCGAGCAAGACCGCGCCCTCATGCTCGCCGGCATTTCGCACGATTTGCGCACCCCTTTGGCGCGCCTGCGGCTCGAAACCGAGCTGAGTGTGGCCGACCCGCAGGCACGCGAGCACATGGCCGCTGACATTGAGCAGGTCAACGCCATCATCGACAAGTTTCTGGACTACGCCCGCCCCGACCACCTACAGCCCCAGGAGGTCAGCCTGAACCAGGTGGTGGACGCAGCGGTGTTTGCGCTGGGCTCGGACGCCAACACACGGGTCAGCGTGAACATTCCACCCGACACCATCGTGATGGGCGACGCCGTGGAGCTGCAGCGCGTGTTTTCCAACCTGCTGGAGAACGCCCAGCGCTACGGCAAAGACCCGGAGACCGGTATCGCCCGGGTCGAAATCGCCGCCAAGGCGAAAGACGACTTTGTGCTCGTCAAGCTGCGCGACCACGGCCAGGGCGTGGCGCCCGAGATGCTGGAACAACTGACGCAACCCTTCTTCCGCGGCGACGTGTCGCGCACATCGGCCACGGGCACGGGCCTTGGGCTGGCCATTGTGGACCGAGCCATTGCCCGCATGGGCGGGCGTTTTGCGCTGGCCAACAGCAGCACCGGCGGTCTGGCGGCCCACATGAAACTGGTGAAAGCGGCCGCCTGAGTGGTGCGCGGCGCCGTCAGCCGCCAGCCACCACCGCCAGCAACACCGCCGCCCGGGCTTCGATGGACAGGCCCTGCCCCACCGGACCGAGCTTTTCAGCGGTTTTGGCCTTCACATTGACCTGCACCACCGCCACACCAAGTGTGCGGGCGATGCTTTCGCACATGGCGCCGATGTGGGGCGCCAGCTTGGGCGCCTGGGCGATCACGGTGCTGTCCACATTGCCAATGTCGAATCCGGCATCCCGAACGCGCCGCGCCGCCTCGGCGAGCAGCACGCTGGAATCGGCGCCCTTGAAGCGCTCGTCGGTGTCCGGGAAATGGCGCCCAATGTCGCCCAGGCCTGCGGCGCCCAGCAGCGCGTCGGTGATGGCGTGCAGCAGCACGTCGGCGTCGGAGTGGCCAAGCAGGCCCATGGTGTAGGGAATGCGCACACCGCCGATGATGAGGGGGCGCCCGGGCACCAGGGCGTGTACGTCCCAGCCCTCACCCACGCGAAAAGGAAATGCAGAAGCGTTCATGAGCGGCTTTTCAAAATGGCCTCGGCCAGGGCAAAGTCTTCCGGGTAGGTGACCTTGAAATTTTGGGCGCTGCCGGGGACCAGCCGAGGGTGGTGCCCGGCCAGTTCCATGGCGCTGGCTTCGTCGGTCACGCCCGCAAAGCCCTGCGCTTCGGTGGCGGCCAAGGCCGCCTGCAAGGCGCCCACACGAAACATCTGCGGGGTCTGGGCCAACCACTTGTCTGAGCGGTCCACCGTGGCGGCCACGCGCCCGTTGGCCTCCGCTTTCAGCGTGTCGGGCAGCTTGAGCGCCAACAGGCCGCCCACCGGGTCGTCCCAACAGGCGTCGAGCAAGGCGTTCACCTGCTGCGGTGTCACCAGGCAGCGCGCAGCGTCGTGCACCAGCACCCAGTCACCGGGGGCCGCGCCTTGCGCCAGCAGCGCCTGCAAACCATTGAAGACGCTGCCCGCGCGGCTGCTGGCGCCGCAGGGCGACACCTGCACGTCGGGATGGTCCACGCTCAAGAATCGGTCGCCCGGCGCCACCACCACGAGGCAGCGCGACACGCGCTGCACCGCTTGCAGAGCCGCCAGCGTGTGCAACACCAGCGGCAGGCCGGCCAGCGGCTGGTATTGCTTGGGCGTGGCGGTGCCTGCGCGCGAGCCCGAGCCTGCACAGGGCAGCAAGGCGAAGCAGCGGGGCGCATTGGTTTGGGGGGATTGGGTGCTGGTGTCGGGCATGGCAGTGCGTGCATTCTAAAATCAAGGCTCTTCACCCCCCGCCTTTGCTGGCTGGGGGTGTTTGTCATGTCTGGTACCGCCACCGAGCCCCCCATGGATCTGCCCAAACTCACCCCCGGCAAGCGCTTCACCCTGCCACGCCCCACAGGCTCGGCCGACGCCCTCTTGCTGGCCCAGATCGCCACGCGCGACAAGGCCGCCGGGCGGCTCACCGCCATCGTCACCGCCGATGCCACCGATGCCCAGCGGTTGATTGAGGAAATGGCGTTTTTTGCGCCCGCCTTGCGCTGCGCGCTGTTTCCCGACTGGGAAACCCTGCCCTACGACAGCTTCTCACCGCACCAAGACCTGATTTCGGAGCGCCTGGCCACGTTGTGGCGCATTTCCCAGCACGACAAGGAAACCGGTGCCGATGTGGTGCTGGTGCCCGCCACGACCGCGCTGTACCGGCTGGCGCCGCCGGCCTTTCTGGCCGGCTACACCTTTCACTTCAAGGTCAAGCAAAAGCTGGACGAAGCCAAACTCAAAGGGCAGCTCACGCTGGCGGGCTACCAGCATGTGACGCAGGTGGTGAGCCCCGGCGAATACGCGGTGCGCGGTGGTCTGATCGACCTGTTTCCCATGGGCTCGCTGGTGCCGTACCGGGTGGACCTGTTTGACGACGAGATCGACAGCATCCGCACGTTTGACCCGGACAGCCAGCGCAGCCTGTACCCGGTGCCCGAGGTGCGGCTGCTGCCCGGACGCGAATTCCCCATGGACGACGCGGCCCGCGCCAAATTTCGCAGCCGCTGGCGCGAGCTGCTGGACGGCGACCCGACCAAGAGCCGCATCTACAAAGACATGGGCAACGGCGTGGCCACCGCCGGTATTGAGTACTACCTGCCGCTGTTTTTTGAAGAAACAGCCACCGTGTTCGATTACCTGGGTGAAGCGGCCACCGTGGTGCTGCACGGCGACCTGGAGCCCGCGTTCCAGCGCTTCTGGCAAGACACACAAGACCGCTACCGCCTCGTCAAGGGCGACCCCGAGCGCCCGGCGCTACCGCCCGAGAGCCTGTTTCTGTCGGCCGAACGGTTCTATACCGAGGCCAACGCGCACGCGCAACTGGCCTTGCGGCCAGCGCTGCAAGACGTGGCCGACAACGCCTTCGCGCAGAAGCTGGGCGACTTGTCGGTGGTGCGCGGGGCCGAAGACCCGCTCTCACGGCTGCAAGGCCACATCCGCAACACCGCGCACCGCGTGCTGTTGCTGGCCGAGAGCGATGGCCGGCGCGAAAGCCTGCTCGATTTTTTGCGCGCCAGCGGCGTCAACCCGCCCGGGTTCGACTCGCTCGCTGAATTTCAGGCCAGCGACGAAAAGATGGGCATCGCCACGGCGGCGCTCACGGTCGGCTTTTGCTCGCTCGAACAAGGCATCGACTTCGTCACTGAAACCGAGCTGTTTGCCGCCGGCCCCACCACGCGCCGGCGCAAAAAGCAGGAGCAGGTCAGCGATGTGGACGCGCTCATCAAGGACCTGAGCGAGCTCAACGTAGGCGACCCGGTGGTGCACAACGCCCACGGCATTGGCCGCTACCGCGGCCTGGTCGAGATGGACATGGGCGAGAAAAACCCCGACGGCTCGCCCGCGCTGATGGAATTTTTGCACCTGGAATACGCCGACAAAGCCGTGCTCTATGTGCCAGTAAGCCAGCTGCAACTGATTGGCCGCCACACCGGCGTGAGCGCCGACGAAGCACCGCTGCACCGCCTGGGCAGCGGCCAATGGGACAAAGCCAAGCGCAAAGCCGCCGAACAGGTGCGCGACGCCGCTGCCGAGCTGCTCAACATTTACGCCCGCCGCGCGGCGCGCCAGGGCCATGCGTTCCGCTTCTCGGCACAGGACTACGAAATTTTTGCCAACGACTTCGGCTTTGAAGAAACCGCCGACCAACGCGGCGCGATCCACGCCGTCATACAGGACATGATCAGCCCGCGCCCCATGGACCGGCTGGTTTGCGGCGACGTGGGCTTTGGCAAGACCGAGGTGGCGCTGCGCGCCGCATTTGTGGCCGTCACCGGCGGGCGGCAGGTGGCGTTTCTGGCGCCCACCACGCTCTTGGCCGAGCAGCATTACCAGACGCTGGTGGACCGGTTTGCCAAATGGCCGGTGAAGGTGGCCGAGGTGTCGCGCTTTCGCTCGGGCAAAGAGATCACCGCCGCCATCAAAGGCATTGCCGACGGCACGGTGGACATCGTCGTGGGCACACACAAGCTGCTGAGCGAATCGACCAAGTTTCACAACCTGGGCCTGCTCATCATTGACGAAGAGCACCGCTTTGGTGTGCGCCACAAAGAGCAGATGAAAGCCCTGCGTGCCGAGGTGGACGTGCTCACCCTCACCGCCACGCCCATCCCGCGCACGCTGGGCATGGCGCTGGAAGGCCTGCGCGATCTGTCGGTCATCGCCACCGCGCCGCAGCGCCGCCTGGCCATCAAGACCTTTGTGCGCAGCGAAAACAACGGCGTGATCCGCGAAGCGGTGCTGCGCGAGCTCAAGCGTGGCGGGCAGGTGTACTTCCTGCACAACGAGGTCGACACGATCGAGAACCGCAAGCAGAAGCTGGAAGAAATCTTGCCGGAAGCGCGCATTGCCATCGCCCACGGCCAGATGCCCGAGCGCGATCTGGAGCGCGTGATGCGCGACTTTGTGGCCCAGCGCTACAACCTGCTGCTGTGTTCAACCATCATTGAAACCGGCATCGACGTGCCCACGGCCAACACCATCGTCATGAGCCGGGCCGACAAGTTTGGCCTGGCCCAGCTGCACCAGCTGCGCGGCCGCGTGGGCCGCAGCCACCACCAGGCCTACGCCTACCTCATGGTGCCCGACATTGAGGGCCTGACCAAGCAGGCCGCGCAGCGGTTGGATGCGATCCAGCAGATGGAAGAACTCGGCAGCGGCTTCTACCTGGCCATGCACGACCTGGAGATTCGCGGCGCCGGCGAGGTGCTGGGCGAAAACCAGAGCGGCAACATGCTGGAGGTGGGCTTTCAGCTCTACAACGAGATGCTGAACGAGGCCGTGGCCAGCCTCAAAGCCGGGCGCGAGCCCGACCTGCTGAGCCCGCTCAGCGTCACCACCGACATCAACCTGCACGCCCCTGCCCTGCTGCCCAGCGACTACTGCGGCGACGTGCACCTGCGCCTGAGTTTTTACAAAAAGCTGGCCACCGCCAAAACCGCCGACCAGGTGGACGCGCTGCTGGAAGAAATCGTGGACCGCTTTGGCAAACTACCTCCGCAGGCGCAAACGCTGATTGACGTGCACCGCCTGCGCGTGCTGAGCGCGCCCTACGGCGTGATCAAGGTGGACGCCGCGCCCGGCGTGACGAACATCACCTTCAAAGCCAACCCGCCGGTGGAGCCCATGCGCATCATCGAACTGATCCAGAAGAACCGCCATATCAAACTGGCGGGCAACGAAAAGCTGCGCATCGAGCGCGCCCTGCCCGAGGTGAAAGACCGCGTGCAATTGGTGCGCGACGTGCTGCGCAGCCTGGGCCAACCCATCAAAAAACCCGAAATGGCCTGAGCGCCAAACGACCATGACCACCACCACCGAATTCGCCCCCGGCCTCGTCCTGCAAGGCTTCACCCCGCCACTGAAATTGAGCGACTTCAAGCTCATCGCGTTTGACATGGACTCCACGCTCATCAACATCGAGTGCGTGGACGAAATTGCCGATGCGGCGGGCCGCAAGCCTGAGGTGGCGGCCATCACCGAAGCCGCCATGCGCGGTGAAATCACCGACTACAAAGACAGCCTGCGCCAGCGCGTGGCGCTGCTGCGCGGCGTGACCGTGGCCGACATGGAACAGGTGCTGACGCAGCGCCTGCAGCTCAACCCGGGCGCCGAGGCGCTGGTGAAAGCCTGCAAGGCCGCTGGCCTGAAGGTGCTGCTGGTGTCGGGCGGCTTCACCTATTTCACCGACCGCGTGCGCGACCGCCTGGGCATCGACTACACACGCTCCAACGTGCTGGAGATTGAGAGCGGCCCCAACTGTGGCCAGCTCACCGGCCGCATGGTGGACCAGCCCTGGGGTGACATTTGTGACGGCGAGGAAAAGCGCAAGATGCTGCTGGAAACCTGCGCACTGCTGGGCATCAGTCCCCAGCAAACCATTGCCATGGGCGACGGCGCCAACGACCTGCCCATGATGGGCGAGGCGGGCCTGTCGGTGGCGTACCACGCCAAACCTGCCGTGCGCGCCCAGGCCATGGTCGCCATCAACGAAGGCGGGCTCGACCGCTTGCTGGACGTGCTGCGGTGACCCGCACTTGCAACAACCCAACGCGCGCCAGATGTTGAAGCGCCTGGCCAACAACCTGCGCCGCGAATGGCGCAGCCACCTGGGCACCCTGGCCCTGGTGCTGGCGGTATTTCTGGGCGTGCAGGCGTGGCAAACGCGCGGCGTGCCGGCGGGCCCGGCGCCCGAGTTGGCGTTCACTCTGATTGCGCCCGACGGCAGCCGCACCCAAACCACCTTGAGCGCCTGGCGCGCGCTGCACCCAGGCCAGCCGGTGGCATTGCATGTGTGGGCCGACTGGTGCCCCATCTGCCGCACCGAAGAGCACAGCATCACCCGCCTGGTGCCCCATGGGCGGGTGCTCACAGTGGCCATGCAGTCGGGCCAGGCCGATGCCGTGGCGCGCGTGCTGGCGCAGCGCCAGCTGCCCTGGCCCACCGCGGTGGACCCGCGCGGCGAGATGGCCCGTGCGCTGGGCTTCAAGTCGGTGCCGGCGTTTGTGGTGGTGGACGGCCAGGGCCACCTGCGCGGCGCCACCGTGGGCTACACCACCGAACTGGGCATGCGGCTGCGGCTGTGGTGGGCGGGCTGGTTCTGACGGACGGTTGCGCCTCAACCCCCCGCGCGCTTCACCCCATGGCCCTGGGCTTTCAGCGCCGCCATGATCCGCTCCACGTGGTCGCCTTGAATTTCAATCACACCATCTTTCACCGTGCCACCGGTGCCGCAGGTCGCTTTCAGTTGCTTGCCCAGGGCGGTGAGCCCGGCGGCGTCCAGCGCCACGCCTTTCACCAGCGTGACCGCCTTGCCCCCGCGCCCTTTGGTTTCGCGCGACACGCGCACCACGCCATCGCCCGCCGGCACCGCGCTGCGCTGGCCGCACACGCACTGGGCCACGGGCTGGCGGCAGGTGGGGCACATGCGGCCTGCGTCGGTCGAATACACCAGGCCGCCCATTGAAAGCTTGTTTTTCATGGGCGCCGATCGTAGCGCCTCGCGCATCTGTCGGCCTTGCCCAGCCCCGTTAAACTGCAAAGAAACACCGCACCATGCCATTTACCGCTCTCGGGCTCGTTCCCGCCCTCGCCCAAGCCGCTGCCGAACTTGGTTTCACAGCCCCCACACCCATCCAGCAAGCGGCCATTCCGGCCGTGCTGCAAGGCAAAGACGTGCTGGCCACAGCCCAGACCGGGTCAGGCAAAACCGCGGCCTACGTGCTGCCGTTGCTGCAGCGCCTGCAAGGTGCACCGCTGCACACACCCCGGCGCGTACGCGCTCTGGTGCTGGTGCCCACGCGCGAGCTGGCGGCCCAGGTGGGCGAGGTGCTGCGCAGCTTGGCCCAGCACCTGACCGAGCGGCCCAAGGTGGCGGTGCTGTTTGGTGGCGTGTCCATCAACCCGCAAATGATGGCGCTGCGCGGCGGTGCCGACGTGGTGGTGGCCACGCCCGGGCGCCTGCTGGACCTGGTGGAGCACAACGCCCTGCGCCTGGCTGCGGTGGACATGCTGGTGCTGGACGAAGCCGACCGCCTGCTCGACCTGGGCTTTGCCGACGAACTGACCCGTGTGCTGGCGCTGCTGCCCGCGCAACGGCACACGCTGTTTTTCTCGGCCACGTTCCCGCCCGAGGTACAGACACTGGCCGGCGGCCTGCTGCAAACGCCCGAGCGCATCGACATTCCTTCTGCGCCCGTGGCCGACGCCGTGGTGCTGCAGCGTGTGATTCAGGTGGACGCCGACCGGCGCACCCAGCTGCTGCGCAAGCTCATCAAAGACAACGGCTGGGAACGGGTGCTGGTGTTTGTGGCCACGCAATACGCGGCCGAGCGGCTGGCCAGCAAGCTGCACCACGGCGATTTGTATGCCACCTCGTTTCACGGCGGCTTGAGCCAGGGCGCGCGCAAGCAGGCGCTGGACGAATTCAAGCAAAAGCGCTGGGACGTGGTGGTGACCACCGACCTGGCCGCGCGCGGCATCGACATTGCGCAACTGCCCGTGGTGGTGAACTTTGACCTGCCCCGCTCAGCCGTGGACTACGTGCACCGCACTGGCCGCACAGGCCGCGCAGGCGAAAGCGGCCTGGCCGTGAGCTTTGTGAGCGCCGACACCGAAGCGCACTGGAACCTGATTGAAAAACGCCAGGGTCTGTGCATACCGCGCGAACAGATTGCCGGGTTTGAACCAGTGGCAGTGGCCGTGCCACGCAACCCGGTGGGACCGGACAACGGCGGCATCAAGGGCAAACGGCCCAGCAAAAAAGACAAGCTGCGCGCTGCTGCCGCTGCCGCGGCGGCCCCTGACACCGGCACCTCGAACTCATCCGAATAAGGCGTTGAGCCGCCTCAGCCCCAGACCACCGAGCGCATGGAAATCGAGGCGGCCTGAAAACGGTCGTTGAAAAAACGTGGGGCTTCATCGGGCGCCACCGCACCGGCCGCATACAGGAGCGGCAGGTAGTGTTCCCAGGTCGGATGGGCCTTTTGGGCCAGATCGCCCAGCTGCTGAAAATCGCTCAAAGCGCCCAGGCGCCCTTGCTCCATGTGCCCGGCCGTCACGGCATCAAACTCGATGGTCCAGTCATAGGCTTGGTCGTCGGCCACCTCGCGCCGCATGGTGCGCAGGTTGTGCACGATGTTGCCGCTGCCCACGATCAGCACGCCACGCTCGCGCAGCGCACGCAGCTGCTGGCCAAGCGCAAAGTGCTCGGCCGGCGGTCGGCTGTAGTCCATGCTGAGCTGCACCACCGGAATATTGGCCTCTGGGAACATGGGTTTGAGCACCGACCAACTGCCATGGTCCAGCCCCCAATCGGCTTCATCCAGCCCCAGCGGCAGCGCGGTGCCCGGCTGGTGCACCTGCTCGCTGATGGCCCGGGCCAGCGCAGGCGCGCCGGGTGCGGGGTACTGCTGGTCAAACAGCGCCTGGGGAAAGCCACCAAAATCGTGGATGGTGCGTGGATCGCTCATGGCCGTGAGCTGCCAGCCCCGCGTGAGCCAGTGGGCTGAAATGCACAGGATCAGACGGGGCCGCTCAACCCGCGCCAGCAGCTCCTGGCCCAGCGCCTGCCAGCTGCGCCGGTAAGCGTTGTCTTCAATCGCATTCATGGGGCTGCCGTGACCGAGAAACAGCACCGGCAAACGGTCTGTGGCAGGCAGCGCCTGCAAGCTGCTCACGTGGCTGGACGACAAAACGGTGGGTGCCGTGGCACCGGGCAGAGGGGAAGCGCTCATTGACATGGGGGCAGTAACGGCAAAAATACGGTGGCGAATCAACCCAGGACGGGTGTGCGGTTTGGCGGCACCGGGAAAAATACAGCGAATTGAAGACTTGGCGGCGCAAGAAACACCGGGTGAATTCTTTCACAAAGGTGACAGCCGGGCTGGGAAATTAGGTGTTTTCACCGCAACACAAAACGTGTCATCCTGTTATATTGCACTGCAACATAACTGTTTTTGAAGACCCATGCTCTACCAGATTTACGAAACCCAGCGCTCCATCATGGAGCCGTTCTCTGACCTGGCCGAGGTTGCTGCCAAGCTGTTCAGCAACCCAGGACTGCCTCTGGGTCAGTTTCCCTTGGCGCAGCGCGTGTCGGCCGCCTACGACCTGATGCACCGACTGGGCAAAGACTACGAAAAGCCCGTGTTCGGCATTCACACGGTGGACGTGGAAGGCGTGGACGTCGCGATTCACGAGCGCATTGAAATGGACAAGCCATTCTGCGAACTGCGCCGGTTCAAGCGCTTTTCAGACGATTCGGCCACCCTGGACACACTCAAGACCCAGCCGGTCGTGCTGATCGTGGCACCGCTCTCAGGCCACTACGCCACCCTGCTGCGCGACACCGTGCGCACCATGCTCAAAGACCACAAGGTCTACATCACCGACTGGAAAAACGCCCGCTTGGTGCCGCTGTCAGAAGGTGAATTCCACCTTGATGACTACGTGAACTACGTGCAGGAATTTATTCGTTACCTGCAAAAGAAATACGGCAATTGCCACGTGATGAGCGTGTGCCAGCCAACCGTTCCGGTGCTGGCCGCTGTGTCGCTCATGGCCAGCCGTGGCGAAACCACGCCGCTGTCCATGACCATGATGGGTGGCCCCATTGACGCGCGCAAGTCGCCCACCGCCGTGAACGACTTGGCCGTGCAACGCAGCCACAGCTGGTTTGAAAACAACGTGATCTACCGCGTGCCAGAGAGCTTCCCAGGCGCCGGCCGCCGCGTGTACCCTGGTTTCCTGCAGCACACCGGGTTCATCGCCATGAACCCGAACCGCCATGCCGACAGCCATTACGATTACTTCAAGAACCTGATCAAAGGTGACGACTCCAGCACCGAGAGCCACCGCAAGTTTTACGATGAGTACAACGCCGTGCTCGACATGGACGCCGACTACTACCTGGAAACCATCGACACGGTGTTCCAGGACTTCAAACTGGTCAACGGCACCTGGGATGTGAAAAACCCCAAAGGCAAGGCCGAGCGCGTGAAGCCGCAAGACATCACCCAGACCGGCCTGCTGACCATCGAAGGTGAGCTGGACGATATTTCGGGCTCGGGGCAAACCGCTGCGGCGCACGACCTGTGCACCGGCATCGCGCCCAAGCAAAAAATGCACTACGAAGCCGCAGGCGCTGGTCATTACGGCATCTTCAGCGGCCGCCGCTGGCGCGACATGGTGTACCCGCTGGTGAAGGCGTTCATCATTGCCCACCAGCCCGGCTCGGCGCCAGCCCCCAAAGGCATTGCCAAGCCAAAAGCCAAGGCACCTGCTGCCGTGGCACCGGTGAAAGCAGCACCCGCCAAGGCCAAGCCAGCACAGCCAGCGGCTGCGAAAGCCGCTGTCGCACCCAAGCCGGCTGCCAAGGCACCTTCCGCAAAAGCGGTGAAAACCACCGTGGTAGCCACCAAGCCCGTGGCCGTGGCCAAACAAGCCACCCAACCCGCCGCGAAACCGGTGAGCAAGGCCGTGGCCAAAACAGCGGCCAAAGCCGTGGTCAAGCCGTCGGTGGCGCCAGCGGTGGTGGCTGTGGCCAAGCCTGCAACCCCCACCCCTGCGGTGGTCAACGCCGCAGCCCCTGCGACCGTCGCCGTGGCGGCCAAGGCGGTTGCACCCGCTGCGCCCGCCGTGGTGGTCAGCAAGCCCGACCAGGCTCCCAGCGCCTGATTCACGCGGGCCGCCGGGGAGTCGCCCACCCACGGGTATATTCCCCGGCATGAACGACCTCGCACGGCGCATCGACGCCGCTTTGCCGCAAACGCAGTGCACACGGTGCGGCTACCCCGACTGCGCCAGCTATGCCCAGGCCATTGCCAGCGCAGAGGCTGGCATCAACCAGTGCCCACCGGGCGGCGCCGAAGGCATTGAGCGCCTCGCTGCAATCACCGGCCTGCCGATCATCCCTTTGAACACAGCCCACGGCATTGAAGGGCCACTCACCGTGGCCGTGATCGATGAGGACTGGTGCATTGGTTGCACGCTGTGCATCAAAGCCTGCCCCACCGACGCCATTGTGGGCAGCAACAAGCTGATGCACACGGTCATTGAGCCGTATTGCACCGGGTGCGAGTTGTGCTTGCCCGTGTGCCCGGTGGACTGTATTTCCCTGGAGGTGGTCAGCGGTGAGCGCACGGGCTGGCAAGCCTGGACCGACACGCAAGCCGACCTGGCTCGCGGCCGCTACCAGCAACACCAGCAGCGCACCGCCCGCGAAGCCGTTGAGCACGGTGAGCGGCTCGAAGCCAAGGCCGAAATGAAGCTGGCCGATCTGGCCGCCCACTCGCAACACACCGACCCGGCCACCCTGGACAAAAAAAGGTCGGTGATTGAAGCTGCGCTGGCCCGTGCACGCGCCAAGCGCGACGCTTCAACGGGTTAGGTGCAAAGGCCCCGTCAGGCCGCGGCGGCCAGCACCGACGACTTGTAGACACCACAACCCACGTAAAGGTCATCCACCTGGGTCACGTAAGACATTTTGGTCTGGATGCTCCCATTGACCGGGTTGACAATGTCGTACTCCACCCAGCCCGGGGCCACTTCTGCCTGGGTGACGATGGCCTGCAGCAGTGCCTCGCCGTCCACGCCGGCAATGTCCTGCACCCGGTTGCCCACCTTGTCGGGTTTGCCACCAAAGGCACGGTACACGCCGTTACGATCAAGCGCAAACACATACATGTCGCGGTCGTGAAACGCCTTACCGGGGTCGCTCAAGTCGCGCACAAACGCGTCGCGCGACGCGCGGCTGCGGTGCTCCAACGCCAGTTCAACCAATGCCATGGCCTCTTCCGCGGTGCCCTGCTGCAACATGAACGACGACACAGCGCGCGACAAATGGGCGGCTCGCTCCTCCAGCTGGTTGGACTGCTGCACCGCACGCTCCACCATCTGCGCATTGCGCTGCGTGATCTCGTCAAGCTGCCCCACCGCGGAAGATATCTCGATCAAACCGGTGCTTTGCTCGGCGCTGGCTGCTGAAATGAGCGACATATTGGCCGCCACACCACGCACGCCATTGACGATTTCGGTGATGTTGCCGCCCACGGCCCGAATTTGCCGAACACTGGTTTCCACCTGCGACGAAGACGCCTCGATGAGCTGGCGAATTTCTTTGGATGACGCTGCGGACCGCTGGGCCAGCGTGCGCACCTCGTTGGCCACCACGGCAAAGCCCCGGCCCTGTTCACCGGCACGCGCAGCCTCCACCGCGGCGTTGAGCGCGAGGATGTTGGTCTGAAAAGCCAGGCTGTCGATCACGCCGATGATTTCGTTCATCTGCTGGGCGCTCTTCTGAATCACTTCCACCGAGGTGACGGCACGCGCCATGGAAGCCGCACCCGACTCGGCCACATCGCGCACCTTGGACGCCTGGGCGTCTGAGTCGCTGGCGGTTTCGGCGTTCTGGTGCACTGTGCCCGAGAGCTCCTGCACGCTGGCGGCGGTTTGCTCCAGGTTGGCGGCCTGCTGCTCGGTGCGGTCGGCCAGGTCGCGGTTGCCCACGGCCAGGCTGCGGCCGGCGTGCGCCACCAACGCCGAGTTGCTGCGCACTTCGGCCACCATGCCGGAGAGGCTGCCGATCATGCGTTCCAGCAAGGTACCCAGCTCGGCCAGTTCGTCGCTGCCGCGCACACGCACATGCGCCCGCAAATTGCCCGCTGCGGTTTGGCCCATCACCTGAATCACGTTGCGGAAATCGCTGACGAAACTGAGATAGAAAGCCAGCATCAGATAAACCAGCAGAGCCATACCCAGCACCGTGGCACCCACCGCGACCTTGCGCAGAAACTGCAGGTGCTCAATGCGCTGGTTGAGCAGGCTGTCCAGACGCGACAAGACATCGGCCTGATAGCTGTTGACCAAACCAATCGCCTGTGTGCCGGCCGCGAAAAACGCATCTGCCTGCACAGCGCCCGGTGTGTCAAAGCTGCGACGCGCCAGCGACAAAAACGACGCCGTGCCAGCCAGAGCGGGTTCGCCTTTCAAGTCACCTTGTCCGTAGCGAGCCGCAAAGCCCATGGCAAACCGCAGGTCTTCGGTGTCGGCCTGGAGGTTATCGAATTGCAGGCGCAGGTTACCGACGGCATCGGCCTGCGGCTCAGGCAAGCCCAGCTGACCAGCGCCCATGCCCCGAATGCGTCCCAACGACTCACCCCAGCCAATCGTGTGAGCAACCACCATGTCCATCAGAAAGTAGGTGGCAGGCTCAGGATCAAACAACAGGTTGGAGCGCTCGCCCACGGTGTACACAAAGCGCCGCAGGTCGCCCACCAGCGCGGTATGCAGGGCAAACGACTCGGTTGCTGTGACTCTCTCAGTGGCCGCCAGGCCTTCCAGCCGTGTCTGCAAAGCGGTCCAGTCTTCGCCGAGTGAGAAGTCGGGGCGTTGCGCCAGCGCAGCCGCAGTGGCCGCTACCGCTTGGCCCAGCTCGGCACGGGCCTGAGCCAGCGGTGCGCGGGCAGACGCAACCCCCGAGAGCAACATATGGGTTTGGCCGCGGTGGGTTTGCACAATTTTGACCACCTGGGTCAACGCGCCAATGGCACGCGAGCCGTCGGTCTCGCTCTGCGTGAATCGAATGTCTGCGCCCAGTCGCTGCACCAACAACAGGGACGTGATGACCAGCGGAACCAACAGGACGGCTGCCAGCAAACCCAGCTTGGTCGGTAGTCGCAGGCGTCGCATCAGCCAGATGCCAGGGTAAAAGGCTTTGAAAAAAAACATGCGCACCCAGTTCCTGTTGATTGGCCAATAAGACGTGGTATCGGTACCAGAACGGCAAGCTTTAAGACCTTTGCCCCAGCCGGTAGAAATGGTTCCCTGAACGGCCTTGGAACCGCACGAGACCCAAGCTCGTTCAGTGCAAAAACGGAATACCCGACTGCCGGGCTTCGTAGCGCCTGAACAGCTGGACCGCCATCAGCCGCAGGGTGTCGTCGGCCAGGCTGTGTGCATGCACCAGCTGCTGTAGCGCATAGCGGCGGTCGCACATCATCAGCGCACGGCTCACACACATGCCATGGCTGGACATGCGCAGGGTGAACGTCTCCAGCAGATCCTGCGGCCATGGCATGGCCAGCTCGCGTTCGCGCCAGTTGGGCGAGCGCTGCGCCCAGCGCTCGTCACCCTGTGCCAAAAGCGCATGCGGGTCGGCTGACAACGGCGTGGCTGACGGTTGGGGTGAGGTATCCATGGTGCGCTCCTGTTGCGTTGAAACAGGTCTTCGAGTGCGGTGTGTGCGAAGACCCCTTGTGCCTCTAGCGTACGGACTGCCGCACCCAACGTTGCGTTGAACAAAGCCACTATTTCGGCCTTGTTGCCTTCTTCGGTCCACCGCCATGCTTGCTCCGCACAGGAGCCACGCCACCGATTTGCGACAATTCGGCCATGCACACCGCTTTGACACGCCTCATCAAACTGACTGCCGAGCCAGCCGGCCGCCCGGTAACAGACCACCCCAAACCCGAGCGACGGGTTCTGGGCAATCCGATGCGCGAAACATGGAACAGGGTGGACACCGCGCTGCCCGCCGGCCAGGTGTTTTGTGGGGTGTGGCGCTGTGAACCCGGGCGCTGGCGCATTGCCATGGGCGACACCGAGCGCGAGCTGTTCACCGTGCTGCAGGGGCGGTGCCGGGTGCACGACGCTCAAGGTGGCTTCGAGGAAGCTGGCCCGGGTGAAGGCATCTACCTACCGCCGGGCTTTACCGGCGAATTTGAGGTGTTGGAAATGCTCACCAAAACGTACATGATTTGTGAGTAGGTCGACCGTACCAGCCATGTAAAAAGCCCTGCGGCGTGAACGCCAGCAGGGCTTTTTTGAGGGTGACAGTCCGTCAGGTCGGCTGGGCCGCCAACTGAGCAAAGGCGCTCACCACCTCGGGCGGGGCCTGCACCAGTTCGATCAGCACGCCTTCGCCTGCAACCGGAAACTCTTCATTGGCCTTGGGGTGCAAAAACGTGATGTCAAAGCCCGCTGCGCCCTTGCGAATGCCGCCCGGGGCAAACCGCACGCCCTGCGCCGTGAGCCACTCAACGGCCACCGGCAGGTTGTCGATCCACAGGCCAATGTGGTTGAGTGGCGTGGTATGAACCGCGGGCTTTTTATCCGGGTCGATGGGCTGCATCAGATCAACCTCGACCTTGAACGGGCCGCTGCCGATGGCGCAGATATCCTCATCGACGTTCTCGCGCTCGCTCTGAAAGGTGCCGATTTTTTCCAGCCCCAGCATGTCCACCCACAGCGTTTGCAGGCGCAGTTTGTCGGGGCCACCGATGGCAATTTGTTGGATGCCCAGCACCTTGAACGGACGTGGTGTACCTTTCATTTTTCAAACTCCACGATCGGCTGATCGACCACCAGGCTTTCGCCCTTGGACGCCAGCACCTTGGACACGACGCCATCGGCGGCAGCGAACAACACGTTCTCCATCTTCATGGCTTCAATCACGGCCACGCGCTCGCCAGCCTGCACCTTTTGGCCCACCTGCACCGCCACATCGACCAGCAAGCCGGGCATGGGCGAGAGCACGTACTTGCTCATATCGGGCGCGGCCTTGAAGGGCATCAGCTTGTGCAGTTCGGCCATGCGGCGCGACACCACCACGGTCTCAATGCGCGTGCCGTTGTGCTGCACCACCAGGGCCAGCGGGTTGCGCAGCGTACCGCGCTCCACCTGCGCGGTGAACGGCTGGCCGTTGCACTCGCCGGTGATGCAAATGTCGTTCAGCCGCGAACCGCTGCTGATGGCAAAGCGCTTGCCCTCCACCGTCACCACCGCAGAACCCACCTGGCCCAGCACCTCGTCCACGTGCACGGCCGTGTAGCGGTTTTCACCGCTGGTGCCCATGGTGATCACACTGAAATCGTGACCGACCTTGACCCCATAACCTGGCAGCTGGCCGGTGAGGCCCGCTGCACGCTCGCGCGACTTGCGGCGCACGAAGGCAGCCAGCGCCACCAGAAAGTCGGCGTCGTCATGCGGCACATCTTCGGCCCGGAAGCCCTGGCTGTACTGCTCGGCAATAAAGCCCGTGTTGAAATCACCCGACACAAATTTGGGGTGGGCCAGCAGCGCGGCCTGGAACGGGATGTTGCTGCTGATGCCCCGAATGACGAAGCCGTTGAGCGCTTCGCGCATCTTGGCAATCGCCTCGTTTCGGTCTTTGCCGTGCACGATCAGCTTGGCGATCATCGAGTCGTAAAACATCGGAATCTCACCGCCATCGACCACGCCGGTGTCCACGCGCACGCCGTAAAGCGCATCGGTGTTGGACTGGAACATGGTCTGCGCAGGCGGCGCAAAACGCACCAGGCGCCCGGTGCTGGGCAGGAAGTTGCGAAACGGATCTTCCGCGTTGATGCGGCATTCGATTGCCCAGCCGTTGCGCTGCACCTGGTCTTGCGTGAGCGGCAGCTTTTCACCGGCGGCCACGCGAATCATCAGCTCCACCAGGTCCAGCCCGGTGATGCACTCGGTCACCGGGTGCTCCACCTGCAGGCGGGTGTTCATTTCCAGGAAATAGAAGTCCTGGTCTTTGCCCACCACAAATTCCACTGTGCCCGCGCTCTGGTATTTCACGGCCTTGGCCAGGGCCACGGCCTGCTCGCCCATCGCCTTGCGCGTGGCGTCGGAGATGAACGGTGACGGCGCCTCTTCAATCACCTTCTGGTGGCGGCGCTGAATGGAGCACTCGCGCTCGTTCAGGTAGATCACGTTGCCGTGCGAATCGCCCAGCACCTGGATCTCGATGTGGCGCGGCTCCAGCACGTATTTTTCGATGAACACGCGGTCGTCGCCAAAGCTGTTGCGCGCTTCATTGCGGCAGCTGGTGAAGCCCTCGAATGCTTCCTTGTCGTTGAAGGCCACACGCAGGCCCTTGCCACCGCCGCCGGCCGAGGCCTTGATCATCACGGGGTAGCCGATGTCTTTGGCAATCTCGACTGCGCGCTCTGCCGTTTCAATGGCGTCGTTCCAGCCAGGGATGGTGTTCACCTTGGCTTCCAGCGCCAGCTTCTTGGACGCGATCTTGTCGCCCATGGCTGCGATGGAGAAATGGCGCGGACCGATGAAGGCAATGCCCTCGTCTTCACAGCGCTTGGCAAAGGCTTCGTTTTCGCTCAGAAAACCGTAGCCCGGGTGGATGGCTTGCGCGCCCGTGGCCTTGGCCGCGGCAATGATCTTGTCGGCCACAAGGTAGGACTCGCGCGACGCAGCGGGGCCAATCAGCACAGCTTCGTCGGCCAGTGCCACATGGCGGGCTTCCTTGTCGGCCTCGGAATACACCGCCACGGTGGCAATGCCCATCTTCTTGGCGGTGGCGATAACGCGGCAGGCGATTTCGCCACGGTTGGCGATCAGAATTTTGGTAAACATGTTCTGCTTCTCTTTCGTGATCAGAGTGGAATGTTCCCGTGCTTGCGCCACGGGTTCTCAATCTTCTTGTCCTTCAACATCACCAGGCTGCGGCAAATGCGCTTGCGGGTGTTGTGCGGCATGATCACGTCGTCGATATAGCCCCGGTTCGCGGCCACAAAGGGGTTGGCGAAACGCGCCTTGTATTCGGCTTCCTTGGCGGCCAGCTTTTCGGGGTCGCCCTTGTCTTCGCGGAAGATGATTTCCACCGCGCCTTTGGCGCCCATGACCGCAATCTCGGCGTTGGGCCAGGCCAAGTTCACGTCGCCGCGCAGGTGCTTGGAGGCCATCACGTCGTACGCGCCGCCGTAGGCTTTGCGGGTGATCACGGTGATTTTCGGCACGGTGCATTCAGCATACGCGTAGAGCAACTTGGCGCCGTGTTTGATGATGCCGCCAAACTCTTGCGAGGTACCGGGCATGAAGCCGGGCACGTCCACAAAGGTGATCACCGGGATGTTGAAGGCATCGCAGAAACGCACGAAGCGCGCCGCCTTGATGCTCGACTTGATGTCCAGGCAACCGGCCAGCACCAGGGGCTGGTTGGCCACGATGCCCACCGTCTGGCCGTCCATGCGGGCAAAGCCAATCAGGATGTTCTTGGCGTACTCGGGCTGCAGCTCGAAAAAGTCGCCGTCGTCCACCGTCTTGACGATCAGCTCCTTCATGTCGTAGGGCTTGTTCGGGTTTTCGGGCACCAGGGTGTCCAGGCTCATCTCGGCGCGGTCAATCGGATCGCCACTGGGGCGCACCGGGGCTTTTTCGCGGTTGGACAGCGGCAGGTAGTTGTAGAGGCGGCGCAACATCAGCAGCGCTTCCACATCGTTCTCAAACGCCAGATCGGCGACGCCGCTCTTGGTGGTGTGCGTCACGGCCCCACCCAGCTCTTCGGCGGTCACTTCCTCGTGCGTCACGGTCTTCACCACCTCGGGGCCGGTGACGAACATGTAGCTCGAATCCTTCACCATGAAGATGAAGTCGGTCATGGCGGGCGAGTACACCGCACCACCGGCGGACGGACCCATGATCATGCTGATCTGCGGCACCACGCCGCTGGCCATCACGTTGCGCTGGAACACCTCGGCGTAACCGCCCAGCGATGCAACGCCTTCCTGGATGCGGGCGCCGCCCGAATCGTTCAGGCCAATCACCGGTGCGCCGACCTTCATAGCCTGGTCCATGATCTTGCAAATCTTTTCGGCATGCGCTTCGGACAACGCACCGCCAAACACCGTGAAGTCCTGGCTGAACACGAACACCAGGCGGCCATTGATCATGCCGTAGCCGGTCACCACGCCATCGCTCGGAATCTTGTTGTCCTGCATGCCGAAGTCGGTGCAGCGGTGCTCAACAAACATGTCCCACTCTTCAAAGCTGCCTTCGTCCAACAGCACTTCCAGTCGCTCACGCGCCGTGAGTTTGCCTTTGGCGTGCTGCGCGTCGATGCGCTTTTGCCCGCCACCCAGGCGGGCGGCTGCGCGCTTTTTCTCAAGTTGTTCAAGGATTTCTTGCATGGGGGTTCTCCAGAAAAATCGGTTCGGATTCAGTCAAACAATTCAAGCAGCTGGCGCGCTGCGGTGGAGGCTGGTAATTGGCCTGCCAACACGCGCCGGGTGGTTTCCTCCAGCCGTGCGCGGATCTGCGGGTGCTCGCGAAAGCGTTGTTTCAGACCCGCGTCAATGCGCTCCCACATCCAGGCGCCGGCCTGGCTCTGGCGGCGCGCAGTGAGCCGGCCATTGGCCGTTTGAAGGGTCTGAAAGCGGCTCACCTCGCGCCAAAAACCATCCACGCCTCGGTTGTGCAGGGCGCTGATTTCAATCACCTGTGGGTGCCAGATGGTGTCGTCGTGATGTGCATGTTCTGAGCGGCCATGCAACCCGAGCAGACGCAGCGACGACGTGATCTGCGCGCGGGCGCGCGTGGCAGCGTCGGGGTCGATATCGGCCTTGTTGATCACCACCAGGTCGGCCAACTCCATCACGCCTTTTTTGATCGCCTGCAGGTCGTCACCGGCGTTGGGCAACTGCAACAGCACAAACATGTCGGTCATGTTCGACACCGCCGTCTCACTCTGGCCCACGCCCACGGTTTCCACCATCACGATGTCGTAGCCAGCGGCTTCGCAGACCAGCATGGCCTCGCGTGTTTTCTCGGCCACGCCACCCAGCGTGCCGCTGCTCGGGCTGGGGCGGATGTAGGCGTGCTCATGCACGCTCAGGTGTTCCATGCGGGTCTTGTCGCCCAGGATAGAGCCGCCCGACACGGTGGAAGAAGGGTCGATGGTCAGCACCGCCACGCGGTGGCCGAGGCCAATGAGGTACAGCCCCAGCGCCTCGATGAAGGTGCTTTTACCGACCCCAGGCACACCGCTGATGCCGAGCCGAAAAGACTTTCCGGTGTGCGGTAGCAACGCGGTCAACAGCTCATCACCCTGCGCACGGTGGTCGGTGCGGGTCGATTCAAGCAGCGTGATGGCCTTGGCCATGGCGCGGCGCTGGACCATGGGCTGACCCGCGAGGATGTTTTGCGTGAGCCCTTCGACAAGCTCAGGGCGAACGGTGTTTTTTTCGGTCACGCCCCCCGACCGTTCGGGCTGAGCCTGTCGAAGCCCTGGCACTTGGGTGGTCCCTTCGACAAACTCGGGGCGAACGGTATTTTTTTCGCGCTCAACGCCCACCCGTTCGGGCTGAGCTTGTCGAAGCCCTTTTGCGGTCTGGCCATTTGAATGAGCCAGTTCCTTGATACGCTCCCAGCCCCCCCCGATCAGTGCCTCTTTCTTGGCACGCGACCAGCCCTTGATCTGCAACTCAAACGCCAGCGCCCCCTCACGCGTTTCAAACTCGCCGTGCCAGACCATCTGCAACGGATGGCGCGTGGCGGTGTAACCGGTGTCTGCGGATTCGTGTTGGTGCAACCGTGCTTCGAGCGAGTCGGTGTGCCCCGCGTAAAGCGAGCCATCACCGCAACGCAGCAGGTAGACGAAAAAAGGTTTCACGAGGTGGAGTGTGTGAAGGCTTCGACAGGCTCAGCCCGAACGGAATGGTGGGACTCGCCTAAAAAATTCAAGCCTGCCCCAGAGCCTTCTTGATCTGCTCCAGCACATCTTTGGCACTGGCCGGAATGGGGGTACCCGGGCCGTAGATGCCCTTGACACCCGCTTCGTACAGCATCTCGTAGTCTTGGCGCGGAATGACGCCGCCCACGAACACGATGATGTCGTCGGCGCCCTGCTTCTTCAGCTCGGCAATGATGGCCGGCACCAAGGTTTTGTGGCCGGCGGCCAAGGTGGAAACACCCACAGCGTGCACGTCGTTCTCAATCGCCTGGCGGGCGCACTCTTCGGGTGTTTGAAACAGCGGGCCCATGTCGACGTCGAAACCCAGGTCGGCAAAGGCCGTGGCCACCACCTTGGCCCCGCGGTCGTGACCATCTTGGCCGAGCTTGCTGATCATCACGCGCGGGCGGCGGCCTTGTGCGGTGGCGAAATCGTTGATCTCGCCCTTCAGGGCGTCCCAGCCTTCGGCAGAGTCGTAAGCGGCAGCGTACACACCGGTCACCTTTTGCGTGTCGGCGCGGTGGCGCCCAAAAACTTTTTCCAGCGCATCGCTCACCTCGCCCACCGTGGCGCGCAGGCGCATGGCCTGGATGGTGAGATCCAGCAAATTGCCCTGGCCGGATTCGGCTGCTGTGGTCAGCGCATTGAGCGCCGCTTCGACCTGGGCGGTATCGCGGCTGGCCTTGATGGCCTGCAAGCGGGCGATCTGGCCGTCGCGCACCGCCACGTTGTCGATGTCGCGCGCCTCAATCGCGTCTTCGGTCTTGAGCTTGTATTTGTTGACGCCGACGATCACGTCCTTGCCGCTGTCGATGCGGGCCTGCTTCTCGGCCGCAGCGGCTTCGATCTTGAGCTTGGCCCAGCCGCTGTCCACGGCTTTGGTCATGCCGCCCATGGCTTCCACTTCTTCGATGATGGCCCAGGCTTTGTCGGCCATTTCTTGCGTCAGGCTCTCCATCATGTAGCTGCCGGCCCAGGGGTCGACCACGCTGGTGATGTGGGTCTCTTCCTGGATCACCAGCTGCGTGTTACGGGCGATGCGCGAACTGGTGTCGGTGGGCAGCGCAATGGCTTCGTCGAAGGCGTTGGTGTGCAGGCTTTGCGTGCCGCCGAACACGGCCGCCATGGCTTCGATGGTGGTGCGCACCACGTTGTTGTACGGGTCTTGCTCGGTGAGCGACCAGCCCGAGGTCTGGCAGTGCGTGCGCAGCATCAGGCTCTTCGGGTTCTTGGCGTCGAAGCCTTTCATGATGCGGCACCACAGCAGCCGGGCCGCGCGCATCTTGGCGATCTCCAGGTAGAAGTTCATGCCGATCGCCCAGAAGAACGAGAGGCGCCCGGCAAAGCCGTCCACGTCCATGCCCTTGGCCATCGCCGTCTTCACATATTCCTTGCCATCGGCCAGGGTGAAGGCCAGTTCCAGCGCCTGGTTGGCGCCGGCTTCCTGCATGTGGTAACCGCTGATGCTGATCGAGTTGAACTTGGGCATGTGCTGCGCCGTGTACTCGATGATGTCGCCGATGATCTTCATGCTCGGCTCGGGCGGGTAGATGTAGGTGTTGCGCACCATGAACTCTTTCAGAATGTCGTTCTGAATCGTTCCGCTCAATTTGTCTTGAGAAACGCCCTGCTCTTCGGCCGCCACCACGTAGCCGGCCAGCACCGGCAGCACGGCGCCGTTCATGGTCATCGAGACAGACACCTTGTCGAGCGGAATCTGGTCAAACAAGACCTTCATGTCTTCTACAGAGTCGATGGCCACGCCCGCCTTGCCCACATCACCCGTCACCCGCGGGTGGTCGCTGTCGTAACCCCGGTGCGTGGCCAGGTCGAAAGCCACCGACACGCCTTGCCCGCCCGCGGCCAGCGCCTTGCGGTAGAACGCGTTGGATTCTTCGGCGGTGGAGAAACCGGCGTATTGCCGAATCGTCCAAGGGCGCACCGCGTACATGGTGGCCTGCGGGCCACGAATGAAAGGCTCAAAACCGGGCAGAGTGTTGGTGTACGGCAGGTTGGCCGTGTCTTCGGCCGTGTACAGCGGCTTCACGCTGATGCCATCGGGCGTCAACCAATTCAGGGCGTTCACGTCACCGCCGGGAGCGGATTTCTGGGCCGCCTTCGTCCAGGCTTCCAGGTTGGCGGGGTTGAATTCGGGCGTGTTCTGGCTCATGGCGGGCGGTGGGTTGTTCGGTACAGAAATGACAGCGGCTGCGACCGCGGCAGGCAACATTTTATATCATTCATAATTATTGATGCAAAATATTCCTGCTGACTTACAATCAGCCACTTATACAAAGCCCTGTCACACCACCCATGTCTGCCCTGTCACTGGCGCCGCGCGCCCTGTACGAAGAAGTCGCCGAGCTGCTGCGCCAACGCATCTTCAGCCGCGAGCTGGAGCCTGGCAGCTGGATCGACGAACTGAAGATTGCCGAGGAATACGGCATCAGCCGCACACCGCTGCGCGAAGCCCTCAAGGTGCTGGCCGCTGAAGGTCTGGTGACCATGAAAGTGCGGCGCGGAGCTTACGTGACGGAAGTGTCCGACAAAGACTTGGCCGATGTGTACCACCTGCTGGCGCTGCTGGAGTCCGACGCCGCTGCCGTCGTGGCCCAGCGCGGCACCGACGCGGAGCACGCCGAGTTGCAAAACTTGCACACCGAACTGGAAGCGACCACCGCCGACCGCGATCGCTTCTTTGCCATCAACGAGCGCTTTCACATGCGGTTGCTGGAAATCGCCAACAACCGCTGGCGCGAGCAGATGGTGGCCGACCTGCGCAAAGTGATGAAGCTTAACCGGCACAACTCGTTGCTCAAGAGCGGTCGTATAGACGATTCACTGGCCGAACACCGCGCCGTGATGGCCGCGTTGCTGGCGCGAGACGCAGCGCTCACGCAGCAGCGCATGCACGCGCATTTTCGCAACGGGCTGGAAGCCGCAACCTAAGCGGCCACGACGCAGCGCCAGACCTTGTGGCGGCCCAGGCGCTACGCCGCAGAAGCCTCACTTGCCGTTGATACCCAACAGTTCAACCTCAAACACCAAGGTGGCATTGGGCGGAATCACACCGCCGGCACCGCGCTCACCGTAAGCGATCTGGCTGGGGCAGGTGAGCTTGGCTTTGCCGCCAAGCTTCATGCGCTGCACGCCCTCGGTCCAACAGGGAATCACGCGGCTCAAGGGAAATTCAATCGGCGTGCCGCGCGAATAGGAGCTGTCAAACTCTTTGCCGTCCGGGAACGTGCCTTTGTAGTGCACCTTGACCGTGTCGGTCGACCCGGGGCTGGCGCCGCCGCCTTCTTTGAGCACACGGTAGACCAGACCAGACTTCGTGACCAGCGCGCCGGCCTCTTTGGCGGCCGCGTCCAGCACGGCATTTTGGGCCACTGCAGTCACTGCGCTGAGGCTGACCGCCAGGGCGGCGCAGCTGAGTAGAAAACGGTTCATGGTGGGTTCTTTCAAAGGGTTAAAACCAGGGGTTCGGGTTGAAGTTCTTCGCCTGCGGTCCTGACGTGTGCCTGGGCCATGGCCCAGACCTCGCGCGCTGGCAACGGTTTGAGGTGGTGATCGCTCCACACCTGACGCCACTTGCGCGCACCGTGCAAGCCGTGGCGCAGGCCCAGCATGTGGCTGGCAATGGAATACCAGGGCGCGCCGTCTTCCTGCGCAGCCCGTTCCATGTAGTCCACCATCGCCATTTCCACCGCTTCGCGGGTCGGCGTGGTGCGCGTGTCGTCTCCGTAAAAACGATCGTCCCAATCCACCATCAACCAAGGGTTGTGATACGCCTCGCGCCCGATCATCACGCCGTCCACGTGAGCCAGCTGCTCGGTGATTTGTTCGTTGGTGGTGATGCCGCCGTTCACCGCAATGGTCAGGTGCGGAAAGTCCAGCTTGAGGCGGTGGGCGAGCTCGTAGCGCAGCGGTGGAATCTCGCGGTTCTCTTTGGGAGACAGCCCTTGCAGCCAGGCGTTGCGGGCGTGCACCAGAAACACCTGGCAGCCGCCTTCGGCCACGGTGCCCACAAAGTCGCGCACAAAATCGTAGCTTTCCACCCTGTCAATGCCGATGCGGTGTTTGACCGTGACCGGAATGTCCACCATATCCACCATGGCCTTGACGCAGTCGCGCACCAGCGCGGCTTCGCCCATGAGGCAGGCCCCAAAGGCACCCCGCAAAACGCGCTCACTCGGGCAGCCGCAGTTCAAATTGATCTCGTCATAGCCTCGGTCCTGACCCAGCTTGGCGCAGATGGCCAGATCGGCCGGATCGCTGCCACCGAGCTGCAGCGCCACCGGGTGCTCTTCGGTGTTGAAGTTCAGATGCTGCGCCGCATTGCCATGAATCAGCGCACCCGTGGTCACCATCTCGGTGTAGAGCAGCGTGTGGCGCGTGAGCAGACGGTGAAAGTAGCGGCAATGTCGATCGGTCCACCCCATCATGGGGGCAACCGAAATTCTCCACTTGCTAAGTTGTTGATTTAATTCAATATTTTTCAATTTCAATATGCTCTTTTTTCATCGTGTGCAGCATTCAGTGCACATAAGGTGCACACGAGGGGCATAAACGGGTAACAATGAAGGCACCGCAACATGCATACAGAGTGCACACGATGCCAACATTTCAGCAACTGCCCTCAGGAAAGTGGCGAGTTCAAGTCAGGAAGTCAGGACTTTACCGCGCCGGGACCTTTGCGACAAAGCGCGAGGCCCGCGATTGGGCGACCGCGATTGAAGCCCAGGCCAACCACATAGCGGCTGGCTGCTTTGCACCAGTGCCAAAAGGCTCAACGCTTGGCGACCTGATCGACAAGTACCGCGAAACCATGGCCCCTGCCGGGAAAACCAAACTGTCCACGCTTGAGATGCTGAAGCGCGAAATGGGCAAGGTGAAGCTGTCGGCACTGTCTGCGGTTGTGGTCCGTGACTTTATAGACCGTCGAATTGAGGCCGGCGCCGGCGGTGTGACGATCAGTGCAGACCTTTCTTATCTGTCCGCTGTGCTCAAGTGGGGGAAGCATTCCCGCCGCCTTGATATCAATGATCGGCTTGGACTGGACGCCCGCGCCAGCCTCAAACACCGGGGGCTTAAGACCCGAGGGGTTGAGCGTGACCGTGAACCAACCGATACAGAGCTGGAAAGGCTCTACACCATGTGGCGCAACAACCTGCGCCAAAAAATACCCATGGAGATCATCTGCCGCTTCGCCCTGGCCACGGGCATGAGGCAGGGCGAAATATGCCGCCTGGAGGTTGAGGATCTGGACACTGAGCGCAAAACTATCGTGATCCGCGACCGCAAGGACCCGCAAAACAAGATCGGGAACCACCAGACCGTGCCCCTGCTGGCCGGAGCTTGGGCAATTGTTGAGACCGTGCTGAAAGAGCGGGATTCGGGTTTTCTTTTCCCCTACGCGGAGGACAGCGTTTCTGCAGCGTTCACACGGGCGTGCAAGCAACTCGAAATCAAGGACCTGAGGTTTCACGACCTGCGCCACAAGGCAACCGCCGAGTTTTTCCGCATGGGCCTTGGTATCCCCCAGGTGGCGCTGCTGACCGGCCACAAAACGTGGGCCATGCTGCGACGGTACACGGCCATCCAGCCGGAAGACGTGCACAACGCGATCAAAAAACCGGCAAGCCCTGCGCCGGATCATGCAGGGCAAAAAGGCGACGGCCGAGGCGACGCAACCGCCTCGACCGCCTGACCATCATCAAAACGGAGCTTTGAAAATGGCTGATCAAACTGTAGCCGATGGCGCAGATGTGTACGGTTACGCAGATGTGCGGACCGCTTTGCAGCAAACCTCTCAAGGGATCGCAATCATGCGGGCCGTGTCCCTTGCCGTGGCTGCGCAGGAGGACGGCTCTGTCCGCTATAAAAACAACGAGTTTTCGCGGTGGGAGCCTGCGTTGGGCGCGGTGTGCGCGCGAGTTCACGCCGTGCGTGACGCTCTCCAAAACAAAGAGAAAGCGCCAGACACAATCGACTGGTGGACGCCATTGACCATTCTTGAGGCTACCGGCGCCGCCCTGTGGCATGCAGCCGGCATCCGCAGCCGGGTCGATGCCATGTCTTCAGATGAACTGCAGTCCATTACACGTGCAGCCATTGATGCGCTGGGCAAGATGTTTGAGGAGTTGACAGGCGTAGCCGACAAGCTATCTGGGAGCGCGTCATGATCAACCGAAAGCAGGGCGATTCGCTGGATGTGCATCGGCTCCAGGCCCACAAGCTTGCAGCGGAAGGCGTGGCATTGATCGCACGCGCGCTGAACCACTGTTCGAGGCAGGAGGAGCAGTACCGCTACACAGAAGCTGTCCAAGCTCGATTTTTTGATCTGGGCGCTGAGGTCGCACGACTGGTTGAGCATGGCGACATCGAAGTGAATCCGGCGCACGAGCTTTACCGGCGAGCTGTTCAAGCCAAGAGCGACAAGACGCTGCAGCAGGTGCTCCATAGAGCGGTTAAGCGCCGGGGGAAGCGTGGCATGGCGGTATTCAAAGGGCAGTCGAGCTGACTCATGGGACGCCAGCGTAAGCCAGTGATGCCAGTTGATCGCAAGGCCGCTCGCGCGGCCTTGTTCGCAAACGACAAGTACCGGGTTTTGTACGAGATGGCAGAGGGCGACCAAAGAATCGGGCCCGATGCGCCTGGCGATGGCGACATTGTTTTGTGGGTGAGTTTGGTCCTAAGCCTTTTATTGATTGACTTCCACGAAGTCGACAAGACCACTCCTTTTCCCCGCCAAGAACTTACCCCGCCACCGAGCGAGCTGAGCACAGAAAAAAAAGACTTCATGGCCGCTTTCGAGTGGATGGGTTTGCGTCTTTTCTACGCGAGCTTCAAGGACGCTCCCACAGTACCCCATGCGGCATGGCGCGATCGCTACGCTGCGTTTGAGCGAGACCTTGCGCAGCTTTGGGGTGGGCGCCGGATACGCATCCACTCAAGATCAAAACAAATCGACCCCGAAAAAAGTGTGAGAGCAGCACTTCTTAAGGGGGTCAAGATCAGCGATATACCTGCAACTACGGGAGTAAGCCGGGCGACGGTCTATCGAATCCTCAAGAGAGGAAACTGAGACTGTCTCAAGTTGCCCTATCAATGACACAGCAATAAAAAGAAAGTCCACCCATCGCAACAACCGGCGCACAGCCGGGAAAGGATGGGTACATGGAAAGCACACAGCACGCCGAAGTTCAGCGCCTGCAAACCCTTGCAGACCGCTTGGACTGTGTGACAGAAGATGATTTGAGTCTGCTGGCCGGCGCAAAGCTCAGCACGCTTGAGGCATGGCGCAAACGGGGCCAAGGCCCGGCTTACGTTCGCATGGGCAACCGGGTGCTCTACCCCCGGAAGGCAGTCGCCGATCACTTGGAGTCCCTGACCCGAGAGCGGGCAGCACCACGAAAGGCGCTGCTGTGATCCATGCCCACAAAAGCGAAAGCCCGGCGGCAACCGGGCTTCACGCAGAACAAACGAGATCACAAGACGCCCACATTATCGGACTGGTTCGCTCAGTGTGCAACCCCACCGGCCATGAATTTGAGCCGGGTGAGTTTCGCCACTTGCGAGCACGCTTTGCCAAACGTGGCTACAGCCTGCAGCGCGTCTACCGGGCCGGCGATGGCCGCGTCAGCTTCCACATCATGCGCAGCTCTAAGACCAGCGTGCTCAGTCACCCGCACGACGTGCGTGCGTTCTTGGCGCAAGTTGAGGGGGCGTCTGTATGAGCTACGACCGCGAACGAAAGCCCGAAACGGTGGGCTACTTTGAATCGGAAGACCTGATGCTAAAGGGTCCTGGGAAGTGGAAGACGACGATCTGCCGCTTCCATGGTGGAAGTGATTCGATGCGCGTCAACACAGTTACCGGCGCCTGGGTGTGCATGTCTTGCGGCGTCAAAGGCGGCGACGTGCTGGCCTATCACATGCAGGCGCACGGGCTGGATTTTGTCGAGGCTGCGAAGGCGCTGGGCGCCTGGGTTGATGACGGCAAACCGCAAGCAAACCACAAGCCCGCACCGCTGTCGCCACGCAGTGCGCTCGAGGTGCTGGGCTTTGAGGCGACCGTGTGCGCGGTGGCTGCTGGCAACCTTGGGCGCGGTGTTGCGCTCAGTGATGTTGACCTGGCGAGGCTGCTGGTTTGCGCCAGCCGCATCACCAGACTGGTGGAGGCGTTCACATGAAAACACCAGCTCAATACAACCACCTGGCTGCAGACCTTGACGCAGAAATCGGGCAGACACACGGGCGCGGCTGGCCAGAGTTCGAGGACGTGGTGCACAGCGAGACCTACGCGCCAGCAGGCGGGCGCGAAGCACAAAGCGCAGGCAAGGGCAGCAGCAAGCCTGAAAAGCCGCCCATAGACCCGCTGGAAGCCCTGAGTAACTTTGCAGTTAACGAAGAAATGGTGCGAGAAATGGAAGCCTCAACGATCATTTGGCGTTCGGTCATCGTCAACAAGCACATCGGTGTGTGGAGCGCACCCGGCAACGGTGGAAAGACCACCGTGGCAAAGCATGCAGCCGGTGAACTTGCACAAGCTGGGCACACCGTGATGGTCTTCCAAGAGGATGCCGGCGCTGGTGATATCCCCGCGCTCCATGAACACGCGGAGAAACACGGGTACCGGCTCCTGAACTCGACACTGAGCCAGAGTACCCCAGAGCAGCAACTCGCTGTGCTGCAGCGCTTTGTGAAAGAGGGGGCAAACCTTGACGGCTTTGTCATGTTCTTTGACACGCTCAAGAAGTACACCGACCTGATGAGCAAAGGCGGTGCGCGGGCGTTCTTCACGCTTATGCGCGGACTGACCCAGCGCGGCGCGACCATCGTGCTCCTGGGCCACACAAACAAGCATGTCGGCACAGACGGGAAACCGATCTTTGAAGGCGTGGCAGACGTGCGCAACGATGTTGACGAGATGTTCTACATCGAAAGCACCAAGCCCGACGTGAACAATCGAGTTCTGCTGACTATGACGCCAGACAAGCAGCGGGCGCCGGTCAAGCCGATTACCTTAGAGCTGGATATCGACACGATGGCGCTGCGAGTGCTGGAGCGGTCCGTTAACGTGCGAGAGCTGCAGCGCATCGATGTGCAGCGCGAAGAGGATGCGCCAATCAATCAGGCCATCCTGAGCGCCATGGGTGGCAGCGGCATGAACCGCACAGAGCTTGTCGAGGCGGTGGCTAAGTCGACGGGGGTCGGGGTCAAGGCTGTGCGCAGGGTGCTGGATCGCCACTGCACCAGCGATGCGAGCTGCACCACGTCACTTTGGCTTGAGACATACATCCGACTGAAGAACACGCGGTACATCGCACGGCACCCCAATGTGCCCCCACTGCCGAACTGCCGAACTGCCAAACCTGCCGAACTGGCCGAACTGGCCGAACTGCCGGGGGGTGCACTGTGATGGCCGAAAAACCCCATTCAAACGAACACGCCCAAACCACTGGAAGCCGCATAAACACTGAGTTCGTCCAGTTTGGCAAGTGTGGCAAGTTCAATTCAGTATTTCAAATAAGACAGTATTTCAGAGGGGGCAGATTCAGAGCTGCAAGCGATGCGGGATTCCCACACCACCCCCCGGGTGCGGGTCCCTTCCGGTGGGTGGCCGCAAGGGTAATTCCAACCGCGTGGTTTCTCTAGTGCTCAGCGTTTTATTTAGCCGAACACCGAACACCGAACACCGAACATTTAACGAGGTGAAGTAGCCATGCAAGCCCGATCACAGACACACCTGGCCGAGATGCTGGGCATTTCAAAGGCGACGGTTTCAGAGCACGCAAAACGCGGGATGCCCATTGACACCCTGGAGGCTGCACAAGCCTGGCGCCGCAAGCACCTGGACATTGCCCGCCGCAAGGACGTGCGGCCCACTGAGTCGCCAGCGGGCGCGAGGCTGGCAGCACGTGCAAGCGCTCTGCAAAGCGTGGCACAGACCGACCTGGACGGCGGGCGCAACATTGCCGACCTGATCCCGGCGCTTCGGTCCTCACTTGCGGCCGTGCCGTTTGCCGAGCGCAACCGTGTTGAGCTGCTGGAACCCGTTATGCGGGTGTTGCTGGCGCACCTGCTGGATCAGCTCCCGCCACGCGACAGCAACCCCACCACGTCCTGTGGCGCACCGGTTTACACCGATGGCGCAGCCATGACCAACGACGAAGCCCAGGAGGCCGGCGAATTCCTGTACCGGGTGGCAGCTGGCGAGCTTTTCTTTGAGGGGGTAAACCTGTGAACACCACCGGCAAAGAAATTGCAACGGATGGCCGCCCGGCATCGTGCGCATGGTGGCACCAGGTGCAGCCACAAGCCCAGCCCAGCACCCTCGACCACTTGCGCGAAGCCGCAAGAGCCCTGGAAGCTGGTGAGCCCGTGCCCCGCCCTGCAGCCCGCGTCCTGATCGTGGCCTTGCGCGGCTACCTGGACGGGACGCAGACCGACATAACGCGGGCGCTGGGCTTGCGACCACGCAAGGGCGGTGCAGCTGAGTTGCCGACCCGGCTTGAGCGCACCCAGCGACGCAACGAACTGATCGGGCGCATGTTTCACGCCCTGGACGGCGGCGACGTTGATCGCGCTGAGCGAGTGGCCCGCCTGTTGACCGAGCCGCAACAGAGAAGCGAAATCAACGAAGCCGACCTGTTCGCCTGTATGGAGCAATTGCACCAGCAACACGGCGCGGAACTCCCCACCAGCGGGCGCCACATTTTGCGCATCGTGCGCGGTGAGACCGTGGCCGCACGCAGGGCCTGACGCGCTTCGCGATTGGCTGTCATTCCGGGTGGTCGATTCAAAGTAGGGGCTCCACAACCGGAGCCCCTTTCATGAATCAACGAACATTTTTCACAATCGACGAGACCGGCCTATCGATGGGCAGCCCGCCTGCAGCGGAGCGCGGTCGCCTACCCCAAGACTACAAAGACCGCCCCGTTCGCACCGCAGTTCATCGCGACTTGACGATTGAACTCCACGGCGAATTTTTCAGCGCGTCGACCAAGCTCAATCTGGACGAGGCCATGGGTCTTGCCATGTTGCTGATGCTGGTTTGCCGCGACCAGGCTGCAAAACTGAAGCCATCGAAGGGCGGTGCAAATTGAGCACAAGTCGCCACAAAAGGGCGGTGCACTTCGACACCCGCGCTGGCGCCATAGCCGACGGTGACCCCATCCCCTGCACCATCGCCACCACAAGCCGCGTTGAGCGATTCGGCGCGGTGGAGGTGCTGGACTGTTCGCCGGCCGGCGTAGACCTGAGCCGCGCCCCCCTGCCCCTGATCACGGTGCACGACTCGAACGCCCTAGCCATTGGGGTGATCGAGTCAATTCAGGCGCACGGCGACCGTGTGACTGGCCTTGCGCGGTTTGCAACCAGCCCAGAGGCCCAACAAATCCGCGCCGATGTGCTGGCAGACATTCACCGCAGTCTGAGCGTCGGCTATGTGCTGCTTGACGAAGGCACGCCCATCGAAGGGGGCCGCGTTTACCGCTGGCAACCCTACGAAGTTTCCCTTGTGCCAATTCCCGCCGATCCGGCTGCTGGCTTTTTTCGTTCACACCCTGGAGTTTCCAACATGACCACCAAAACCAATCCCCAAGACGCCCAACAGATCACCGCCCTGTGCAACCGCCACGGCGTCCCCGACATTGCCGAGCAGCTGCTGACCCGTGGCGCCAGCCTGGCAGACTCAGGTGTAGCCATCCTCGAAGAACTTGCCCGCCGCGACCTGGCTGCTGGCGGCCATCGCAACGTGAGCGGTGTACACACCCGAGCCGACCAAGCCGAGCGCGAAGCCATCGAAAACACCCTGGTCGCCCGCATGGGTGGCCGCACCACCGGCCCATTGATCGGCGCGGCTGACTGCACCGCCCTGGCGACACGGGCACTGGCCTTGTCTGGCCAGCGCGTGCAAGACGGCGACAGCCGAGACCGCATCCTCAAGCGTGCCATGCACACGACTGGCGACTTTCCTGCACTGCTGGGCAACGCTGTAAACCGCGTCCTGCACGCTGCATATGAGGAAGCACCCGCCACCCTGAAAACCATCGGGCGCCAGGCGAATCTGCCCGACTTCCGTGGCAAGAATGTTGTTCGCCTGGGTGGTGCACCATCCTTGGAACAGGTCAACGAAGCTGGCGAGTTCACCCGTGGCACGGTGAACGAAACGGCCAACGGCTGGCGCCTGGCTACTTTTGGCCGCATCGTGGGCCTGAGCCGCCAAGCCCTGGTGAATGACGACCTGTCCGGCTTTGCCGCGATGCTGGTGAAGTTCGGCCAAGCGGCTGCACGGCGCGAAGCTGAGGAGCTGGTTTCCATCCTGCTGACCCCGCCACAAATCGACGGCCAAGCCCTTTTTGCACCCGCACGCTCAACGCAGATCGCCAACGTCCTGGGCCTTGAGGGCCTGGGCGCCGCGGTTCGTGCCCTACGAGCTCAGAAGGACCTGGACGGCGGCATGGTGATGCAGGAGCCCGCCACGCTGTTGGTTCCCGCTGCGCTGGAAATGGCCGCACGCCAACTGGCTGCATCGATTACCCCGACCGCATCCAGCAACGTGCAACCGTTCACCCTGTCGGTCGCTGTTGAGCCGCGCCTGGACGAGGCGAGCGCGACAGCCTGGTATCTGGTCGCCGGCAACCAGTCCGCGCTCGAATACGGCTACCTGGACGGAGCACAAGGCGTGCAAATTGATCAGCGCGACGGCTTCGAGGTTGACGGCCTGGAAATCAAAGCCCGCCTGGACTTCGGTTGCGGCTGGGTTGCCCCTGTCGGCTGGGTGAAATCCACCGGCACGCCTTGACCGGCACAGTTTGATTTTCTTGGGTGCGAGAAGGTCGCCATAGCACCCGAGTCTGATCGCAAATGGCGACCACCCCCCACAAGGTGCGGCTGCACCGACTGGAGGCCAGCCCCTGGGGATGCGCGCTTTTCTCAGCGCGTTGCGAAGCTGGCCACATACCTGGTGCTGTTTTACGGCTGCAGCACGGAGTGAGAGGCTGAACCCGGCCCTTTTAAGGGGTGGGCTGGGCAAGGCCAATCCCCACTAGAACCCGCTTCGAAAGAGGCGGGTTTTTTTATTGGCAGTGCACACCCAGTGCACACAGACCGCCCGAAACCCGCATGAATGCTGCTTTTTCGCAACGACCCATCATGGGTGCAACCGACAGACGCCAGGGGGAAACGTTTGAAGACATCATGCGATTATCCCAGCAGCCACAAAAAACCCCGCCGAAGCGGGGTGGGTGCTGGAGGGGTGTTCACCCAGGGCACAGCGGATCCGGCTCCGCCGGTCCGCCAGTGCCGCCCCCTGGGGGGTGACGGGCGAAGCCCGGCGCGGGGAGAGCCCTCAACCCATGTGCAAACCGCCGTTGACCGAGAAGTCAGCGCCGGTGGCGTAGCCACCTTCGTCCGACGCCAGCCAGGCGATGATGGAGGCGATTTCGCTGGGCTTGCCCAGGCGCTTCACCGGCACCGTGGCGACGATCTTTTCCAGCACATCGGGGCGAATGGCATTGACCATGTCGGTGCCAATATAGCCCGGGCTCACGGTGTTGACCGTCACGCCTTTGGTGGCCAGCTCTTGCGCCAGAGCCATCGAGAAACCGTGCATGCCGGCCTTGGCTGCCGAGTAGTTGGTCTGACCGGCCTGGCCTTTTTCACCGTTTACCGACGAGATGTTGATGATGCGGCCCCAGCCCTTTTCCACCATGTCGGCCACTACCTGCTTGGTCACGTTGAACATGGAGTCCAGGTTCGTGTTCATCACGGCGTCCCAGTCGTCGCGAGACATTTTGAGGAACATGCGATCCTTGGTGATACCAGCGTTGTTCACCAGCACGTCGATGCTGCCGTGCTCGGCCTTGGTCTTGGTGAAGGCTTCCACGGTGGAATCCCAGTCACCCACGTTGCCGACCGATGCGTAGAACGTGTAGCCCTGGGCTTTCTGCTCGTCGATCCATTTCTGGTGGTCGCGCGTTGGGCCACAGCCAGCGATGACTTTGAAGCCTTCGGCGTGAAGGCGCTGGCAAATAGCGGTTCCGATGCCGCCCATGCCGCCGGTGACGTACGCTACTTTTTGATTCATGTTGTTTGCTCCTCTAGGTGGTGCCGAAATGGCGGAAAAAAAACGATGTTGGCCAGGGATGCGCCAGCTCAGGCCAGCGCGGAAGCGGCTTTGCCGGGCCGCTGCTGGCGCCCCCTTGAGGGGGTGACGCCGCAGGCGGCGCGGGGGAGATTCAAATTCAGCGTTCCAGCGCCAGCGAAACGCCCATGCCGCCGCCAATGCACAGAGCCGCCAGACCCTTCTTGGCGTTGGTGCGCTGCATCTCGTGCAACAAGGTCACCAAAATGCGGCAACCGGACGCACCGATGGGGTGGCCGATGGCAATGGCGCCACCGTTCACGTTGACCTTGGCCGGGTCGATGTCCAGCGCCTGGTTCACGGCGCAAGCCTGCGCAGCAAAGGCTTCATTGAGTTCGAACAGGTCCACGTCTGACGCCTTCCAGCCCGCGCGGGCCAAGGCCTTTTGAGAGGCCGGTACCGGGCCCATGCCCATGGTGGCGGGGTCGAGGCCGCTGGTGCCAAAGGCGGCAATGCGCGCCAATGGCGTGAGGCCCAGAGCGGCGGCCTTCTTGGCGGTCATCACCATCACAGCAGCAGCGCCGTCGTTGATGCCCGAGGCGTTGCCCGCCGTGACCGAGCCGGCCTTGTCAAACGCGGGGCGCAGACCCGCCAGCACTTCGGCGGTGGTCTTGGAGTTGATGAACTCGTCGTTGTTGAACAGCACCGGGTCGCCCTTGCGCTGCGGAATGCTCACGCCCACGATTTCGTCCTTGAACTTGCCGGCGGCCTGCGCGGCTGCGGCTTTCGCCTGGCTGCCAGCGGCCAGTGCGTCCTGCATTTCGCGGGTGATGCCGTGGGCCTTGGCCACGTTTTCAGCGGTGATGCCCATGTGGTACTGGTTGTACACGTCCCACAGGCCGTCCACGATCATGGTGTCGACCATTTTCCAGTCGCCCATGCGCTGGCCGTCGCGGCTGCCGTTCAAGACGTGCGGGCTGGCGCTCATGTTTTCCTGACCACCGGCGATCACGATTTCGCTGTCGCCCCAGGCCACGGCCTGGGCAGCCAGCATCACGGCCTTCAGGCCGGAACCGCAAACGGCATTGATCGTCAACGCCGGCGTTTCTTTGGCCACACCGGCCTTCATCATGGCCTGGCGGGCCGGGTTCTGGCCCACGCCTGCGGCCAGAACCTGGCCCATGATGACTTCACCGATGGCGTCAACCGGCAGGCCGCTGCGCTCCAGCAGGGCTTTGATGACGATGGAGCCCAGCTCGGTAGCGGGCACCTTGGCGAGCGAGCCGCCGAATTTGCCCACGGCGGTGCGGGCTGCTGAAACGATGACGATGTCTTCCATATTTTTTCCTCGTTGGTTTGCAAATTTTTCCGTTCGCCCTGAGCCTGTCAAAGGGCTCGAACGGATCTTGGCCAGGGCCTAGACAGGCTCAGCCAGACCGGCGTCACGTCAAGCTTTTGCCTTGACGTAGCGGCCAGGGGCCGGCTCGATGGCGGCGTAGGTCTTGCCTTTGCCGTAGCTCTTGGGCGCGGCAATTTGCTTGCCCGCCTGTGGCTTGAGCCAGGCGGCCCAGTCGGTCCACCAGCTGCCTTTGTGCTCGGTCGCGCCGCCAATCCATTCGTTCACGTCGGCCGGGAACTTGGTGGCGTTGCTCACCCAGTGGCTGCGCTTGCCGGCCGCGGGTGGGTTGATCACGCCAGCAATGTGGCCGGACGCACCCATGACAAAGCGCTTCTTGCCCGGGAACACCTGGGTGCTGGCATAGGCGCCACCGATCGGCACGATATGGTCTTCGCGCGAGCCGTAGATATAAACCGGGATTTTGACTTGACGGAAGTCGATCTTTTCGCCACACACCTCGGTCTTGCCCGGCTTGACGAGGTTGTTTTCCAGGTAGGTCTGGCGCAGGTACCAAGCATAGTACGGGCCGGGCAGGTTGGTTGCGTCGGAGTTCCAGTACAACAGGTCAAACGGCGGTGGCGACTCGCCCTTCAGGTAGTTGCCCACCACGTAGTTCCACACCAGGTCGTTGGGGCGCAAAAAGCTGAAGGTGGTGGCCAGGTCGCGCCCGGGCATCAAACCGCCCTGGGCAAACTGCATCTCGCGCATCTTGACGAAGTTTTCGTCGATGAACACATCAAGAATGCCGGTGTCGGTGAAGTCGATCAGCGTGGTGAGGAAGGTGGCGCAATTCACCGGCTCTTCACCGCGCGCAGCCAGCACGGCCAGCGCGTTGCTGAGCATGGTGCCGCCCACGCAGAACCCCAGGGCATTGATGGTTTCAGCGCCGGTGATGTCTTGCGTGACGCCGATGGCTTTGATCACCGCGTCTTCGATGTAGTCGTCCCAGGTCTTGCCAGCCATTGACTCGTCGGGGTTGCGCCAGCTCACCACAAACGTGCGGTGGCCCTGCTCCACGCAGTAGCGAATCAGCGAGTTCGCAGGCTGCAAGTCCAGGATGTAGAACTTGTTGATGCAGGGCGGCACCAGCAAGAACGGACGCTCGTACACCTTGGCGGTGAGCGGCTTGTATTCGATCAGCTGGAACAGCTCGTTTTCGAACACCACGGCGCCTTCGGTGGTGGCCACGTTTTTGCCCACCTCAAACACGCTTTCGTCGGTCATGGACACATGGCCCTGCTTCATATCATGCAGCAGGTTGGCCACGCCCTTGGCGATGCTTTCGCCCTTGGTTTCGATGGCTTTCTTTTGCGCGTCGGCATTGAAGGCCAGGAAGTTGCTGGGCGCGCTGGCGTCGATCCACTGCTGCACCGCAAAGCGCACGCGGGTCTTGGTCTTGGCGTCGCCTTCCACCGCGTCGGCCATGGCCATCAGCGTGCGGGCGTTGAGCAAATAGGCGGCGGCGGAAAATGCGGCAACCGGGTTGCTGGCCCAGGCATCCGCAGAAAACCGGCGGTCGCTCACGGGCTTGACGTCCAGCCCCTGGTTCCACAGGCCCGCCACGTCCTTGAGGTACGTGTTTTGAATTTCCAGCATCTTGGCGGGATCAAAACTCACCTTGTGGCCAGCGGCCTTGGTAAACAAATCACCCATGCTCGCCATGCTGGGCATGCCTGCGCCGGGCATGCCCGCGCCCAGGTTGGGCATGGCCATGGCAAAGGGGTTGGCTGCACCGCTTTGCGGCATGAAGGCCTTGAAAGCAGCAAACGGATCAGCGCCGCCCTGTGCGCCCGGCTGCGCAGCACCCGGAAACGCCTGAGCGGCCTGCGTCCATTGCGCAATGAGGTTCTTTTGAAATTCCTGCGCCGCTTCGTGCCAGGGCTGATCGGGTGATTTGCCAGATGTCATGCTTGTCTCCTGTGGTTTTGCCTGAGGCTTATTATCATTCCCTCTAGGGAGGAATTCCGGGTTTTCCCTAGTGTCCGTTTAACGGCTTCCAGCAAGCTGACAACCTGTCCGGGTATTCAAGGAACGCTGTGTATCTGGTGGTGATTGGTTGGATTTACGTGGTGCTCATGATGTCGGTGGCCGAGGCATCCAACAGCACAGGCTCCGTGCTAGGAGCCATTGTGACCTTTTTTCTCTACGGTTTGCTGCCTGTGATACTGGTGGTTTACCTGATGCGCACGCCGCAAAGACGCAAAGCCAACAAGGCACGCGAAGCCGCAGAACACCAGGCCAGCATGGCTGCTGGTGCAGCCCTGAACGCGCAAACTGCTGAGCCGCCGCCTTCACACCAACCAGATGCAGGCAGCCATGCGCCCGGTGCTACCGAGCCGGGCAGCGTCGCGGCGGTGCGAAAAGAACCGTGACGTCTGCGTGGCCGTGCACCAGTCAGCGGTGCCGTCATTGCCCGCCACCTGGGTGACGCCCATCGCTGCCAGGCGACCGCGCGCCAGTGCCGGCAGGTTGGCCAGGAACTTGCCACCGCCGACGGACGCGAAAGCCCGGTGCGCCGCTGGCTGCTGAGCCACAAACGCTTCGCGCACCTCGGGGCCGACTTCAAACGCTTCAGGTCCAATGCAAGGGCCCAACCAAGTCAACGTGTGCTGAGCCACGCTCGCGGGCGTGGCTGCGGGGTCGGTGGCCTGAACCGCCGCCACCAAAGCCGCCATGGTGGTTTCCAGCACACCCTGCCCTGCCACCGGTGCGCCCGCCCCTGCCAGCCCCCGCCAGCCTGCGTGGGCCGCCGCCACCACCGCGCCCGAGGCGTGGGCAAACAACACCGGCAAACAGTCGGCCACCATGATGGTGCAAACCACACCGGGCACGGTACTCAGGCAGGCGTCGGCCACGGTGCCGTTGGGCGTGTTCGCATCCAGCACCGCCACGGCCGTGCCGTGAACCTGCTGCAAAAACACCGGGCGCTGGCCTACGGCCTGAGCCAGTTGCGCCCGGTTGTGGGCCACGGCTGCGGGTTCGTCGCGCACGTGGTCGCCCAAGTTAAAGCTGTCAAACGGCGCCACCGACACCCCGCCCGAGCGGCTGGTGAACAAGGCACGCACCGAAGGCGGTGCAGGCCAGTCGGGAATGATCCCGTCCAAAGGCACCGCCATCAGGCTTCTGCGTCCGGACAGGCCGAAGGCTGCGCCTGCTGGAAGGCTGGCAACGCCATACAGGCGTCGAAGGCGGCCATGGTGCGCGGCAGGCCATCGAAGTTGGTGTTGAAGCGCTGGCCGTTGAAAATTTGTGGCACCAGGCAGCAGTCGGCCAGGGTGGGCGTGTCGCCGTAGCAATAGGTGCTGGCGGGCCCTTGCGCCAGTTGGCGCTCAAACGATTCCAGCCCGGTGCGCACCCAATGGCGGTACCAGGTGTTTTTGGCGTCCTCGTCCACCTTCAGTTCTTTGCTCAGGTACTTCAGCACGCGCAGGTTGTTGATGGGGTGGATCTCGCAGGCAATGGACTGCGCCAGCGCACGCACCCGCGCGCGGCCCAGCGCATCGGCCGGCACCAGGGCGGGGGTGGGGTGGGTCTCGTCCAGAAACTCGATGATCGCCATGGATTGCGACAGCAGCGTGCCGTCGTCCAGTTCCAGCACGGGCACCAGCTGGTCGGCCGCAATATCGGCGTAAACGGCCTGCTTGTGCTCGCCTTTGGCGAGGTGCACCGGCACGTATTCGTAAGGCAGACCCTTGAGCGCCAGCGCAATGCGCACACGAAACGAGGCCGAAGAGCGGAAGTAGTTGTAGAGCTTCATGGCGCATAGCGTATACCGGGCTGAGCCTGTCTGCACGACAATGAATTGCGAGGCAGGTCCCTTGACCGGATGCGCCCCAGGGCCCCAAGGACGGCCCGCATTCCAAGGAGCAGCGCAACATGGAAGAACCCGACACCGCGCCCGACGCGCTCCATTGGAGCGAAGCGCAGCTGCACGATCTGGTGCGCCGAACCCTGCAGGATCTGCACGCCGACGCGGCTCCATTGCAGATCACCATCCGGGACAGCAGTTCGCTCGACCGGGATCTGGGCTTTGACAGCCTGGGCCGCATGGAGTTGCTGCTGCGCATCGAGTCGGCCACCGGCGTGGCGCTACCAGAAGACACACTGGAGAAAGTCGAAACCGTGGGGGATCTGTGGCAGGCCTGGCAGCGCGGGCGCGTGAACCCGGTCGCTTCGAGCAGGCCAGCGGTCATGAACGTGAGCACACCCGCCGCTTCGCCCAGCACCGTCGCAGCAAGCCCCGCAGCGCCCTCGTGGGACCAGGCCCAAACGCTGCTGGAGGTGCTGGACGCCCATCTAGCGGCCCATCCGGACCAGGTGCAAATTGTTTACCTGGCCGACCAGACCGAAACCCCCATCAGCTACCGGCAGTTGCACGACACATCGGCAGCACTGGCGGCCGGTTTGCAGCAGGCCGGGCTGGAGCCGGGCCAGACGGTGGCCATCATGCTACCGACTTCCCCGGCCTACTTTTTCACCTACCTGGGCATCCTGCGCGCGGGCGGTATTCCGGTGCCAATCTACCCGCCGGCACGACCGTCGCAGCTCGAAGACCATGTGAGCCGCCACACCGGCATCCTCGCCAACGCGCGGGCTGTTTTGCTGGTGAGCGTGCCCGAAGCGATGCAGGTGGCGCGCCTGCTCCAGGCCCGGGTGCCGGGCCTGCGGGCGGTGCACACACCCGAGGACCTGATCGCTGCAGGCCAGGGGCAAGCGCCGGCCGCGGTGGCGGTCCGGGCGGACGACGTCGCCTTCATCCAGTACACGTCGGGCAGCACCGGGCAACCCAAGGGCGTGGCACTCACACACGCCAACCTGCTGGCCAACATCCGCGCCATGGCCACGGCGATCGAAGCCACGCCCCAGGATGTGTTTGTCAGCTGGCTGCCGCTGTACCACGACATGGGCCTGATCGGCGCCTGGCTCGGGAGTTTCACCGTGGGCTTCCGGCTGGTGGTGATGTCGCCGCTGGCTTTTTTGGGTCGCCCCAGGCGCTGGCTGGAAGCCATCTCAAACCACGGCGGCACGCTGTCGGCCGGCCCCAACTTCGCCTACGAGCTGTGCCTGAACCGGATCGACGATGCTGCGCTGGCTGGGCTCGACCTGAGCCGCTGGCGGCTGGCCTTCAACGGGGCCGAGGCAGTGAGCCCGGACACGGTCGAGCGCTTTGCTCAGCGTTTTGCGGCCTGCGGTCTGCGCCCCACGGCCATGACACCGGTGTACGGTTTGGCCGAAGCCTCGGTGGGCCTGCTGTTTCCGCCGCTGGACCGGGGCCCGCGCATCGACGCCATCGACCGCGACACCTTTGAGTCGGAGCGACGCGCGGTGCCGAGCCAACACGCCTCGGCGCTGCGTTTCGTGGCCTGCGGGCGGGTGCTGCCCGGGCACAGCATCCGCATCGTTGACGACGCGGGTCAGGTGGTGCCCGAGCGGGTCGAGGGCCGGCTGGAATTTTGCGGGCCTTCGGCCACCGCTGGCTACTGGCACGCGCCAGCGCTCACGGCGCACCTGTTCACCGACGACCTGGGCGAATGGCTGGACACCGGTGACCGGGCTTACCAGGCCGAAGGCGATGTCTTCGTGACCGGCCGGGTCAAGGACATCGTGATCCGGGGTGGCCGCAACCTGTACCCGCAAGAAATCGAGGCCGCGGTGGGCGAAGTCCTAGGTGTGCGCAAGGGCTGTGTGGCGGTGTTCGGCCGGCGCGATGCCAGCAGCGGCACCGAGCGCCTGGTGGTGCTGGCCGAGGTCAGCCCGCGAGAGGCGCGGGACAAGGCCGCCTTGCGCGAAGCCGTTGCGCACGCCGTGGTGGCGGCCATCGGGGAACCCGCCGATGACATTCTGCTGGTCCCGCCGCACACCGTGCTCAAGACATCCAGCGGCAAGGTGCGGCGTTCGGCTTGCCGCTCGCTGGTGGAACGAGGCGGGCTGAACGCGGCGGGCAGCAGCGTTCGGGCGCAGTGGCTGCGGCTGGCCCGTGGTGCGCTGGCGCTTCGGTTGCGCCATGGTTTGCGGCGTCTCTGGGACGTTTGGTTTGGCGTTCGCGCCCAGCTGCTGTTCTGGCTGATGGTGCCCGCTGCCTGGCTGGTCACCGTGCTGCTGCCGTCCCAGGCATCGGCCTGGCGCTTCTGCCACCGGGCCGCTCGCCTGTTGCTGCGCCTGGCGGGCGCAACGCCCACCGTGCAGGGGCTGGAACACCTGCCCGCCGATGCCCGCTTCGTGCTGGTGAGCAACCACGCGAGCTACCTGGACGGCCTGTTGCTGGTGGCCGCCCTGGACCGGCCGGTGGCCTTCGTGGCCAAGCGGGAGCTTGAAGAGCAGCGGGTGGCTGGGCGTTTCCTCCGGCGCCTCGGTGCGGCCTTCGTCGAGCGTTTCGACCCGCGTCGCAGCGTGGCCGACGCGCAGCGCATGGCCGACGTGGTGCAGGCTGGCCATGCGCTGATGGTGTTCCCCGAGGGCACCTTTGTGGCCGCACCTGGGCTGATGCCGTTCCGACTCGGCGGCTTTCTGGCGGCGGCGCACGCCAGGGTGCCGGTGATTCCGGTGACGTTGGGCGGCACCCGGCAACTGCTCGGCGCGGGGCGCTGGTGGCCGCGCCCAGCCGCCCTGTCGGTGCACATCGGCAGCCCGCTGGCTGCGGCGCCGGAACTGGAGCCCTTTGCCGCAGCGGTGCAGTTGCGCGACCGTGCCCGCCGCGCGATCGCCCGCAGGCTGGCAACAACCGAAGTCTGAGAAAACGGGCCGGGGTGCGTCAGCCGGGCTGCGATGAGCCCTTGCCGTTGGCCGCCACCGCTGCCGCCAGACCGCGCTGCACATTGACCAGGGTGAGCAGCGCCAGACCGGCCACAAAGAACAGACCGGTGGAAGCAATCGCCAGGCGGTGGTTGCCATCGGTCAGCCAGGTGACCAGACCGTAGGTCATGGGGCCGAGGATGGCCGACAGGCGCACCGCAAAGGTCCACAGGCCAAAGAACTCGGCGCGGCGCCGTTCGGGCGCCAGCACACCTGCCAACGCGCGGCCCGCTGACTGGCTGCTGCCCATGCACAAGCCGGCGATCACAGCGGCCACCCAGAACAGCCCCGGGCCAGTGGCCATGGCCGCCAGCGCGACCATCACGACCCAGCCAAGCAGGGTGACGGCCAGGGCCGGCCGGTGGCCGATGATGTCTTGCACATAGCCCCAGGCAAAGGCACCAACGGCCGCCGCGATGTTGACCAGGAAGATCAGCATCATGGTCTCGGTCTGCTGGAAACCCAGAACCTGCTGCGCATAGACGGCTGCCAGCGCAATCACCACAGAAATACCCGCCTGATAAGCCACTGCACAGGCCAGCAGCGCGCTGAAGTCCTGAAAGGAGCGCGCCTCACGCCAGGTGCGCTTGAGCCGCGCCAAAGAAGCACGCAGCCCTGCGTCTTGCGTTGGCATGGCTTGGGGAAGCGCATGCTCTTTGAGCAAAGCAAAAGTGACCAGCGCTGAGAGCCCGAAAACGCCAGCGGTGATCAGCATGGTCACCGGTACGAAGTGCGAAGCCGGCAGGCCCTGCCCCTGCGCCCACAGCACATACCCGAGGCTCAGGCCCAAGGTGAGCATGCCTCCGAAGTAACCGAAGCTCCAGCCCCAGCCCGACACCCTGCCCATGCGGTCTTCGCGGGCCAGCTCGGGCAAGAACGCCGCGATCAGCGATTCGCCGTAGCTGTAAAACACGTTGGAGAAAACAATGGCCACCAGCGCCCAGGCCACGTCACCCGGCCCTGCCCCGGCCAGCGCGGCGGTGCCCACCACGCAGCCCAGCGTGCTCAGCATCAGCAGCCGCTTTTTGGCGGCACGAAGGTCGGCGTAGGCGCCCAGGGCGGGCATGGTGAGCATCACGATCAAACTGGACACGGCCAGCGCGCTGGTCCAGGCCAGCGTGGCCCACGCCTCACCACCCGCGATGCCGCCGACAAAGTAGGCGCTGAACACCGCCGTCAACACCACGGTGGTGTAACCCGAGTTGGCGAAGTCGTACATGGCCCAGCCAAACACTTCGCGCTTGCGCACGCCAGGTTTGAGGGCGCTCTGGAGGAACAGGGGCATGACGGGGTCCATCAACGTGCACGGCGTGCACCCGGGCGCCAGTGTAGAACCTGAGCGGGTCCTTTTTCAGGCTGAGGTGCCTGGCCCGCTCAGGTAACCCTGTATGCCGGCCAGGGTGAACAGCTTCGGATAGTCGCTCTCGGGAATGTTGACCCCACTGCCCTGGCTCAGGCCGATGATGAAATTCAGGAAATCCATGGAGTCCAGGTCCAGCGCTTCCCGCAGGTCTTCGTGCTCACCTACGCTGGACAAATCCGCTTCGGGGGCGATACCGGCCAACACGTTGGCCGCCAGTGCTGGGATGTCGGAGGCGTGCATGGATCGTTCTTCCGGGGGTCAAAGGCTTTGTGGAGATTGCAAGGCCCGGTGGATCGCGGTCAACAACTGACCGCCCAGGTGGCCGTCGCTTGCGCGGTGATCGGCCGCCAGGCTGGCGCTGACCAGCAGGCGGGGCTGCACTTGCCCGCCCACCACCCAGGGTTTGGACAGCACGCGCCCGAAACCGACGATGGCCACCTGCGGCGGGTAAATGACACCCCACACGCTTTCGGCACCTCGGTCACCCAGGCTGGAGATGGTGATGGTCGGGTCGGTGAGCTCAGAGCTGCGCAGCCCGCCGGCCCGCGCGCGCTGCACCAGATCGCGCAGCGCAACCATGAGCTCAGGCAGGGTTTTTCGATCCGCGTGGTGAATGGCCGGCGCCACCAGACCACCACCGCGCAGCGCGATCGCCCAGCCCACGTGGATGCCCTCGCCGGGCCGAAACTGCCCGTTCTCAAAGAAACCGTTGAGCTGGGGCACCTCGCGCAAAGCCAGCGCCGTGGCCTTGAGCAGCAGCACCGCGCTGAGCAGCCGGTCCTGCGGCAGGCGGTCGCGGTTCCAGCCGTCGAGCCAGGTCTGCGCCTCGGCGAAGTCCAGGGTTTCGGCCAGGTAGTAGTGCGGAATCTCGCGCTTGGACCGGCCCATCGCCGCCGCGATCGCCTGTCGCATCTGGGCAGCGTCGAAGCCACTGGGCTTCAGCCGCGGCGGGGCCGCGGGCTGCGGCGCGGACGCAGCACGTTCCACATCAGCCAGCGTGACCGCACCATCGGTACCGGTGCCGCGCAAAGCGTCCGGCTGCAGGCCCAGCGCCTGCGCACGGCGGCGCGCGGCGGGGCTGACCAGCGCGCGCCGTGGCGCGGCCAAGGGCCCGGCCTGCATGGTGAGCGCCGGAGCTGCAACGGCCGGTGGTGACACCGGCGCTACCATTTCAGTTGGCGCGACCGGTGCGACCGCAGCCGCACCGGCTTCACCGGCCACCGCCACCCGCGCCAGCACCGCACCCACCGGCAGGCTCACGCCCAGCGGCGCCAGGTCGCCGATCACCCCGTCCAGGAAACACTCCACATCAATAGCGCCCTTGTGCGTCTCGACCACCGCCACCACATCGCCCGGCTTCACGCGCGCACCGGGGGGCACCAGCCACTGCACCACGGTGCCGGTTTCCATGTCGGCACCCAGTGCGGGCATCAGAAAGTCGGCCACGTGCCCTACCCCACTTTCACCAGGCTGCGCGCCGCGGCGACGATGTCGGCCACCTGCGGCAGGCTGGCGGCTTCCATGTGTTCGGCGTAAGGCACCGGCACCTCGCGGGCGCACACGCGGCGCACCGGCGCGTCCAGTTCGTAGAGCGCGTCTTCAGCGATCCGGGCGGCAATTTCGGCCGAAATGGAACCGCTCTTCCAGCCCTCGTCCACGACCACGCAGCGGTGCGTGCGGCCGACGGATTCGAGAACGGTGGCCATATCCAGCGGGCGCAGCACCCGCAAGTCGATCACCTCGGCATCGATGCCTTTGGTTGCCAGGCTGGCCGCCGCCGCCAGGCATTTAGGCAGGCTGTTGCCGTAGGTCACCAGGCTCACATCCTTGCCCGCGCGTCGCACGCACGCGTGTTCAATGTCCACCGACGTGACGGCCGGGTCCAGTTCGCCCTCGGCGTTGTAGAGCACGATGTGTTCAAAGATCAGCACCGGGTTGGGGTCGGCCATCGCCGCGGCCAGCATGTGGCGTGCGTCTTGCACCGTGGCGGGCACCAGCACCTTGAGCCCGGGGATGTGGGCGTACCAGCCCTCCAGGCTGTGCGAATGCTGCGCCGCCAGCTGCCGCCCGGCGCCGGTGGCCATGCGGATCACCAGCGGCACCGCAAGCTGCCCGCCCGACATGTGCGCCAGCGTGGCGGCGTTGTTCATGATCTGGTCCAGCGCCAGCAGGCTGAAATTGCAGGTCATGATCTCGACGATGGGCCGCAGCCCGGCCAGCGCAGCGCCCACGCCGGCGCCCACAAAGCCCACTTCGGCCAGCGGTGTGTCCACGATGCGTTCGGGGCCAAATTCCTCCAGCAAGCCCTTGGTCACGGCGTAACAGCCGCCGTATTTGCCCACGTCCTCACCCATCACAAAGCAGCGCGGGTCGGCCAGCAGCGCGTCGCGAATCGCCTGCTTACAAGCTTCGCGGTAGGTCATGCGGATCGGTGGGCTGCTCATGGTGTCGTCTCCTGCACCACCGAATCCATGAGCACGAAGCGCTCCAGCTGGTCCACCGGCTCCAGCGTACCGGCCTCGGCAAAGGCCACCGCAGCGTGAATCTCGGCCTGGACCTCGGCATCCATCGCCCCAGACGCGTCGGCGCTGAGCAGGTGGTTGTCGGTCATCCAGTCGCGCAGGCGGGTGATGGGGTCGCGTTGTTTCCAGTCGTCCACCTCCTCGCGGGTGCGGTAGGCCTGGGTGTCGAACATCGAGTGCGCGCGGAAGCGGTAGGTGCGGCATTCCAGAAAATACGGGCCCAGGCCGGCGCGCACATGCTCAACGGCACGGTGAGCGGCCGCGGCCATCTGCACCGGGTCCATCGCATCCACCTGGGCTGCGGCCATGCGGTAGGCGTCGGCTTTGCGGTAGATGTCGGTTTGCGACTCCGAATCGGCCAGCGGCACGCCCATGGCGTAGCGGTTGTTTTCGCACACGAACAGGACCGGCAGTTTCCAGATGGCCGCCAGGTTCATGCTCTCGTGGAAGGCGCCTTCGGCCACCGCGCCTTCACCAAAAAAACAGGCCGTCACCGCGCCGGGGCGCAGCCGCTGGTCGGCCATGGCAATGCCCACGGCCAGCGGCAGACCACCGCCCACAATGGCGTTGCCGCCGTAAAAACGGTGCTCGCGGCTGAACAGGTGCATGGAGCCACCGCGTCCGCGGCAACAGCCTTCCACCTTGCCCAGCATCTCGGCCAAGAGCGGCGCCATGGGCACACCGCGCGCCAACGCATGGCCGTGCTCGCGGTAGGTGGCCAGCACCGCGTCGCGTGGCTCCAGCGCGTCCATCACGCCGACCGCGATCGACTCTTCGCCGTCGTACAGGTGCAGGAAGCCGCGTATCTGTTGCGCCTGGTAGAGCTCGACGCACTTGGCCTCAAAGCGGCGGATGCGCAGCATCGCGCGGAGCAGGTGGTGCAGGTGCGCACGGTCAAGGTGGAGCTTGTCGGTCATGGCGTGGCCTCAGTCATCAGCGGGCTTGCCGCCGGGCCGCCCCCAGGCAGGACCAGCCCCCCAGGGGGGCAGCGACCCGCGGAGCGGCGGAGCGTGGGGACTCTCATTTTTCGTCGCTTTCCAGCGTAGACAAATCGCCCTCGGGCAAGCCCAGCTCACGCGCCTTGAGCAGGCGGCGCATGATCTTGCCGCTGCGGGTTTTGGGCAAGTTGTCGCGAAAGTCGATCTGTTTGGGCGCCACTGCGGCGCCCAGCCGCTTGCGCGCATGGCCCAGCAGCTCGCGGCGCAGGGGCTCACCGGCTTCATAGCCCGGCTTGAGCGCCACAAAGGCCTTCACCACCTCGCCGGCCATCGGGTCGGGCAGGCCAATGACGCCCGCCTCGGCCACCGCCGGGTGTTCCATCAGCGCGCTTTCCACTTCAAACGGCCCGATCAGGTGCCCGGACGACTTGATCACGTCGTCGGCCCGGCCCACAAACCAGTAATAACCGTCGGCGTCGCGGTACGCCAGGTCCCCGGTGAGGTACCAGCCATCCACAAAACACTGGCGGTAGCGCTCGTCCTCGTGCAGGTAGCCGCGCATCATGGACGGCCAGGGCGTCTTGAGCGCCAGCTCGCCGTCCACATCAGGTTCTTCAATGGGCTCCAAGTGACCGCCCTCCAGACGGCGCACCACCGCGGCGGTGATGCCGGGCAAGGGCTTGCCCATGGAGCCGGGCTTGATGTCCATGGCCGCGTAGTTCGACACCATGATGCCGCCGGTTTCGGTCTGCCACCAGTTGTCGTGAAACGGCAGGCCAAACGCCTCCTGGCCCCAGACCACGGCCTCGGGGTTGAGTGGTTCGCCCACGCTGGCCATGAAGCGCAGCGCCGACAGGTCAAACCCCTTCAAGGCCTCGGCACCCAGCTTCATCATCATGCGGATGGCCGTGGGCGCGGTGTACCAGACGGTGACGCGCTCACTCTGCAACACGCCGTACCAGGTCTGGGCGTCGAACTCGGCTTCCACCACCACGTTGGTCACGCCACACACCAGCGGCGCCAAAATGCCGTAGCTCGTTCCCGTGACCCAGCCCGGGTCGGCGGTGCACCAGAACACATCGTCGTCGTGCAGGTCCAGCGCATAGCGCCCTGTGACCGCGTGCGCCAGCACCGCCGCGTGAGCGTGTTCCACCCCCTTGGGCCGCCCGGTGGTGCCGCTGGTGAAATGCAGCAAGGCGGTGGACTCGGGGTCGGTGGGCGCGATGGTGTAGCGGGTGGAGGCCGACGCCACCAGCGCGCCCCAGGGGTGCACACCCGGCTCATCGGCCGGCACCGCTCCCACCACCACCACATGCCGCAGGCCGGGCAGGCGCTCGCGCAGGTCGCGCACCTTGCGCTGGTACAGCTCGGGCGTGGTCACCAGCACCCGCGCGTCGCCCATGTGAGCGCGGGTGGCAATGGGCTCCGGGCCAAAAGCCGAAAACAGCGGCGAGACCACGCAGCGTGCCTTGAGCGCACCCAGCACCGCCACATACAGCTCAGGCAAGCGGCCCATGAGCACAAACACCCGCTCGCCGGGTTTCACACCCAGGCCTTCCAGCGCGTTGGCAAACTGGTTGCTGGCGCGGGCCAGCTCGGTGTAGTTCAGCGACAGGCGCTCGCCGTTTTTTCCCAGCCAGCGAATGGCTGTTTTGTGGCCTCGACCGTGCATCACATGCCGGTCCACCGCTTCGTAGGCCATGTTCAGCCCGGCCCCATCGGGCAGCCCGCCCAGCAGGGCAGCCGCTTGCACCCAGCTGAACTGCGCCACCGTGGCGTCATAGTCCAGCATGTGGGGTGGCGGGTGGCTTGGCGCGGCTTTTTGAATGCGGGTGTATTCCATGGTCTGGGGCCGTGTCGGATGTTCAGATGGATAGAGCCGGTGAGTGGCCTGATGCGCTCATTCGCGTTCTGCGGGCGCAGCGCCTGGCGCCTGCGCGGTAGCTGCGCCCTTGTCCAGCAGCCGCCCCAGCAGGTCCATGGGCAGCGGAAACACGATGGTCGAAGCGCGGTCGCCGGCCACCTGCGTCATGGTCTGCAGGTAGCGCAGCTGCATGGCCTCGGGCTGGCGGGCCAGCATCTGGGCCGCTTCCAACAACGACACCGCCGCCTGTTTTTCGCCCTCGGCGTGGATCACTTTGGCGCGCCGTTCACGCTCGGCCTCGGCCTGGCGGGCAATAGCGCGCACCATCGACTCATTCAAGTCGATGTGCTTGATCTCCACGTTGGTCACCTTGATGCCCCAGGCATCGGTCTGGGCGTCCAGAATCTGCTGCACGTCCAGGTTGAGCCGCTCGCGCTCGGACAGCATTTCGTCCAGCTCGTGCTTGCCCAGCACCACCCGCAAGGTGGTCTGGGCCAGCTGGCTAGTGGCCTGCAGGTAGTCCTCCACCTGAATGATGGCCTTGGCCGGGTCCATCACGCGAAAGAACACCACCGCGTTGACCTTGACCGACACGTTGTCGCGCGAAATCACGTCTTGCGGCTCCACGTCCATGGTCACCACCCGCAGGTCCACCCGCACCATTTGCTGCAGCCCGGGAATGACGATCACCAGCCCCGGCCCCTTGACCTTCCAGAACCGGCCCAGCTGAAACACCACGCCGCGCTGGTATTCGCGCAGCACGCGAAACGACGAGGCCAGCAGCGCGATGGCCAGCGGCAGCAAAAACACGCCCAGGCCGAGATTGAGATCAAAGAACATCACAAGGTCTCCTTCATCGTTTGTTGATCGGCATCGCCCTTGCGCCCCACAGGTTGCACGTCCAGCACCAGACCCTTGAGCGCCAGCACACGCACCCGCTGGCCGGTGTGCAGGCGCGCGTCAGACCGCACCTGCCAGCGCTCCCCATGCACCCTTGCCCAGGCCTGCCCATGCGCCACCTCCAGCACCTCGCCCTGGGCGCCCACCAAGTCCTCGGCACCGCTCACCACCGGCGCACGCCGCGCACGCAGCGCCATGCCACCGCCCAGCAGCACGGCAGCCGCCGCACTGAGCGCCACACCAAAAATGAGCGGCAAGGGCACCCCCATGCCGGGCACATCGCGGTCAAACAGCAGCAGGCCGCCAGCCACAAAAGCCACCACACCGCCCACGCCCAGCACACCAAAAGCTGGGGTGAGCAACTCGGCGGCCAGCAGCGCAAAGCCCAACACAATCAGCGCCAGCGCGGCGTAATTCACCGGCAGCAGTTGCAACGCAAACAGCGCCAGCAGCAAACAAATGGCGCCCACGGTGCCGGGCACGCCAAAGCCGGGGGACGAAAATTCGAACATCAGGCCGTACACCCCCACCATCAGCAAGATCAGCGCAAAACTCGGGTTGGCGATGACGCTGAGCAAGCGGTGGCGCCCGTCGGGCGGTTGCACCTCAAACGCCAGGCCGTGCGTGCCCAGGCGCAGTTCACCCTGGGCGGTGCGCACCGTGCGGCCATCAATTTGCGCCAGCAGGTCGGGCACGTCGCGGGCCACCACGTCCACCACCCGCTCGCTCAAAGCCTCGGCTGCTGTGAGGCTCACGGCCTCGCGCACCGCACGCTCTGCCCACACCGCATTGCGGCCGTGGCGCTCGGCCAGCCCGCGAATGAAGGCCGCTGCGTCGTTCACCTGCTTGGCCGCCATGGCGTTCACCGGGGCTGCGGGCGGCGTGGTGGGCTCACCGCTGGGCGCAGAGCTGGGTGCACCTTGGGGTGGCTGCGGCAGCCCGGGCAAGCCCATGGCCACCGGCGTGGCGGCGCCCAGCGTGGTGGCCGGTGCCATGGCCGCAATGTGACTGGCATACAGCAGGTAAGTGCCTGCGCTGGCCGCGCGCGCGCCCGACGGGCTGACATACGTGGCCACCGGCACGGGCGAGGCCAAAATCGCCTGCACGAGCTGGCGCATGGCCGTGTCCAGACCGCCCGGCGTGTCCAGCTCCAGCACCACCAGCGGGGCGCCTTGCCGGTGTGCGCGCTGCAGGCCGCGCAACACATAGTCGGCGCTGGCAGGGCCAATGGCATCGTGCACGGTGAGCACCACCACCGGTGCCGCAGGGCCAGTCGCTGGGGCAGCACGCGCACCCCAGCCCACCACCAGCAGACCCACCGCGAGCAGCCAGGCGGCCCAATAAGCGGACCACAACGCGCCGCCTGCAGCGCCATTGCGCGCCCGCTCCGGGAGCGCAACGGGCCCGAAGCCGGTCAGCCCATCAACCCCACCAAGCCCGCCACGGTTCCACGGCATCGCACCCTCCAGCTGGGAAGCGCACCACACCAGCCTGCGGGCTGGCACCTGCGCCACCTTGAACGGGCATGTTGGCCGGGTGCGGTGGGATCGGGCTTGAGTGGGCTCAAGCGAAAGCGCTAAATGCACAAGCGCAGACACGAAAAAAAAGCGGCGGGCCGTGAAGCCCGCCGCTGCAAGGGTTGCCTGCTTAGGCGCTCAAGCGCTCAGGCGCTCAAGCGGTCAGCGCCGGGTAGTCGGTGTAGCCGGCTGCACCGCCGCCGTAAAAGGTGGCGCGGTCGGGCGTGTTGAACGGGCCACCCTGACGCAAGCGGGCCACCAGGTCCGGGTTGGCAATGAAGGGTTTGCCAAAGGCCACCAGGTCGGCGCCGTCGGCCAGGGCTTGCTGGGCCAGGGCCAGGTCGTAGCCGTTGTTCACCATCCAGGCGCCCTGCCCGCCCGCGCTGCGGTAGGTTGCGCGCAAGGCCGCGTAGTCAAAGGGGCGGTCTGCCAACTCACGCGGGCCGCCCGTGGCGCCTTCAATCAGGTGCAAATACGCCAGGCCCAAAGGAGCCAACTGGCGCACCACATGGTCAAACAGCGGCTGCGGATCGGCATCCACCACGTCGTTGGCGGGTGTCACCGGCGACAGGCGGATGCCGGTGCGGCCACCGCCAATGGCACCCGCCACGGCCTGCACCACTTCCAGCAACAGGCGTGCTCGGTTTTCAACGCTGCCGCCATAGGCGTCGGTGCGCTGGTTGCTGCCGGTCTTCAAAAACTGGTCCAGCAAATAGCCGTTGGCGGCGTGTATTTCGACGCCGTCAAACCCGGCTTCGATGGCGGCCAGCGCAGCGCGGCGGTAGTCGTCCACGATGCCGGGCAGCTCGTCCAGCGCCAGCGCGCGCGGCTCTGAGGTGTCCACAAAGGTGGGCACACCGTCCACGATGAGCACGGTTTTGGTGTTCGCGCGAATGGCCGAGGGCGCCACGGGCGCGCCCTGGAGGGGCTGCAAACTGGTGTGCGACACCCGGCCCACATGCCAGAGCTGCGTCACGATCTTGCCGCCTGCGGCGTGCACCGCGTCGGTCACCTGCCGCCAGCCGGCCACCTGCTCGGGCGCGTACAGACCCGGCACATCGGCATAGCCCTGGCCCTGGTGGCTGATGGGCGTGGCCTCGGTGATGAGCAAACCTGCCGTGGCGCGCTGGCTGTAGTAGGTGGCCATGAGCGGCGTGGGCACTGCACCCGGCGCGCGGTTGCGCGTGAGCGGCGCCATGACGATGCGGTTGGCCAGCTGCAGGCTGCCGGCGGTGATGGGGGAAAACAGGGAAGCGTCAGACATGCGTTGTACGGGAAGAACAGGAAGGCCGTGAGTATTGAACATCAGCGGCACTTGCGCAGTCACCCATGCAAAAGACACCCGAGCGCCCGCGAGCAATGCCAGCGCAAACCGCTACTGGTTGCCGCCAATGTGCATCTGGTAGGCCGCACCGTTGGAAAAGGTGCAGGTGCCCGCGCCTTGGTAAGGGGTGTTCATCTGGTATTCGCACGACATGAACAGACCTTGCGGGCTGAACGCGCTGGCCACACCACGGCGCTCTTCGTTGGACACGCGGGTCGCCTCGCCGGTCAAGACCTCCCCTTGGTAAGACACGTTGAACACGCCCTTGCCGGTCATCATGTTGGTGACGGAACCCGTGATCACGCCGGTGCGGGTGGCCACGTCGTTGGACGGGTACAAGCGCACCGGCAAGGTGGCTGGCGCCACGCGCCCAACGGCGGCGGGCGGTACCACGGTGCCCACCGGGGGCAAGGGGTAGTGCTGGTAGATCACGCCGCCGTCTGGCGTGCGCTCGGGCACCACATAACAACCCGTCAAAGCGGCGCTGGCCAGCAACGCAACACCCCAAACCGCGACATCTCGCATGGCAATCTCCTCAACCGTTGATAAAAACCCGCAGGCTTTCAATCTACGTGGGCGAGGGGCCGCGGCCATTGCGTCGCATCAACGGCCCGTGATACCGATGCCGTGGCGACGCGGAAAAGAAAAGGGGGTCAAACTTTGGGAAAACCCGGCAGAGCCCGAAGCGCAGCCGCCACCGCCGGCACGATGCTCACCGCATTGCTGGGGTGGGCAATGCAGTCGGTGCTCCAGATGGCGCCCACGCCAGCGTGGCGCACCAGCTGCTCGGCGCCGGGGGCAAACAGCGCGTGGGTCACCGCCACGTCCACCGACGCAGCGCCGGCTGCGCTCAGCAACTCAGCGGCGCGCGCCAGGGTGTGGCCGGAGCTGGCCACATCGTCGATCAGCACCACCGCGCGCCCGGCCACCGGCAAGGCGGGCAGCTCAATGTCCACCTGCCGGTCGCCATGGCGGGTTTTGCGGCACACGGCGTACGCCCAGCCGTGGCGCTGGGCGGCCACCGCCACCCATTGCAGGGCTTCTTCGTCGGGGCCGACCAGCACCACGTCGCCACGCTGGGCGGCAATGTGGTCGGCCAGCAGCGGCGCGCCGCTGAGCACCACCGCGTCGGGCACGGGCACGGCCTCTTCCAGGGTGGCCACGCGGTGCAGGTGCGGGTCGACGGTGATCACGGCGTCAAACAGCGTGGCCAGAAAAGCGCCCACCACCCGCTGGCTGATGGCCTCGCCGGGGTTGAACGCAATGTCTTGCCGCATGTACGCCAGGTAAGGCGCCACCAGCGTGAGGTGCCGGGCACCCAGCGTGCGCGCAGTTTGCGCCAGCAGCAGCAGCTCGACCAGCTTTTCGTTGGGCTGGTGCAGGCCGCGCCACACCACCACCCGCGCGGGCAGGCTGGCCGGCAGACGCAGGCGCACCTCGCCGTCGGGAAAGCGGTGGCGCACCACCACGGCCAGTGCCAGCCCGGTGGCGCTGGCGGCGGCTTGGGCGGGGGCTTGTTCGTCTTCAAAACACAGCAGGCAACCTGCGGTGTCGGCCAAGGTTTCGGTCATCAAAACTCCACAAAAACATGGGGCACCTGCTCGGCGCTGCCGATGCTGAAGCCGTGGGAACGGGCGCTGGCCTGGCGGGCAAATTCCAGGTCGGCGGGGTAGCTGGCGTACACGCGGTAGAGCACATCGCCCACGGCCACCGGCTCGCCCAGTTTGCGCATCAGGTCCACCCCGGCACCCTTCACCTTGGGCGCCCCAGCCAGGCGGGCAATTTGGGCCATTTGCAGGTTGTCGATGCCGGTCACCACGCCGGACTCAGCGGCCAACACGTCGAGCGTGAGCGCACCCAGCGCCGGGTGGTGGTGGTCAAAATCCCGCCCGCCCTGCGCGGCGATGATGGCGCGCATGTGCGCCAGCGCGCGGCCCGAGTCGAGGATGTCCCTGGCGATCTTGAAGCCATCGCCACCGCGCACGTCGGGGCTGCATTCGATGATACGCCCAGCCAGCCGCAGCGACTTTTGGCGCAGGTCGTCGGGCGCTTGCGGGTCGTTTTCCAGCACCTGCATCACGTCGCGCGCTTCCAGCACCGGGCCCACGCCCCGGCCTACGGGTTGGCGGCCATCGGTGATCACCACGTCCAGCGACAGGTGCATGCGCTGCGCCACGTATTCAAACAACCGGCGCAGGCGCTGCGCTTCGGGCATGGACCGCACCTTGGCGGTGGGGCCAATGGGAATGTCGAGCACCAAATGCGTGGCGCCCGCCGCGATTTTTTTCGACAGGATGGATGCGACCATTTGCCCCGGCGAGTCAATGGACAGCGGGCGCTCCACCGAGATCAGCACGTCGTCGGCGGGTGACAGGTCGGCCGTGCCGCCCCAGGCCAGGCAGCCCTTGTGCTCGCGCACAATTTCGGTGAGCTGGTCAAACGGCAGCTCCACATTGGCCAGCACCTCCATGGTGTCGGCGGTGCCGGCGGGCGAGGTGATGGCGCGCGACGAGGTTTTGGGAAACACCAGCCCGTAAGCCGCCACGATGGGCACCACCAGCATGGACGTGCGGTTGCCCGGGATGCCGCCAATGCAGTGCTTGTCCACCACCAGCGGTTCGCGCCAGTCCAGGCGGCGGCCACTGGCCACCATGGCTTCGGACAAAAAGTACACCTCTTCGCGGTCCAGCTCGCTGCGGTTGCTGGCCACCACAAAGGCGGTCAGCTCGATCTTGGAATAGCGCAGCTCGGCGATGTCGCGCACGATGGCGTGGAAGTCTTCGCGCGTGAGGCGCTCGCCGTTGATTTTGCGAAACAGCGCCGGAATGGACTCCGGCGGTTCGGCCTGCGACACCGAAGCGGGGTGTCCGTCGGCCACTTCGAGCCGGGCAAAGGCGTCTTCCGACACACCGAGCTCGTTGCAGCCGACGATGCTGGCGTCGTCCACCACATTGAGCGACGCCAAAATGCGCTTGCCGTTGGCCCGGATCTCCACCTTGGACAGGGCCTGAAAACCTTCAGCACGGTAAACCGCGCAGTCGCGGTGCAGGTAGGCCACGTTCTCGTGGTAGGTGTCGATGGCCACGCGTTTGAGCGTGAGGCTGGCTGGGGGGTCTTTGTGTGTCTCCATGCCGCCACGATACACCGGCTTGAACCGAGCAAAAACAGATCAGCCCACCACCAGCCGCATCACCGGCATCACCTGCTCGGACTCGGCCCGCCGCTCCAGCGCCAGGCGCATGTTCATTTGCGCCACCTCGGTGTGTTCGGCCGCCAGCGCCTGTGCGCGCGCGCCCTCGCCGCGCTTGAGCGCGTCAAACAGCATGTGGTGCTGCCGGTGGGCGTAGAGCATCCAGTCGCGGTCCAGCGCCACCGTGCCCTGCATCGGCAGCATGGCCGACGCCGGGGCAAACGGCAGCTTGTCGTTCAGCGCCACGGCGCGCTGCAAGGCGCGGTTGCCGCAGGCCTCCAGCAGCAGCGCGTGGAAGCGGTCGTTCATGAGGGCATAAGCGGCATAGCTTTCCATCGTCAGCGGGTGCTCGGCCAGCAGGCGGTCGCCCTCGTCCAGGCAGGCCTGCAGCTCGCCCTGCAACTGGCGCGGCACGCCGTGTTCGGCCACCAGGCGCGCGGCCATGCCTTCCAGGTGCCCACGCACGGCAATGGCGTCGGCCACCTCTTGCGCGGTGAACTGGCGCACCAGGTATTTGCCGGTGTCGTTGGCCTCCACCAGTCCCTCCTGCTCCAGCGTCACCAGGGCGCCGCGCACGGGTGTGCGCGAAGCCCCCAGTCGCTCGGCCAGTTGCTGCTCGGCCAGACGGTGCCCCGGCGCGAACTCACCGCTCAGGATCAGGTCGCGCAATTGCATCAATACGGTGTCTTGCAGGTTCATGGCACAAACTGTACACTGAAACCACAAAACGGTATACCGTTTAGCCATTTCACACCCAACCGCCGCCGGAGACGCCATGAAAGCCGAACACAACGAACGCATCACCCGGGTAGGCCCCGGCACACCCGGGGGCGCGCTGCTGCGCCACTACTGGCAACCGGTGGCCCTGCTCGACGAGTTTGACCCCGCGCTGGACCCGGCCATGGCGGTGCGCCCGGTGAAGGCGGTGCGCGTGCTGGGGCAAGACCTGGTGCTGTTTCGCAATGCCGAAGGCGGCTATGGCCTGCTCGACCGAGACTGCCCACACCGCGGCGCCGACCTGGCCTACGGCCGCAATGAGGGTGATGGCCTGCGCTGCCCGTTTCATGGCTGGAAATTTGACGTGAGCGGCCAGTGCACCGAGACACCGGGCGAGCCCGCGGGCAGCAAGCTCTGCAGCCGCATCCGCCAGCGCAGTTACCCGCTGCTGGAAAAAGCGGGCACCTTGTTTGCGTGGCTCGGCCCCGAGGGCAGCACGCCGCCGCCCTTCCCCGCGCTCGACTGCTTTGAAGCCCCGGCCAGCCACAGCTTTGCCTTCAAAGGCCTGTGGCACTGCAACTGGCTTCAGTCGCTGGAAGTGGGCATTGACCCGGCACACGCCTCGTACCTGCACCGCTTTTTCAACGACGGCTCGCTGGAAGACAGCTACGGCAAGCAGTTTCGCGGCGCCAGCGCGGGCGAGGTGGGCGGCGAGCGCTGGCCCATGACGCGGGTGATGCGCGAGTTTGGCCAACCCGAGATTTCGTTTGAGGCCATGCCCTACGGTCTGCGCCTGACCGCGCTGCGCAAAATGACCGACGCGCTGACCCATGTGCGCGTGACCAACGCGGTATTTCCGCAGACCTTTGTGATCCCGTTGTCCGAAACCATGACCATCACACAAATGCATGTGCCGGTGGACGACACGCACAACTACTGGTACGCCTTTTTCACCAGCTTCGACGGCCCGGTGGACAAAACCACCATGCGCAACCAGCGCCTGGCCACGGTGACGCTGCCCGACTACGTGCCCAAGTCGGGCCGCCACAACCACTGGGGTTTCAACGCCGAAGAACAGCACAACCGCACCTACCTGGGCATGGGCGAAGACGACATCAACGTGCACGACCAATGGGCCTGCGAAAGCATGGGCGCCATACAGGACCGCACCCGCGAGCACCTGGGCACCACCGACAAGGTGATCCTGGCCAACCGGCGCATGCTGCTGCAAGCCCTGGACACGGTGGAGCAAGGCGGCATACCGCCGGGCGTGGCCGATGCCGCCCAGCACGCCCACATCAGCGGGCCCGACACGGTGGATGGCATTGCCCCCGCGCAAGACTGGCAAGCCTGGTGGCAAGCTGCGGTGCAAGCCAAACGCGCAGCGGCCCCGTGGCGCAACCCGGCTGCACCCGCCGAAGCCCCGGCCAACGACACGGCGGGCGCGGCATGAGCCACTTTGCCCACCGCTGCGGCGTGCACAACGCCGCCCGCGAAGCCGCCTGCCTGCAAACTGCCCACCTGATCGAAGCCAGCGGCATCGAGCGCGTGCGCCTGGGCTGGTGCGACGCGCACGGCATGCTGCGCGGCAAAACACTCATGGCCCATGCCGCCATCAAGGCGCTGCGCGATGGCTCGGGCATGGTGGGCACCATGATGCTGAAAGACACCGCCGACCGCACTGCCTGGAAGGTGTTTGAGCCCGGAGGCACGGCCGACCTGCCTGGCTTTGCCGGCGCCGCCAACCTCATGCTGCTGCCCGACCCGACCAGCTTCACCCCCCTGCCCTGGCAAGCCCACACCGGCTGGCTGCGCTGCCAGCCCTGGTTTGCCGACGGCACGCCGGTGGCGCTGGACACGCGCCATGTGCTGCAGCAAGCGCTGGCGCGGCTGGCCCAGGCCGGCTACGGGCTCAAGACCGGGCTGGAGGTGGAATTTCACATCTACCGCATCACCGACACATCACCACAGCTCGACCCCGAACTGGCCGGCTGGCCCGGCCTGCCACCCACGGTGGAAATGATCCACCCCGGCTACAACCTGCAGGCCGAAGCCATGATCGACATGGCCGACGAGCCGCTGGGTATCGTCATGCGCACCGCGCAGGCGCTGGGCTTGCCACTGCAATCGCTGGAAATCGAGCTCGGCCCCAGCCAGGTGGAAGCGGTGTTTGACGCCACCGACGCACTGACCGCCGCCGACCAGATGGTGCTGTTTCGCAACGGCGTGCGCCAGGCGCTGCGCCGCGCCGGCTACCACGCCACCTTCATGTGCCGCCCCCCGTTTCCCCACATCATGTCCAGCGGCTGGCACCTGCATCAGTCGCTGGTGAGCCTGGCAGAAGGCCACAACGCCTGCATGCGCAACAGCCCCGCGCCCAGCACCACACCGCTGGACGCGCAGCACACCCTGTCGGACACCGCCAGCCACTGGCTCGCCGGCCTGCTGGCCCACGCCCGGGGCATGAGCGCACTCTGCACCCCCACCATCAACGGCTTCGCCCGCTTTCGGCCCAACGCGCTGGCACCGCAGTCGGTCATCTGGGGGCAAGACAACCGGGGCGCGATGCTGCGCGTGGTGGGTGGCGCGGGCGACCCCGCCACCCGCATTGAAAACCGCCTGGGCGAGCCCGCCGCCAACCCCTACCTGTACATGGCCTCGCAAATACACGCCGGGCTCGATGGCCTGGCGCAGCGCCTGCAACCGCCCCCCGCCTGCGAAACGCCCTACGCCGAAACCGGCGAGAAAATACCCACCTCGCTGGGCGAGGCGCTGGCCGCGCTGCAGGCAGACGAGGCGCTGCGCGCCAGCCTGGGCGAAGACTTCGTGCGCTATTTCTGCCGCATCAAGCAACACGAAATAGAGCGCCACGCCGACGCCAAAGACAAATCCGACTTCGAGCGCCGCGAATACTTTGCCCGCCTCTGAACCCGACACCTTCACCACGACCGACCATGATCCACATCCGCTTCATCTCTGCCGACCACACTGTGCAAGACCTCCAGGCTGCGCCCGGCCAAAGCCTCATGAAGGCCGCCACCGAAGCCAACATCCGCGGCATTGAAGGCGACTGCGGCGGCACCCTCACCTGCGCCACCTGCCATGTCATCGTCGACCCCGTGTGGGCCAAACAACTGCCGCCGCCCGTGGCCGACGAGACCGACATGCTAGACTTTGCCGCCAGCCCGGTGGAGCCTGACAGCCGTCTGAGCTGCCAGATCCAGCTCACCCCCGAGCTGGACGGCCTGGTGGTGCGCCTGCCAGCCGCGCAGCACTGAACGCAACGCACCCCAGCGGCACCGATAAGATCGTTCACCGACAACCGCCAAGGAAACCCCATGAGCTTCGTCTTCACGCCTCCCGCTGTTGTGTCCGTGCCGGTGCTCGGCACCGCCGAGCGCTTCCCGGTGCACCGCATTTACTGCGTGGGCCGCAACTACGAAGAACACGCCAAAGAAATGGGGTTCACCGGGCGCGAACCGCCGTTCTTTTTTCTCAAGCCGGCCGACACCCTCGTGGTGGCCGACGCGGGCCAGACCGCCACCATTCCCTACCCCAGCCTAACCAGCAACCTGCACCATGAAATCGAGCTGGTGGTGGCCATTGGCCAGGGCGGGCGCAACATCCGCGCCCAAGACGCCTCGCGCCACATTTACGGCTACGCCGTGGGCCTGGACATGACCCGCCGCGACCTGCAAAACGACATGAAAAAACAGGGCCGCCCCTGGTGCATCGGCAAGGCCTACGACCACTCGGCACCCATCGGCCCCATCACCCCTGCCGCGCAGGCTGGCGACATCCACCACGCCGCCATCTGGGTGCAGGTGAACGGACTCGACCGCCAGCGCAGCAACGTGGCCAAACTCATCTGGAGCGTGGCCGAAACCATTGAGCACCTGTCCCAAGCCTGGGAACTGCAGGCTGGCGATCTGATCTACACCGGCACGCCCGAGGGCGTTGGCGCTGTGGTGCAGGGCGACACCATGACCGGCGGTGTGGATGGCCTGACACCCATCAGCATCAAGGTGGCCTAAAACCACGGGTTTACCCTGTGAACCGGTTCTTTATAATTTCTTTTAGTGAAATTAATTTCACCTAGTTAAATTTCAATTGACTTCATCAGCCCAGGTTTTGCGGGTTTGACCTGTAGCCAACGACCGTCCAAAACCCGTACCCTTGCGTGGTCTTTTCCAAGCATTCTTTCCAGCCCGTCCTCCAGGAGAACATCCCCATGATCCAGCGCAGAACCCTGCTCCAATCCGGTGCCGCCGTGGCCCTCGGCGCCCCCGCCCTGGTGGGCTTTGCCCAGCAAAGCGTCACGCTCAAGTTCCACACCTTCATGTCGCCACAGTCCAATGTGTGGCTCAACATGCACAAGGCCTGGATGGACAAGGTCACCAAAGACTCGGGCGGCCGCATCAAGTTCGAAGGCTATCCCGCCATGCAGCTCGGTGGCTCACCGGTGCAGCTGTACGACCAGGCCAAAGACGGCGTGGTCGACATTGTCTGGACCTTGCCCGGCAACACACCAGGCCGCTTCCCGCGCATCGAAGCGTTCGAGCTGCCGTTCATGATGAACAACGCCGAAGCCACGTCCAAAGCCTTCTGGGAATACGTGCAAACCGTGGCCAAAGACGAGTTCCGCGAAGTGCAGCCGATTGCCCTGCAGGTGCACGGCCCCGGCATGTTCCACATGCGCAGCAAGCAGATCAAGACCGCTGAAGACCTGCGCGGCTCCAAGGTGCGCGGCCCCACCCGCCAGATCACCAAGATGCTGTCTTACCTGGGCGCCTCGCCCGTGGGCATGCCGCTGCCGCAAATTCCGGATGCGCTGTCCAAAGGCGTGATCGACGGTTGCGTGATTCCTTGGGAAGTGGTGCCGTCCGTCAAGGTGCACGAGCTGACCAAGTTCCACAGCGAGTTTGACCCCGCTGGCGGCGCCCTGTACACCACCACCTTCATCATGGCCATGAACAAGGCCAAGTACGCCTCGTTGCCGCCCGACCTGAAGGCCGTCATCGACAAAAATTCCGGCATGGAAACCTCGGCCTGGCTGGGCAAGGTCCAGCAGGGTGGCGACGTGCCAGGCCGCGAATCGGCCGTGAAGCAAGGCAACTCGATCTACACCATCCCGGCCGCCGAAGCGCAGGAATTCAAGCGCAAAGCCCGCCTGGTGGAAGTGGAATGGATGCAGGACATGGACAAGCGCGGCTTCAACGGCAAGCAACTGCTGGACACCGCCAAGGCGCTGATCGAAAAGCACGGCAAGACCACCGGCGCCAAAAAGGCCTGATCCCAATCCACGCGCCGGTGCGGTCAATACCCCGCACCCGCACCGTGACTCCAAGGGCTCCGCAAGGAGCCCTTTTTGTTTCCCCCTACACTTTGCACATGCACCGCAGCCCCATACAACACTGCAGACAATGTGGTTCCCCCGTCGCCTACCGCATCCCCGATGACGGCGACACCAAACCCCGCGCCGTTTGCACCGTTTGCAACACCATCCACTACGAAAACCCGCTCAACGTGGTGGGCACCGTCCCGGTGTGGGGCGCCTCGGGTGAATACGTGTTGCTCTGCAAACGCAACATCGAGCCCCGCTTTGGCAAATGGACCTTGCCCGCCGGCTTCATGGAGCTGAACGAAACCACCGCCCAGGGCGCGGCCCGTGAAACGGTGGAAGAAGCTGGTGCGCAGTTTGAGATGGGCGACATCTTCACCCTGATGAACGTGGCCCGCGTGGGCCAGGTGCACATGTACTACCGCGCCCGCCTGCTGAGCGACCAGTTCAACCCCGGCGTGGAAACCATCGAGGCCCGCCTGTTCACCGAAGCCGAGATTCCCTGGGACGAGATCGCGTTTCGCACCGTCAAGGAAACCCTGGAACACTACTTTGCCGACCGCCAGCGCGGGCAGTTCGGCTTTCACGCCATCGACATCGCCTGAGGGCGCCTGGGAGCCCAGCGCCTCCACGGCGCCAGGCTGCGACACGTCAGATGGCCTGAGCCAAGCGCCCCACACCCTCTTCAATCTTCTCCACCCCCACCGTCGCAAAGCTCAGGCGCAGGGTGGCGTGGTCGGGGTTGTTGGCATAGAACGGCGCGCCGGGCACAAAGGCCACGCCTTTTTCAATCGCGCGTTTGGCCAGCTCACCGCCGTCGGCCACCTGGCCGCCAGCGCCGGTAAGGCGGGCCCACACGAACAAACCGCCTTGCGGTTGCACGAATTCAATAGCATCGCCCAGCTCGCGCCGCAGGGCATTGCCCATGGTGCTGGCGCGCTCGGCGTACACGGCGCGCACCTTGGCCAGCGTGGCAGGCATGCGGCCGGCTTTCAGGTACTGCGCCGCGGTGGCCTGGGCAAAGGTGCTGGTGTGGGCGTCGCTGAATTGTTTGCACATGGTGGCTTTGCCCAGCAGCTCGGCGGGGCCGACCATCCAGCCCACGCGCAGGCCAGGGCTGAGCACCTTGCTCAAGCTGCCGCAGTGCACCAGCAGGTCGCGGCTGCCAGGCACGCTGGCGCTCAAGGCCAATAGGCTGGGCGGTGGGGCTTCGCCAAAGTAGAGGTCGCCGTAGGGGTCGTCTTCCACGATCAGTGTGTTGTGCTTCACCGCCATTTCCAGCACACGCTGGCGGCGCTCCAGGCTGAGCATGGCCCCGCTGGGGTTGCCAAAGGTGGGGATGAGGTAGACGAATTTGGGCTTGTGCTGTTCGATCAGCTGCTCCAGCTCGTCGGTCTTCACGCCATGGCCGTCCACCGGCGCGGTGATGAGCTCGGCGCCATACAGGCGAAAGCACTGGATGGTGGCCAAAAAGGTGGGCCCTTCGACGATGACCTTGTCGCCGGGGGAAATGAGGGTTTTGCCCAGCAAATCCAGCGCTTGCTGGCTGCCGGTGGTGACGATCAGGTCTTCGGGCTTCACGCTGGTGTTGCCCTTGCTGGTCATGAAGTCGGCCAGCTGCTCGCGCAGCGGGTTGTAGCCCTCGGTGGCGCCGTATTGCAGGGCGGCGCCGGCTTCTTCGGTCAGCGCGGCGTTCACGGCTTCGCGGATGCCGTCCACGTCAAACATGGCGCTGTCAGGAAAGCCCCCCGCAAAACTGATGATGCCGGGCTTGCCCAGCAGCTTGAAGAGTTCGCGGATGGCGGAGGTTTCAACGTTGTTGAGGCGGTCGGCAAAGGGCGTATTGAAGGGCATGGCGGTGTTTTGCAACGGGGTGAAAAGCGTTGGGCTTGATGTTAGCGCCCCTGGGTCGTGGGGCTCGTGCCGTTCGGTACGACAGACCACGCCAACCAAATGGCTGTGGTTTCCAGCCGTTTTCCGGCCTTGGCTGCGTGGCGAATGCGCATAAATTTACCTGATGAACACGAGTCAGTTTCGGAGAACCCCTTGATGACCACCGCCGCCGCTTTCTTCAAAGACCTGACCTTGCCCACGATGCCCGAGGTAGCCAGCGATCTGATCCGATCGCTGAACGAAGACGATGTGCCCCTGGCCGAATTGCGTGAGGCCATTGCCCGCGACCCCGCCCTGGCCGTGCAATTGCTGCGACTGGCCAACAGCGCCCACTACGGCAACCGAGAGAAAGTGAGCACGCTGGACGAAGCGATTGCCCGCGTGGGCGTGAACCAGGTGCGCGCGTTGGCGCTGGCTTCGTGCTTCAACGACGCCTTTCCGGTCGCGCACGGTATTGACCGGGAGGCCTTTTGGCGTGCCAGCCAAACCTATGGCGGTATGAGCCAGTGGCTGGCGAGCAGCATGGGGTCGGACAGCGAACAAGCCTGGCTCACGGGTTTTATGGTGCGCCTGGGCGAGCTGATCATGGGCATGAAATCGCCGTCGTGCGTGGCGGAGTTCGAGCGTCAGCCGCAGGCGCCGGGTGAGCGTTGGCAGCGTCAAAACGCGCTGCTGGGCTTGACCGAAGGACAGGTGAGCGCCGAGCTGGCGCGCTGCTGGAATTTTCCCGACAACATGGTCCGGGCGCTGGACGCTGCAGCCGACCCCATGGCTGCCCAGCCGTTTTCGCGCCTGGGCGCCGTGCTGCACGTGGCCGAGTTGCTGGCCGCAGCGCCCACCCCGAGCGCCGTGGACGGTCTCCCTGTCGATGTATTGACCGCTTTGAACCTGGACCCGATCTGGATCAGTGAGCGCTTGCCACAGGCCCAGCGCTATGTAGACGCCTCGCGCCTGCATTGAGCAGGAATCCGTTTCCTGCCAAGCAACCCGTTCAAGGGCGCTGGAGACAGCCCGGCCAGCGCAGTGGCTGCGGGGGGCCCCGGTGTTTCCCTCCGCAAAAGCGCCCAACCGAACGGACCTTTCCCCCCTTGTTGAGGATGGTCAACGCAGCCCCTCCTGTGGCGAAATACGCTTGCCCGGCGCAACACCGCCGTAAGCTTCCACGCACAGGAGGACGCCATGCCCAAACCCCCGCCGGCCAACGATCGCCACCAGGAAGTGGGCGACGCGTGGATCACCAGCGTGCAACTTCCTGCAGGTGAGCGGGCACAAAAGCGCTTTTTAAGGCAGTTGCAAACCGCACTCGGCAACACGCGCACGCTGGCCTGCCTGACCCCCGGCCCCAGCAGCCAGGTATTTGTGATTCCACAAGCCGCCGAGCAGCAGGCCCGCCAGGCCGGGGCGCTGGCGTCTGACGCAGCCTGGGACGAGCAACTGCGCCAATGGGGCGCTCGGTCCGTCACCCGCCTGAGCCGCAACTTGCTGTTTGCCATGACGCAGCGTGGCAGCGTGGGAGCAGCCACCCCGCAAGCCGCTGCCAAACTCTCAAAAACCGGCCAGGCGCCCCGGGCGCACACGCTGCACGCCGCTAGCGCGCTTGCGCCGCCGTTTCGCGGCCCGTTTGACTGGCATTTGGACGAGCGTGGCGCCAACGTGGTGAATGCCTGGGAGCTGTTTGCGAGCGACCCGCAGTTTCAGGGCGCCCTGCCCTGGGCTGACATACGCGTGGGCCACATCGACACCGGCTACACCGAACACAGCGCGCTGGCCTGGAGCGGCGGTCACAGCAGCACGGTGAAGGTCAGCGACGGCTACGACTTCTGGGACGGACCCCACCACCCCGACCCGCGCGACGAATGGCTGCCCGGTTTTCCCGGCCATGGCACCCGCACCAGCTGCACCATAGCGGGCTTTCTGGTGGACGGGGTGGAGCCGCCCTTTTATGGCGCAGCACCGGGCGCCGCCATCGTGCCTTACCGCGTGACCGACTCGGTGATCATCGACCACGTGAAGGACAAAGTGGGCGCGGCCATACGCCAAGCGGTAGACGGAGGCTGCGGCGTCATCAACATTTCGCTGGGCGCACTGTTTGGCAGCCAGCACCTGTCCAATGCACTGGACTACGCTTACGAACGCGGTGTCATCGTAGCCTGCGCGGCGGGCAATGTCTGGGGCGAGGTCATTTACCCCGGGCGCTACAACCGCTGCATCACCATGGGCGGCGTGGGGCCCGGCATGCGACCGTGGTCGGGCAGCGCGCGGGGCCAGTATGTGGACCTGTGCGCGCCGTCCGACGTGATACGCCGCGTCAGGGCGCAGCCGTTGCCGCCGGGCACTGCCGCCACCGGCATCGAGCCCAAAATGGACGGTGACGGCACCTCGTATGGCACGGCGCTGTGCTCGGGCGTGGCCGCGCTCTGGCTCGCGTACCATGGCGTGCCCAACCTGCACAGCCGCTATGCCGCAGGCGGCTGTTGGCAGATTCCGCGCGTCTTCAAACACCTGCTGCGCCAGACGGCGGTGGGACCTGCGACATGGGACACCACCGAATACGGCAGCGGCGTCATCAACGCGGCGGCCCTGCTGGCGGCCCCGCTGCCGCCCGACGGTGCGCTGCCCCCGGTGCAACCCGCCGCCGGCGTGTACGACCCCAACGACTGAAGACAGGGGGCGCACGGATAGACTTGGCGCCCATGAAACCCGCCCAGATCGAATCCTTCTTCGCCACGCTGAAAGCAGCCAACCCGACGCCCCAGACCGAGCTGGAGTACACCAGCGTGTTCGAGCTGCTGGCGGCGGTGTTGCTGTCGGCCCAGGCTACCGACGTGGGTGTGAACAAGGCCACCCGCAAGCTGTTCCCTGTGGCCAACACGCCGCAGAAGATTCTGGACCTGGGGCTGGAGGGCCTTGAGGGTTACATCAAGACGATTGGCCTGTACCGCAGCAAGGCCCGTCACCTGATGGAGACCTGCCGCATGCTGGTGGAGCAGCACGGCGGCGAGGTGCCGGGCACCCGCGAAGCGCTGGAAGCCCTGCCGGGCGTGGGCCGCAAAACCGCCAACGTGGTGCTGAACGTGGCCTTTGGCCAGCCCACCATGGCGGTGGACACGCACATTTTTCGCGTCAGCAACCGCACCGGCCTGGCGCCGGGCAAAACGCCGCTGGCGGTGGAGCTGCAGCTGTTGAAGCGCGTGCCCGCTGCCTACGCGGTGGATTCCCACCACTGGCTGATCTTGCTGGGCCGCTATGTGTGCCAGGCGCGCAAGCCGCTGTGCCACCAATGCGCGGTGGCGGCTTATTGCGACCACAAGCCCAAAACGCAGGGCTGATGATTCCAGGGTGGATTCAACCTGAACGAAACAACGCCAGCCCAGCACCGCAACGGCACAGCGCTGTTCAACCCATCCAGGCCTGCACCGCAGGCAGCGCCAGCACCGCTTGTGTGAGCGCGTGCAGCAGCAGCCCCACCAGCGCGCCCACCAGGGTGCCGTTGATGCGGATGAACTGCAGGTCGCGGCCAATGTTGTTTTCCAGCGTGCGGCTCATGTCGTGCGCGTCCCAGGCTTGCACGCGCTGGGCCACGAAGCCCACGATGGTTTCCCGGCTGCTGTCCAGCAGGCGCAGCAGCACCTGCTGCGCCTGGGTGTTGAGCCAGGTGCGCAGCGTGGCGTCGGCCAGCAGCTGTTGGCCGGCGGCTTGCACCACGCTGGCGATGCGCTCGCCCAGGGCGCTTTCGGGTTTCACCGCGTCGGCCCGCAGCGTGCCCATGAGCTCGTGCCACCAGGCTTCAATGGGCGCCTTCCACTGCGGCTGGGCGAGCCAGGCGTCGCGCCACAGGGCCACGCGGGCTTGCCAGTCGGGGTCGGTCTGCAGGCGGTTGATGGACTCGGTCATCCAGCCGTCAAAACGGTGGCGCAGCTCGTGGTCGGGGTCGGCGGCCACGTCGGCCAGGGTGCGGGTGAGCGCGGCCACCAGTTTGCGGGTGGCCAGGCGCGCGGCCATTTGGTCCAGCCCCACGTATTTCAGCTCTTTGAGTTCGCGGGCAATGGCGTCGGTGAGCTTTTCTTGCACCGCCTCTTGCCCGGCCCAGCCAGACAGCTGCTGCAACAGCCCGTTGAGCCACTGCTGGTGGTGGCCGTGCGCGGTGAGTGCGGCCAGCGCCTGCCCGCCCAGGGTGGCCAGATCCACCTCGCGCAGCAGGCGCTGCGCCAGCTGCGCCACCCACTGGCGCGCGGGGGTCTGGTCCAGCGCGCCCAGCAAGGCGGGCGTGGCCTGCTGCAGCCACTGGCCCACGCGCCTGGCCGCGTCGGGCCGGGCCAGCCACTGGCCCAGCGCACCCGCCATGTCCCAGCGTGCCAGCGTGGGCTGCACGTGTTCGGCGGCCAGAAAATGTTCGCCCAGAAAGCGCGCCAGCTGGGCGCCCAACCGGTCTTTGTTGGCCACGATGATGGCGGTGTGCGGTATGGGCAGGCCCAGCGGGTGGCGAAACAGCGCCACCACGGCAAACCAGTCGGCCAGCGCGCCGATCATGGCGGCTTCAGCGGCAGCGGCTACATATCCCCAGGCGCTGTGGCGCGGCTCCAGCACAGTAGCCACCCCATACACCACGCCCGCCAGCACGAGCAAGCCCAAGGCCAGCGCTTTCATGCGGGCCAGGCTGGTGGGGGCGCCAGGGCTTGCGGTGTTCATAGGCTCCAGTGTGCCTGCATCGCAGGCACTTGCTCACCATTCCATGCACAGGTGGCCACCGGGCGCTGGTGCGTCCCGGGGCCACTGGTCCACGCTGGCAATGGACACCGTGCCATGGGCCGCCATAAACTGCACCGCCCGGATCACACCCGCGTGCGTGACCCACACCGCCTCGCGGGCCTGTGACGCGCGCAAGTCGTGCAGGGCGCCGGCCACGCGGTCGATCACCTGCTGCGTGCTCTCGGCGCCACCAAAACGGTGGTGCGCGAAGTCGCCCATCCAGCGGTCAAAAGCGCTGCGGGGCACGGCGTCCCAGGGCTGCAGTTCCCAGTGGCCAAAGTCCATTTCATTCAGGCGCGTGTCGGTGGTGGGCGCGCCCAGGTCGGGCCGCAGCCGCCGCAGTGTGTGCGCCAGTGCCTGCGCTCGGCCCAGGGCCGACACCCACACCGGCAGGCTTGGCGGCAGCAGCTCCGCGGCGGCTTGCGCGGCTTCGCGGGTGAGCGCTTCGTGGGCCGGCACGTCGCTGGCGCCGTAGCAGAGGCCGGCGGCCAGGTCCACCTGGGCGTGGCGCAGCAGCCAGAGCTTCACAGCGCCAACGCCATGGCGAGGTAAAAGCACACCTCGCTCACCTGCTGCGTGGCGCCCAGGCCATCGCCGGTGAAACCCTGCAAACGACGGTGCAGCAGGCGCCACATCCAGCCCATGCCCATGAGCGCCCCCACCACCGCCAGCGCCCACGGGGCGCCCGGCAGCAGCCACCCCGCCAGCGCCATGGCCAGCGCCCACCACAGCAGACCCGCCAGCAACCCGGCCACGGCAATGCTCTCGGCCAGCGGTTTGGACTTGGACTTCGGCGTGTCCCCCACATGGGCCAGCGTGCGGATGACAAACAGCGGCATGAGCCGCGAGGTAACGTGGGCGGCAAACAGCGCCACCGCCGCCAGCCAGGCACCACCGGCCTGCGCCAGCAACACCAGCAGCGCCACCTTGGCAGCCACGGCGAGCACCAGCGCCAGCGCGCCGTAGGTGCCCACGCGCGAATCTTTCATGATGTCGAGCGCACGCTCGCGGTTCATGGACCCGCCCAGGCCGTCCACCAGGTCGGCCAGGCCGTCTTCATGGAACGCACCGGTCAGCAGCACACTGAACACGGTGCAGGCCACCGCCGCCACCCAGGCGGCAGCGGGCTGCGCAGGCAGCGCCTGCCAAGCGCCATAAAACACCGCCGCGCTCAGCCCGCCCACCACCCAGCCCACGCCAGGAAAGTGCGCCGCACTGGCCCGCAGCATGGCCGGGCTGAAGCCCACCCAGCCGGCCAGCCGCCCGGTAACGGGTATGCGGGTGAAGAACTGGATGGCCAGCAGAAAATGGCGAAGCGTGAGAAGCACTCCCCCGCGCCGCTGCGCGGCCTCGCCCCGGAGGGGGGACGCCGCCAGTGGCTCGGCAGAGCCGGTTCCACGGCTGCCCTGGTCGGGGTTCTCGCTCGCCACCCGATCGTCCTCAGCGGGGAATGGCGTCTGTTTCATGCGCTTCGTCCTGACGCGACACGCCGGCCGACTCAAAACTCGCCATCTCGCGCAGGATCGCGCAGGCGCTCGCCAGCAGCGGCCAGGCCAGCGCGGCGCCCGAGCCTTCACCCAGGCGCAAACCCAGCTCCAGCAGCGGCTCGGCACGCAGCTGCGCCAGCATGAGCGCATGGCCGCGCTCGCCCGAGCGGTGCGCAAACACGCAGCGCTGCAACACCGCCGGCTGCAAGGCGCTGGCCACCAGCACGGCGGCACTGGCAATAAAGCCGTCCACCACAATCACGCGGCGCTCCTGTGCCGCTTGCAGCACCGCGCCCACCATGGTGGCGATCTCAAAACCGCCGAATGCCGCCAAGGCTTCCAGCGGGCTGCACGCCTCGGGGTGGCGGGCCAACACATCGCGCAAGATGCCAATCTTGCGTTGCACCGCCTCGGCGTCGAGCCCGGTGCCGGCACCGGTGCAGTCCGCCACCGCCAACCCGGCCAGGCGAGCCAGCAGCAACGATGCCGCCGAGGTGTTGCCAATGCCCATTTCACCCAGCAGCAGCGCGTTGCCCGGCAGCGTTTTCACCAGCGCGGCGCCGTTGGCCAGCGCGGTGTCGCACTGGGCAGCGGTCATGGCCGGGCCTTCGAGTGCATCGGCGGTGCCGGGGGCGACCTTGTGAATCACGAGGCCCGGTCGCGGCGCAAAGTCGTGGCGCACACCGCAGTCCACCACCGTGAGGCCTATGCCGTGCTGGCGTGCCATCACGCTCACCGCCGCCCCGCCAGACAAAAAGTTTTCCACCATCTGCCAGGTGACGTCGCTCGGGTAGGCCGACACGCCGCGCGCGGCCAGGCCGTGGTCGCCGGCAAACACCACCATCTGTGGACTTTTCAGCTCGGGAGACTCGGTGCCCAGGATCAGACCGATGCGCTGCGCCAGCGTCTCCAGGCGGCCGAGCGAGCCCAGCGGCTTGGTCTTGTTGTCCAGCAGGTGCTGCAGGCGGGCGGCCAGGGCCGGCTGGGCGATGTCGTCAAGGGTCGGTACGGTGTAGGTCATGGCGGGGTTCTTTCTTCAGTTTGTCTGGATCAGGGCTTGCAGCACCCCGGGCTCGGTGTGCTGCTCAATAAAGTCGGCCAGGCCGTCAAACACGCTGTCCAGCGTGGGCGCCGAGGCGCCAAACAAGGCCTGCAACACCTGCGGGTCTTCAAACAGGCCGTGCACATACACGCCGAGCACATTCCCTGCCCCGTTCTGCCAGGCCAGGCCGTTGGGCAAGACCGGCCGGGCCACGTCACCCGCCGCGGCCATGGCCGGGTGCTGCGCGGTCTGGCCGTGGTGAATTTCATAGCCCTGGGCTGACACGCCCGAGAGCGCCGCCCAGTAGCCCACCAGCTCGGTGAAGCGGGTGTGTGTGTGGCGCACGGTTTTTTCAGCGTCAAAAGCGGTCACCAGCGGCAGCAAACCCAGACCCGGGGCGTTGCCCAGGTTCATCGGTTCAATGCCGTGGGTGTCGATCAGCGCCTCGCCCAGCATTTGCAGGCCGCCGCAGATGCCCATCACCGCCCCGCCCCGCGCGGCATGCTCGGCCACAGCGCGGTCCAGCCCTTGCGCGCGCAACCACGCCAGGTCGGCGGCGGTGGCCTTGGAGCCCGGCAGCACAACCCAGTCGGCCCCGGCGCAGTCGGCGGGAGTGCGCGCCCACACCAGGCGCACACCCGGCACGTTCTTGAGCGGCTGAAACTCGTCGAGGTTGCTGATGCGCGGGTAGGCAATGACCGCGATGGTCTTGGTCACCGCACCCGCTGCCCGGGTCTTGTCATCAAAAACACCGTCTTCTTCGGGCAGGCCGTGCTGCCACCACATCGGCAGGGTGGCCACCACCGGCACACCGGTGAGGTCTTGCAGCATCTGCGGGCCGGGCGCCAGCAGCGCGGCATCACCGCGAAATTTGTTAAGCACAAAACCGTGAATCAGCGCGCGCTCGTCGGCGGGCAGCAGCGCCCAGGTGCCGTACAGGTGGGCAAACGCGCCACCCCGGTCGATGTCGGTCACCAGCAGGCACCGGGCCTGGGCGTGGCGGGCCACGCGCATGTTCACGATGTCGCTGGCGTGCAGGTTGATCTCGGCCGGCGAACCGGCACCCTCAATCACCACCACGTCGTTTTCAGCCCGCAGCGCGTCCAGCGCGGCGGTGATGTGCGGCCAGACTTTTTCACTGCGCCCGCGCCACGGCATGTCGCTCAGTTCGCGGCTGACTTCGCCCATCAACACCACCTGGCTGCGCGTGTCGGCCTCGGGTTTGAGCAGCAGCGGGTTCATGCGCACGTCGGGTTCTGCGTTGGCCGCAAGCGCCTGAAAGTACTGGGCCGAGCCGATCTCGCCCTGCCCGCCTGATACGCCGGCCACGACCCGCGCGTTGTTGCTCATGTTTTGCGCCTTGAACGGCGCCACGTTCAAGCCCTGTCGCGCGTAGTGGCGGCACAGCGCGGTGGTCAGCCAGCTCTTGCCGGCACCGCTGGTGGTGCCGAGCACCATCACACACACGGCCGTCATAGGGTGGTCTCCTGTTGGTTGCGAAAGGCTGCCACCAGGGCATTTTGGGCGGCGGGCGGCTGCACGCTCAGGCGCCAGTGGCCCGGCAAGCCCATGCTGGTGGTGTCGCGCAGCTTGATGCCTTGCGCGCGCAAGCCGGCCACGTTCACCGGCCCGGGCGCCTGCGCGCACAGGTAGTTCGCGTCGCTGGACAAGCACTGCCAGCCCAGGCTGCGCAACAGCGCCAGCTGCTGCGTTTTCCATTCGCGCAATTGCTCACGGCTGTGCGCCAGCCAGGCCTGCGTGTCGGGCTGCACCCAAGCGGTGAGCATGGCCACGGCGTGGGCGCCCAGCAGCCACGAGGGCGCCAGGCTTTCCAGTGTCGCTTGCAGCGCACCGGCGCCGAGCGGCGCAATGGCGTAAGCGCCGCGCACGCCGGTGAGCGCCAGCGCTTTGTTGGGCGACCAGAGTTGCCAAACGGTGTCCAGGGCAGCGGCGTCCAGACTGCAGCGACCAGCCAGGCGCAAAGGCTCATAAGCGCGGTCCAGCACCACCACGCCGCCCTGCTCCGCCACGGCCTGCGCCAGGGGTTCGGCCATGCCCTGCGGGCTCGACGGCTCACACAGCCACAGCAAGTTGGCGGCAGCCGGATCGGCCACGCGCTGCAAGCCCCAGGCCGCTGCGGCCCGCGCGTAGTCGCCATAGGCCTGCGCGGGTTGCCACACGCTGTGCCCGCCGGCACGCACCACCGCTGCGGTAATGCGCGCAATGAACTCGCTGGCACTGCCGGCCACCACGATGCGCTCGGCCGACACGCCATGAAACGCCGCCAGCGCTGCGCGCAACGCCGCGTAAGCGGGATCGGGGTAATGCTGCGCATCGGCCTGCGCCAGCGCGGCCAGCGCCACGGGGCATGGCCCACACACGTTGGCGTTGGTGGAAAAGTCCCACCGGGGAACGCCTTGGGCGTCCGGCCCACCGTGCTCTTGGCGCGTGGGCATGTTCATGCCGCGTGGATCCAAAGCCCCGCCACCAGAACCCCAGCGGCCAGCGCCGCCAGCGCGCCCACCACGCGGCCCGCCAGTTGCAGCGCCCGCGCGGTGTCTGCCGCCTGCGGGCTGCGCCCTGCGGGGTGCAGCGTGTACACGCCGGGCTTGGCCAGGTGCACGTCCAGCGCCAGCGCCATGGCGGCCATCGGCCAGCCGCTGTTGGGCGAGGGTGTGAGACGCGCCTGAGCGCGCACTTCGCGCCAGCGCCCCACCGCGCCCAGCCCGGCGAGCAACACCGCCGTGATGCGCGCCGGCAGCCACGACAACACGTCGTCTGCCCGCGCCGCCCACTTGCCAGCCCAGGTCCAGTCACGGCCCTGGCGCTCGCCCCGGTAGCCCCACATGGCGTCGGCCGTGTTGGCGAAGCGGTAGAGCGCCGCGCCTGGCAGGCCGGCCACAGCGAACCAGAACAGCGGCGCGACCACCGAGTCGTTGAGGTTCTCGGCGAGGGTCTCGATGGCGCTTTCGCGCACCTGGGCCGCGTCCAGGGTGGTCACGTCGCGGCTCACCAGCCAGGCCAGCCGGGCGCGCCCTTCAGCCAGTGACGACGCCAGCGCAGCCTCCACCGCCCGCACCTCGTCGCGCAACATGCGCCAGGCTAGCAGCGGCTTGAGCAGCACGCCCAGCGCCAGCGCCTGCAGCCACCCTGGCCCGGCGCCCAGCGCGCGGGCGAGCGCCCAGGCGCTCAGCGCCACCAGCGCGGCACCCAGCAGCCAGGCCAGCGCGCCGCGCGCGAACACGCGCCACCGGTCGGCTTGCGGCGTGGGCACCGGGGTGGCGATGCGCTGGCCGGCCCAGCCCAGGTAACGCCCCATCCCCACCACCGGGTGCCAGCGCGCCGCCGGCTCGCCCCACAGGCGGTCCACCCCCAGCGCCACCAGCACCGCGAAGGCGCCGATGGCTACCGGTGACAGCGCCTGCGGGTCGGTCATGGCGTGGCGCCTTGCAGCGCGGCGGCGTCGGCGTCAGCCAGGGCCAGACGCCCGGCCGCGGCCGCGTGCAGTGCCGCCAGCAGCTGGTCCACGTCGTCGGCCTGGTGCGCGGCCGACAGGGCGATGCGCAAACGGGCCGTGCCCTCGGGCACGGTGGGCGGGCGGATGGCGGGCACCCACAGGCCCTGCGCACGCAGGCGCGCCATCACGTCCAGCGCGGCGGCGTTGTCGCCAATCACCAGCGGCTGGATCGCGGTGTCCGAGGGCGTGAGCGCCCAGCCGGCGGCGTCGATGGCCGCGTGGGCGCCCGGCGCCAGGCCCCGGCGCAGCTGCGCGATCAGCGCGGCCAGGTGCTGGCGGCGGCGCTCGCCCTCGGCACCGAGCACGCAGCGCAGGCCGGCGCGCACGGCCTCGGCCAGCAGGGCCGGCGCGGCGGTGGCGTAGGTGTAGCTGCGCGTCTTTTGCAGCAGCCACTCCACCAGCCGCTCGGGCCCGGCCACGAAGGCGCCGGCCACGCCCAGCGCCTTGCCCAGCGTGGCCATGTAGAGCACGCGCGGCGAAGCGCCCGCGCCGGTGAGGCCGGCGGCGGCCAGCGCGCCCCGCCCCTGCGGGCCCAGCACGCCAAAGCCGTGTGCGTCGTCGAGCAGCAGCAAGGCATCGTGCCGCTCGCACAGCGCGTGCAGGCCGGTGATGTCGGCCACGTCGCCGTCCATGCTGAACACCGCGTCGCTGATCACCAGCTTGCGGCGCGCCGGGCTGGCCGCCAGCAAGGCGTCGAGCCGGGCCAGGTCGCCGTGGGGGAAGCGGTGCACCGTGGCCTTGGACAGGCGCGCGCCGTCGATCAGGCAGGCGTGGTTCAGCGCGTCGGAAAACAGCGCGTCGCCCTCACCCACCAGGGCCGGCACGGTGCTGGCGTTGGTGGCGTAGCCGGCATAGAAATACAGCGCGCGCGGCAGGCCCACGGCCTCGGCCAGCTCGCGTTCCAGCGCGGCGTTGGCCACGCTGTGGCCGCTGACCATGGGCGAGGCACCGGAGCCCACGCCGTAGCGGTCCACTGCGGCGTGCACCGCCTGGCGCAGCAGCGGGTCTTGCGCCAGGCCCAGGTAATCGTTGCTGCAGAAGGCCAGCAGCGACACGCCGTCCACGTTGAGCCGGGCACCCGGCTCGGGCTTGACCGCGCGGCGCACGCGGCGCAGCGACTGTGCATCCAGCGCGGCGAGGCGTTCGTCAAATTCGTTCAGCCAGCTCATGGCCATCCTTTCATTGCCATGTTGCAGGCAGGTCCAGCACGATCTGGCGTGCCTCCGGGGTGTGCGGCTGCCAGGGCACCACGCCGAGCAACGGCGCGCCCAGGCGCTGGCACAGCGTGGCGATGTTTTCGTCGCGGCAGACCATGGCAGGGTCCACGGTGTTGGCCACCCAGCCGGCCAGCTGCAGGCCGTCGGCGCGGATGGCTTCGGCGGTGAGCAGCGCGTGGTTCAGGCAACCCAGGCGCAGGCCCACCACCAGCACCACCGGCAGGGCCAGCGCCACCGCCAGGTCGGCCAGGGTCTCGTTTTCGTTCAGCGGCACGCGCCAGCCGCCCGAGCCTTCGACCAGCACCACGTCGGCCAGGCCACGCAGCTCCCGGTGCGCCGCCACCAGCTCGGCCACGCCCACGCGCCGGCCCGCGCGCGCGGCCGCCAGGTGGGGCGACAGCGGCTCGGGCAGCGCCACCGGGTTGTCCAGCGCGGGCGGCACGGCCACGGTGGACGCGGCGCGCAAGGCCCGCGCGTCTTCCGCCACCCACTCGCCACCTTGCAACACCAGGCCGGCCGCCACCGGCTTCATGCCGACCACGCGGGCATGGTGGCGCGCCAGCGTGTGCAGCAGCGCGGCGCTCACCAGGGTCTTGCCCACGCCGGTGTCGGTGCCGGTGACGAAGCAGCCGTTAAACGCCATCGGGCACCCCGCTCACCGGCACCGGGCCGGTCTCTTCGGCCAGCGTGGCGTCGAGCGCGGTCAGCGCGCCACGGGCCAGCAGCTCGCCCTCGGCCTCGTCGATCACATAGGGCGGCATGGCGTAGAGCGTGTGGCCGATGGGCCGCAGCAGCAGCCCCTGCGCCAGCGCGTGGCGGGCGTAGCGGCGGCCGAAGTCGGGCAGGCTGCTGAGCACGTCCCACGCGAAGACCATGCCCTTGCGCCGCGCGTGGCGCACGCGCGGGTGGTGGGAGATCGGCGCGAACTGCGCGGCCAGCCGCTCGCTGGTGCCCAGGTTCTGCCGCAGCGCGTCGGTCTGGTCAAACAGGTCCAGCGTGGCCAGCGCGGCGCGGCAGGCCAGCGGGTTGCCGGTGTAGCTGTGCGAATGCAGGAAGCCGCGCGCCACCTCGTCGTCGTAGAAGGCGGCGTACACCGCGTCGGTGGTGAGCACCACCGACAGCGGCAGCGTGCCACCGGTCAGGCCCTTGGAGAGGCAGAGAAAGTCGGGCCGGATGCCCGCCTGCTCGTGCGCGAACAAGGTGCCGGTGCGGCCGAAGCCGACCGCGATTTCGTCGAGCACCAGGTGCACCTGGTGCTGGTCGCAGAGTTCTCTCGCGCGCCGCAGGTACACGGGGTCGTGCATGGCCATGCCAGCGGCGCACTGGATCAGCGGCTCGATGATCACGGCGGCGGTCTCGTGCGCGTGTTCGGCCAGCCAGTCGCCCAGGGCGGCGGCGGCCCGCTCGGCCACGTCGGCCGGGGTTTCGCCGGGCGCCGCGCCGCGGGCGTCGGGGCTGGGCACGGTGGCGGCCAGCCGCACCAGCGGCGCATAGGCTTCGCGGAACAGCGCGATGTCGGTCACGGCCAGCGCGCCCACGGTCTCGCCGTGGTAACCCCCGGCCACGCCGACGAACCGGCACTTGTCGGCCCGGCCCGCGTTGCGCCAGTGGTGGGCGCTCATCTTCAGCGCGATCTCGGTGGCGCTGGCGCCGTCGCTGCCGTAGAAGGCGTGGCCAAGGCCGGTCAGCGCGGCCAGCCGCTCGGAGAGCTCCACCACCGGCCCATGGGTGAAGCCGGCCAGCATCACGTGGTCCAGCGTGTGCAGCTGGTCGATGAGCGCGGCGCGGATCGCGGGGTGGTTGTGGCCGAACAGGTTGACCCACCAGGAGCTGATCGCGTCGAGGTAGCGCCGGCCTTCGTGGTCGTGCAGCCACACGCCTTCGGCCCGCGCCACGGGAATCAGCGGCAACGCCACACCCTCGGGCGCGTGCAGCTTCATCTGCGTGCACGGGTGCCAGACGGCGGCCAGGCTGCGCTGGCGCCAGGCGGCGTTGGCCGACACGGGCTGCGTCACAGCTCGGCGCCCAGGGGCCGGATGACCGGGTCGCCGGCCTGCGGACCGGCGGGCTCGCTGCGGGTCTCGACGATGCGGTTGGCGGCGTCGGGGAACACCAGCTTCGGCACGGCCTCGTCGAGCTGGTCTTCGTGCACCATGCCGAAGGCCGCGATGATCACCAGGTCGCCCACGCTGGCGCGCCGGGCGGCCGAGCCGTTGAGCGAAATGATGCCGCTGCCGCGCGGCGACCTGATGGCGTAGGTGATGAAACGTTCGCCGTTGTTGACGTTCCAGATGTGGACCTGTTCGTTGGGGCGGATGTTGCTCGCCTCCAGCAGGTCTTCGTCGATGCCGCAGGAGCCTTCGTAGTGCAGCTCGCAGTGGGTGACGGTGGCGCGGTGGATTTTGGATTTCAGCAGGGTGCGGAACATGGGGGATCTCCTCAAGCGCCGAAGGTGTGGCGCGTTTTCAGGCCCACGCGCTGGAGCAGCGCGCGATCGGCCTCCACGTCGGGGTTGCCGGTCACCAGCAGCTTGTCGCCATAAAAGATGGAATTGGCCCCGGCCAGGAAGCACAGCACCTGGGTCGATTCGTCCATCTGCCGGCGCCCGGCCGACAGACGCACCTTGGCATTGGGCATGGTGATGCGGGCCACAGCGACCGTGCGCACAAACTCCAGCGGGTCGAGGTCGGGCTCGTCGGCCAGCGGCGTGCCCGGCACCTTGACCAGGTGGTTGATCGGCACCGATTCGGGGTACGGCGCCAGGTTGGCCAGCTGCGCGATCAGACCGGCGCGCCCAGCGCGCGATTCGCCCATGCCCACGATGCCACCGCTGCACACATGGATGCCGGCCCCGCGCACGTGGCCCAGGGTGTCCAGCCGGTCCTGGTAGTCGCGGGTGGTGATGACGTTGCCGTACAGCTCGGGTGCGGTGTCGAGGTTGTGGTTGTAGTAGTCCAGCCCGGCGCCCTTGAGGCGTTGCGCCTGGTCGCCCGTGAGCATGCCCAGGGTGCAGCAGGCTTCGAGGCCTTGGTCCTTGATCACACGCACCAGTTCTTCGACCTTCTCCAGGTCGCGGTCGGTGGGCGCGCGCCAGGCCGCGCCCATGCAGAAGCGCGAGGCACCGGCCGCCTTGGCGCCCAGCACGGCTTCGCGCACGGCGTCGGGTGTCATCATCTTGGTGGCCGGCACGCCGGTCTCATAGTGCACCGACTGCGGACAATAGCCGCAGTCCTCCGGGCAGCCACCGGTCTTGATCGACAGCAGTGTGGCCAGCTCCATCTCGGTGGGGTCGTGGTGCTCGCGGTGCACGGTCTGGGCGCGGTGCATCAGCTCGGGCAACGGCAGGTCCAGCAGGGCCTGCACCTCGGCGACGGGCCAGCGCTGTGGCGTCTTCGACACGCTCTTGACGGGGCGGTGCAGTGTCACGGGGGTTTCAACGATCACGGTCATCGGGGTTCTCCAGGTGGGTCAGTCTTCAATACCGCGCTGAGCCGGGATACCCGCCTTGAAGGCGTGCTTCACCAGTGTCATTTCGGTCACGGTGTCGGCCAGCTCGATGATTTCAGGCGGGCAGCGCCGGCCCGTGATGACCACATGGGTGTGCTTCGGGCGGTCGCGCAGGGTTTGCAACACGCCCTCCAGCGGCAGCCAGCCGTAGATCAGCGGGTAGGTCAGTTCGTCGAGCGTGACCATGAAATAGTCGCCGCTCAAAATGGCGGCGCGGGCTTTTTCCCAGCCGTCGCGCGCGAGCTGGGCCGAGTGTTCCAGGTCCTGGCTTTTCCAGCTGAAACCGTCGCCCAGTCCTTCGATCGGAATACCGATCTGCTCAAACATGCGGTGCTCGCCAAAGCGCGCGGAAGGCACCTTCATGAACTGAAAAATCTTCACCAGCTTGCCGTGCACGTGCGTGCGGCCAAAGGCGCGCAAGGCCAGACCAAAGGCGGCCGTGCTCTTGCCCTTGCCGTCGCCGGTGTGCACGATCAACAGCCCGCGTCGCTCGCCCTCGGGTTTTTCATAGCGCTTCTCGGTGGGTGCCGATTCAATTTCCATGGCTCGATGTCCTGTCAAAAAAAGGGGATTTATTGGGGTAGCGCCACCCAGCGCGGGCCCAGCGCATGAATGGCGATGCGGTGCTCGAACACCGCTTCCAGTGCCCGGTGCGCAGCGGCTTGCTGGGCCGAACCGGCGTGAACAATGCGGCCCTGCTGCATCACCACCACCTCGTCGGCCATGAGCGCCAGCGTGATTTCGTGCAGCACGCTGACCACGGTTTTCCCCTGCGCCACCAGGCTGCGCACCAGCGCAATCCAGTCGGCCTGGTGCGGCGGGTCCAGGTTGGCCAGCGGTTCGTCCATCAGCAACACATCGGCTTCCACCGCCAGCAGCCGCGCCAGCAACACGCGCTGGCGCTCGCCGCCCGATAGCGCGCCCAGCGGGCGGCACTGCCAGTCCCAGGCCTGGGTCTGGCGCAGCGCGCGCTCCACCGCCGCGTGGTCGGCCGGGCTGGGCGGGGCCAGCCAGGCCTGGTGCGGCAGGCGCCCGAGCAAGGCCACGTCGTACACCGTGAGGTCGTCGGCGCTGGCTTCACCCGCGCCGCTTTGCGCCAGCCAGGCCAGCGCCCGGGCGCGCTCACGCGGCGCCATGCGCGCCATGGGCTGCCCGTGCAGCAGCACGTCGCCCTGGCAAGGCAGCACCCCCGCCAGCGCACGCAGCAGGGTGGACTTGCCCGCACCGTTGGGGCCAACAATGCTGGTCCAGCGGCCAGCGCCCAGCGCCAGGTTCACGCCTTGCAACACCTGGCGCTGGTTGTGGCCCAGGCCCAGCGTGGCGTGCAGGTCCAGCGTTTGCAAGGCTATGGCAGAGTGGGCCTTGTTCAACATGCTATCACCCCACCCGCTTGCGCATGAGCCACAGCAGGTAGCCACCGCCCAGCACCGCCGTGAGCACGCCCACAGGCAGCTCTTGGGGCGCCAGCAGGCCACGGGCCAGGGTGTCAGCCAGCATCAGCAACACGCCGCCCATGAGGCTGGCCAGGAGCACCAGCCAGGCGTGGGTGGTTTTCACCACCGCGCGCACCAGGTGCGGCGCGGCCAGGCCCACAAAGGCGATCAGCCCGGTTTGCGCCACGGCGGTGCCGGTGGCCAGGGCCAGCACACCCACCAGGGCCGCGCGCAGCGGCCCCAGCGGCAGGCCCAGGCTGAGCGCGGTGGACTCGCCCAGCGCCAGCCCGTCGAGCACGCGCGACAAGCCCCAGGCCAGCAACAGGCACACGAAACCAATGCCGGCCATCAACGCGCAAGACGCCCAGCCCACAAACCCGGTAGAGCCCAGCATGAAAGCCTGCATGGCCTGCAAAATATCTGGCGTGGTGAGCGTGACCAGCGAGGTGAGCGCACCCAGCACCACCCCCACCACCACACCAGCCAGCAGCAGGCGCAGCGTGTGCTGCACCCCACGCGCCAGCGCCAGCGTGAGCAGCACCGCCAGCACCGCACCCACAAAGGCCGCGCCGGTGAGCCCCAGGCGCACCACCCATTGCGTGGCAAACGGCGAAACGCCCAGCCCCGCCAGCGCCAGCGCCACACCCAGCGAGGCACCCGAGGCACTGCCCAGCAAAAACGGATCGGCCAGCGGGTTGCGAAACAGGCCCTGCGCCACCGCGCCCGCCAGCCCCAGCAAGGCGCCGGCGGCAAACGCGCCCACGGTGCGCGGCGCACGGATCTCCCACACAATCTGCGCCGCCACCGGGTCGGCCAGCATGTTCCACACCGCCTCCAGCCCGGTGCTGCCCACGCCCAGCCCCAGCACCGCCAGCACGCCGCCACCCAGCACCAAACCCACCGCCAGCCACAGCGGGCGCGCAGACGTTGTCCGCTCGGCCGTCACAGCGGTTTGCAGCGTGGCGGTGTTCACGGCGCTTTCTCCTGCAGGCAACGCGCCATCAGGCGGGCGGCCTCGGCCATGCGCGGGCCGGGCCGCACCAACACGTCAGACTCGTTGTTGGGGAACACACACAGCCGCTCTTCGCGCACGGCGCGGATGCTGCGCCAGCCGGGGCGCTGCGTCATGCCCTCAAAGTTGCGGTCGCCCACCATGATCACGTCCGGGTTGGCGCGCACCACAAACTCCGGGTTGAGCTTGGGAAACGGCCCCAGGCTGGCGGGCACGATGTTTTGCACGCCCAGCCGGGTCAGCGTTTCACCAATGAAAGACGACGTGCCCGCACCATACGGCGCCCGGTTCACTTCGAAGTACACGCGGGTGTTTTTCACGCGCGCCGGCAGCGACTGCGCCGCCGCCGACACCGCCGCGTCAATGTTCCGCCAGATGCGCTGGGTGGCCTGCGCGTCCACGCCCACCACCTGCGCCACCTTGCCCAGCACGCGCTGCACATCGGCGTGGCTCTTGGGCTCGAGCGCCACCACCTTCAGCCCCAGCGACTCCAGCCGCTCCACCACCCGCGACGATTGCGCCAGCAGCACCACGTCGGGCCGCAGGGCCACGATGGCCTCCACGTTCGGGTCAATGCCACCCCCAACGCGCGGCAGCGCGGCAATGGTCGCTGGCCAGTTCGAGTAACGGTCCACCCCCACCAGGCGGTGGCACTGGCCAAGCTCACACACCGTCTCGGTCAGCGAGGGCAACAGCGAAACAATGCGCTGCGGTGGCGCGTCCCAGCGCACGGTCACACCCCGGTCGTCGGTCACCTGCAGCCCGGCCGCGTGCACGCTGCCCAGCAGCAGCGCCCAGCCCGCCAGAAACACCCACAGCAAACCCAAGCGCTTGCTGATTTTCATGCCGCACCTTTCAACACCAGCGGCAGGCCCGCCGCCATCAGCGTGACGCGATCACACGCGGCCGCCACCGCCTGGTTCAGCTGGCCCAGCGCGTCCACAAAGGCGCGCACCTCGCGCCCCATCGGGATCACGCCCAGCCCAATTTCGTTGCCCACCAGCACCACCGGCCCACGCGCCTCTTCCAGCGCACCGCACAGCGCATGGCAGGCCGCCTGCAAGCCGTCTGCGCTGGCCGCCTGGCTCGCGTCGGCCGGCATGAGCTGGTTGGTGAGCCACAGCGTGAGGCAGTCCACCACCACCAGCGTGTGGGGCGCACTGTGCTGGCGCAGGGCCGCACCCAGCGCCAGCGGCTCTTCCACCGTGGCCATGCCCGGCACGCGCTGCGCCCGGTCCAGCTGGTGGCGGGCAATGCGCTCGCGCATCTCATCGTCCCAGGGCTGGGCGGTTGCAATCAACACCGCGCGGTGGTCGGGCGCGGCGTTCAGCCAGGCGCTGGCCAGCAGCTCGGCGCGGCGCGACTTACCACTTTTCTGGCCACCCAATATGAATTCGCTGCGTTCCATGTTCATCGTGCCATCCAGTTCGTCACGATGCGGTGCATCTGCGCCACACCGTCGGTGAGCGCCGCCGGGCCGGGCTGCAAAATGTCGGCCGACTTGATCTCAAACAGCTGCCCGGTCTTCACCGCCGCCACGTCCTGCCAGCCCGCGCGGGCCGCCACCTTTTCAGGCCGAAACTTCTTGCCGCACCACGAGCCGATGATGATGTCCGGATTGCGGCGCACGATCTCGGCGCCGTCGGCAATGATGCGGTTTTTGCCCAATGACTCAACAGCCAGCTCGGGAAACACATCGTCGCCACCGGCCAGGCCCAGCAGCTCAGACACCCAGCGAATGCCGCTGATGTGCGGCTCGTCCCACTCTTCAAAAAACACGCGTGGGCGGCGCTTGCCCGCCGCTTCCAAGGCCGCCACCGCTTGGGTAATCTCGGCCAGCCGCTGGTGCGTGGCGTCCATCCAGGCCAGCGCCGACTCGGTGCAGCCCACCATGGCTGCCACCTGGTACAGCATGGAAAAAATCTCGTTCACGCTGCGCTGGTTGAACACCGTCACCTGCACGCCAGCGCGTATGAGCGACGCCGCAATGTCGGCCTGCAAGTCGGAAAAACCGAACACACAGTCGGGCTGCAGCGCCAAAATTTTGTCCACCTTGGCGGTGAGAAATGCGCTCACCTTGGGCTTTTCGTCTCGCGCCCGACGCGGGCGCACGGTGTAGCCACTGATGCCCACAATGCGGTGCTCTTGCCCCAGCAGGTAAAGCCATTCGGTGGTTTCTTCGGTCAGGCAGACAATGCGTTGTGGGCCGAGGTTCACGACAAAGCCTCCGGTAAAAACAAGGCCGCAGCGGCGGCCGGGCTGGACGCCAGCCAGACATGGAAGTAGCTGGCGCGCAGAGAGCCACGCTGGTACAGCGCCTCGCCCGGGCCCACCGCGCCACCACGTGCTGACGCCGTGTGCAGCACCGGCACCAGGGCCGTTTCGCAGCGCGAATAATGGAACGTGTGGCCGCGCAGTTCGCCCGAGGCCAAGCACAGCTTTTGCGGACCCAAGGCAGCCAGCCGAGGCTGCATGCGCACCACACCGGGCAGCAAGCCCCATACCGAATGGCTCTGGCCCTGCTGGTCCACGATGGCGTCAAACAGCACCATCATGCCGCCACACTCGGCCCACACCGGGCGCCCCGCGGCCACATGGGCCGCCAGGCTGTCGCGGCTCGTGTGCGCCGCCGACAAGGTATCGGCGTGCAGCTCGGGGTAACCCCCGGGCAACCACACCGCGTCGCATTCGGGCACAGGTTCGTTGGCCAGCGGAGAAAAAAATACCACCTGCGCGCCCAGCGCACGCAACGTGTCCAGGTTGGCAGCGTAGATGAAGCAGAACGCCGCATCGCGCGCCACGGCCACCGTTTTGCCGGCCAGCAGCGGCGCCACAGGCGGCACCTCTGGCGGTGGTTCAAATTCGACCGCCCAGCGCGCCAGCGCCGTCCGGTCCATCTGGCCCAGCGGCGTACCCAGCAAAGCGTCTGCTGCGGCATCCAGCCGGGCAAGCGCATCGGGCAGCTCGCTGGCCACTGTCAGGCCCAGGTGACGCTCAGGCAGCGTGAAAGCAGCGTCACGCATCACGGCGCCCAGCCAGGTGGACGGCGCACCCGCATCACCGGCGGGCAGCGCGGCCTGCAGCATTTGCGCATGCCGCTCGCTGGCCACGCGGTTGGCCAGCACCCCGGCCCAGGGCAAGCCCGGGCGGTAGTGCTGCAAGCCAAACGCCAGCGCGCCAAACGTGCCCGCCATGGCCGACGCATCGATCACCGCCAACACGGGCAACCCAAACTGCCGCGCCAGATCCGCCGCACTGGGCTCGCCATCGAATAGCCCCATGACCCCTTCGACGATGATCAGGTCGGCCTCCTGCGCAGCGGCGTACAGGCGTGCCCGCACATCCGCCTCGCCGGTCATCCACAGATCCATGTTGTGCACCGGCTGGCCCGTGGCCAGCTCCAGCCACATCGGGTCCAGAAAGTCGGGTCCGCATTTGAACGCCCGCACCCGCAAGCCGGCGCGCGCATGCAGACGCGCCAGCGCAGCGGTAACCGTGGTCTTGCCCTGGCCGGAGGCCGGGGCGGCGATGAGGATGGCGGGCGTCTGCATACTTGAGATCAGTCAGTCCACTGCAACGAGACGAACAAATTGCGTCCTGGCGTCGTGAAGCCGTTCGCCAGTGAATAGGTTTTGTCGCCGAAGTTGTTCAACCGGGCAATGACGCTCCAATTTTTATCCCACTGATAGCTGGTACCCAGGTTGAGGACGCCATACCCAGGCAAGGTGACGTTGCTTGCGGAGTCAAAACGATCTCCCGAAAGCCTCAATTCGGCAAATGGCCCCCATGCGCCAACACGATGATTTAGCTGGGCACGGACCGTATTGCGCGCCACTCGGGATACCCGTGCATTGGTCGGCTTCAAACGCGGATCGGCGTAGTCATAGGAAGTGGAAAGATTTGTGTCCGCCCACGACCGGTCCCAGTTGAACGTCACACCTTTCAGGACCGCCAGGCTTGACTGGGCATTGGTCGCTGTGTTGATGAACCCTTTGACGTCGTTCTGGTACACCACGACACCCGCCCGGTTTGAACCTTCGCTATATCGAAGACCGATCTCATGGGACTTGCCTTCCTGCGGTTTAAGCGCCGTGTTGCCAAAGCCAGGGAAATACAACTGGTTGAATGTAGGCGCCTGAAACGTAGTGCCCGCATTTCCCACCAACCGCCAAGCGCTATTGAGCTTGTACCCCCCGGAGACAGACCAGGTGTTGAAGCTGCCGAACTGTGAATTTTTGTCATGTCGCACGGTCAACAGTGCATCCCAATCCTCGGCGCGCTTCGCGCAGGACGCCACAAACCCGCGCGTCGTACGTTCACGAATGGTGTAGGGGGTAGAGCTGTCCACCTCGTCCCGGCGTTGTTCAGCCAGCAGCGTTAGGGTGTCCTTGCCGATGCGTAGGTCGTTTTGCCATGACAACTGCCGGCGGGTGGTGTTGAATCTGCTCTCCCCCGCCAGGGTGTTGTCCGACTCCCGCCAATAACGACTGGGCGAAAAATCCCTAGATTGCCCCACTTTCACAGTGGATAGCCAGTCCGGGCTCCATTTTGCGGCCCAGTCGAGCGACAGCTGGCGTATCGAGGGCTCATTGACCGCCCGGAGATTGCCTGCGTTGGTGCCTGTCGGCGCGGGAAGAGGCGCTCCGTCAAATTCGTACTCGCCTTCACTGGCCAGCAATTTGAAGTTGAGCACATGCCGCTCGCTAAGCGTCCACTGAAGGCTGCCGTCCACACTCGTGAAGCGGTAACCATCTTCGTCTTTGTTGAAACCTGACGCTGCTGGCGTCTTCACATTGATGCCGTCGGCACGTTCCTCCGAAGCACCCAAGCTGTATCCCCAAGCGCCGCTACGACCTTGAAGGTTGGCGCCAAACTGGGCTTGCCCATCGCTACCCAGCCCTACCGTCACAGACCTGTGCAATCCGTCGGCAGGTTCCCGAGTAAAAACCTGAATCACTCCGCCAACAGCATCGGGGCCGTAAAGCGCAGCTGCTGCGCCACGCAGCACCTCCACCCGTTCGATGCGCTCCAGTGGCAAGCTTTCAAGAGAGAACGAACCCAGAGTGGCCGAGCCCACACGTACACCGTTTACCAGCAAAATAGTCTGCGAAGCAGAGGCTCCCCGGAGCGACACATTGGTGGAAGACCGGTAGCTGCCATTGGTCACCAGCTGAACCCCTGGCAATACCGCCAAAACATCGCCCAACGATTGAAGCCCAGCGTTTTGAAGTGCCTCGCGGTCAATGATCGACACATCGGCCAGCACATCGGTGAGTGGCTGCTCAACCCTCGTGGCTGTGACCACGGTTTCACCCAGTGTGGTGACAGGCAGATTTTGGGCGTGAGAAGAAAGTGTGGCCAGAACAGCCAGCGAGAGCACGGCCAAAGGCGCGCGCAGAGGACGATTTTTCATGAAAAACTAACAACGGATGTGCCGTCACCGCCTTCCCCGACGGTGCATGAGCGTCACGGCGGCGCGTCCTTTTCAGACGCACCGCCACCTCGTTGGCCGGTATCCGGGCTGGCAGAACGACCTTCATCACCTTCCCAGGCGCTTGGCAGCGCCCAGTGGTTGTGAGATGAAAGCGGAGTCACCTGAAATGGCTTCAGGGTTCTCGTCTGCTTACCGTTGCGGGGGCAGCGCAGGTTAGGTCGGTTCATGTGAACTTTCCCTCCTGCTTCCCGTTGAACTGCGGCATGTGAACCACACCGCGAGCACCAACAGCGTGCATTCTAAAGCGTGAGAACTTGCGACAACCCTACAATGTGAAAACTTCGAACCGACACCATGGCAGATCCCAAGCACCTTGACCAGATCACCGAGCGCGTAGAGCGCTTGCTGCTGCGCCATGAAGAGCTGCAACGCACCAACACCCTGCTGCACGAGCAGGTTCAAGCGCTGCAGGCCGAGCGCGACTCGCTCAAGTCACGGCTCAATGCGGCCCGAGCCCGCATCGACGCGCTGCTGGACCGCCTGCCTCAGCCAACAGCTAGCGCGGCGCACACCGCAGCAGACACACCCAGCAAGGACCGCGCATGAACAAGCCTGCGAGCAAACAAATTGAAGTGCAGATCATGGGCCAGAGCTACTTGCTGGCCTGCCCCGTGGGGGGTGAGTCTGCGCTACTCGATGCGGTGGAGCGCGTGGACACCGCCATGTGCCGCATCCGCGATGCCGGCAAGGTGAAGGCGCGCGACCGCATCGCGGTGCTGGCCTCGCTCAACCTCGCGTTTGAGTTGTCGCAAAAAGAATCCACCACCACCGCCGCGGCACCGGCGGCTGCGCCGAGCAACGGAGCCATGCTCAACGGCTCTGCAAACGATGCCTCCCCGCACACCCAGACCCGCCTGGACGATCTCATGCGGCGGCTCGACAAAACCCTGGGCAGCGACGGCCAGCTGATTTGACGCTGGACCGTTGCACCGACCACCCGATGTCATCAACAAGGGCCGATTGGCCCTTCTTTTTTATCTGAACGCAAACCGCACAAGCCCTGTTCAGGGCCTACAATTTGTCTGTCTGCAGTGCGCGTCGGGCTTTATATTTCCTTGAACCAATGCTCATAGAGCCCGGGCTTGGTACATTGCGTGGCGGGTGTGAGCATCTCGCGTCAGATGAACCCGAAGTCACGCTGCCCTTGCCCACCTGAACCCCGGTTCAGGATGCCGGTCCGGCGGCACTTGCAGACACCCTATTCTTCAGGTTTGGCGTTCGGCGGCGAAAGTTGAGCGTAACTTTCACCAATCCCCCATGCTGCTTGACCCCTTGCTGATCGCCCAACTCGTGCTGTTGGGCCTGTGTACCGGCTTTCTCGCCGGCTTGCTGGGCATCGGCGGCGGCATGCTCATGGTGCCGTTCATCACCATCATCCTCAGCGGTCAGGGCGTTGCTCCTGACCTCGCGGTCAAGATGGCGATTGCCACGTCGATGGCCACCATCATCTTCACATCCATCTCCAGCGTGCGTGCGCACCACAAGCGCGGCACGGTTCGCTGGGACATCGTCAAACGCCTGGCGCCCGGCATTGTGCTGGGTTCTGCGCTGGCCAGCGTGGGCGTTTTTGCGCTGCTCAAAGGTGCCTGGCTGGCCCTGTTTTTCGCGGCTTTCGTCAGCTTCTCGGCCACCCAGATGCTGCTCGACAAAAAGCCCAAACCGTCTCGCACCTTGCCGGGCACTGCCGGGCAGATCAGCGCGGGGACGGTCATTGGTTTTCTGTCGGGCCTGGTGGGCGCCGGCGGTGGGTTTGTCAGCGTGCCCTTTATGACGTGGTGCAACGTGGCCATTCACAACGCCGTGTCCACCAGCGCCGCCCTGGGCTTTCCCATCGCACTGGCCAACGCGCTGGGCTATGTGGTGGCGGGCCAGGGCGTGGCTGGCTTGCCCGCAGGCTCGCTGGGCTACATCTCATTGCCCGCCCTGGTGGTGATCGCCACAGCCAGCGTCATCATGGCCCCGCTGGGGGTTCGGGCCGCCCATGCTTTGCCCGTCAAATCACTCAAACGGGTGTTCGCGAGCATCCTGTATGTGCTGGCGGCCTACATGCTCTACAAAGGCCTCAGCGTGTGAGTGCGCGCACTGGGCGCGCCAGGCGCCCAAAATTCTCAGGCATGCAAGGCGGTTGAGGACACCACAACACCGTCCTCGTCCGCGTAGAGCCATTCGCCAGGCCGCACCCAGACCCCTTGAATCTGAACCGCCACATCGCGCTGCCCTTCGTTGCGCTTTTCGGTAGGCAGCGGCATGGCCGCCAAGGCGCGGATACCCGTCTGGCACAGGGCCAACTCGGCCACATCGCGCACGCAGCCGTCCACCACCACGCCGGCCCAGCCGTTGCGCGCGGCAGCAGCGCCCAGGTTGCCGCCCACCAAGGCACGGCGCAATGAACCGCCGCCATCCACCACCAGCACACGGCCTTCGCCCGGGCTGTCCACGGCAGCCTTCACCAGGGTGTTGTCTTCAAAGCATTTGACGGTGACCACCCGGCCTGCAAAACGTTGCACGGCGCCGAAGTCTCGAAACACCGGCGGCAACACCCGGAAGGCGCCAGAAGCGTCGTTTTTGTGCGCGTCGCAGAGATCGCACGTAGCGAAAGCAAGGATTGAAGTAGAGGTTGTTGGCATGGCAAAACACAAGGGGGAAAGAAAAAAACTTTGACTTGATTTTGAGTCTGTGCGAAGGCTCTGACAGACCCCTTGCAGCGACTGCGGGCAAAAATGTTGTTTTCGTACGCAATAACCCCACTGCTTACTATGAAAAACTGCAAAAAACAGCGTTCGCCACCTTGGAATGGCGATGCAACTCTATTAGCATCCGAGACACCGGTGTGAGAGCGCATTTTTGCACTGGCGCACATTCCACTTCTAGAAGGAAATACAACCATGGCAACTGCGAAAAAAGCTCCTGCGAAAAAAGCGGCTCCCGCCAAGACGGCTGCGGCACCGGTCAAGAAAGCTGCTCCAGCCAAAGCGGCTGCAGCACCTGCAAAAAAAGCAGCACCTGCGAAAAAGGCAGCTCCTGCCAAAAAAGCAGCCCCAGCCAAAAAGGCTGCGGCGCCTGCCAAGAAGCGCACCCCCAATGCCGCCTTCATGAAGGCCATGACCCCCAGCGCAGCGCTGGCCGCCATCGTGGGCGCAACCCCGCTGCCACGTACCGAGGTGACCAAGCAGGTCTGGGCGTACATCAAAAAGCACAACCTGCAAGACGCAGTGAACCGCCGCATGATCAACGCCGACGCCAAGCTGAAGGAAATCTTCAAAAAGGCCCAGGCTTCGATGTTCGAGATGACCAAGATGATCAACGATCACCTGAAGTGATCTGACGCGAATGCCCATGGCTTTCGGGCCGGGCTTGAAGCAACAAAAGAGCCGGCGAAAGCCGGCTCTTTTGCTTGGGGCGCAGCACAGGAACCGAGCGTGGCCCTGGAGCAGAAGGCACCCCAAGATAAATGCGGGCAGAGCCAATCGCGCATCCGATATATGAGAAACTGAATACCATAATTACTACCAATGAGGTATGACTTCCCCATCGTCCCCGCCCCTCCTGTCGGCTGAAAACTTCGCCCAAGAAGTCCTTTCAGCCCCGACGCTTGGACTGCACCAATACAAAGTGGTGCTGGTGATCGATCTGGTGGAATCGGTGCACCTGATGGCGGCCAACGAAGCGGCTGTGGTTGAACGCTGGATGGGTTTTATGCGCCATGCTGAGCACGATGTGCTGCCCCGCCAAAACGGGCGCTTGGTGAAAAGTCTGGGCGATGGACTGCTGGCCGAGTTTGACCACCCTTCCCAGGCGGTGCAAACCGCCATGGCGCTGCACCGGTATTTCGACCCCGTCAACCAGAGCCTGCCCGCCGCAGAGCAGATGCATCTGCGCGCAGGCATCAACGCTGCCCATCTGTATGTGGACACGCACGACGTGTACGGCCACGGCGTGAACTTGGCTGCACGCGTGGCAGACCTCGGCGCACCGGGAGACACCGTGGTCACCGCAAGCGTGTGCGACGGCATCGTGGACGGCATCGATGCGCAGATTGAAGACATGGGTGAGAGCTACCTCAAGCACTGGCCAGAACCGGTGCGAACCTGGCGCGTGCATCCCGTGGAAGAGGCCAAAATGGTCTGGCGGCACGCCCAACGCGAAGCCGTACCGATCGACTTTCGCCCTTCCATTGCGGTCGTGCCCTTCGAAGCGCGCAACCCTTCACCGGAATACTTCGTTATTGGCGAGCTAATTGCCGACGGCGTGATCGCACAGCTCTCCCGCAGCCAGGATTTGCGCGTGATCTCGCGCCTGTCCACCACCGCTTTCAGGGGGCGCAGCACCAGCCATGGCGAGATAGATGCCCGGCTGGACGCAGCCTTCGTGCTCAGTGGCAACTACACCACTTTGGGCAGCAAGGTGGTCATCATGGTCGAGCTGGCGGACACCCGCCGAAACGAGGTGTTGTGGGCGGAGCGCCTGAGTGGCGACACCATGGACCTGATGGAAGTGCACAGCGAATTGATGGCCACCATCAGCACCGCCTGCGCCCGTGCCCTGCTCAATGCCGAAGTACAGCGCAGCCTGGTGCTTCCCCTGCCCAAACTGGACAGCAACAGCCTCATGCTCGGGGGCATCACGCTCATGCACCGCTCCACCCCGCGCGATCTGAAGCGCAGCCGCCAATTGCTCGAAGCTGTGGCTGAGCGACACAAACGCGTGGCCGCGCCCTGGGCCTGGCTGGCCAAATGGCACATCATGCAGGTGGTGCAAGGCCTGACGTCCAACCCCGCCGACGACTTCCGCCGAGCGATGAGCGTGGCCGACAAAGCCCTCGACCTGGAGCCCAACAGTTCCATGGCGATGGCGATCAAGGGGCACGCCATGTGCCACCTTGGTCACGACCTGGATGCGTCCAAAGCGCTGTTGAACAATGCCACGCAGATGAACCCCAACGATCCCATGGCGTGGCTCTACCGTGGCTTCTGGTCCTGCATGTGGGGGAACGCCACGGTTGCGGTTTCCGAGTCGGAGCAGGCACAAAGCCTCTCGCCGGTGGACCCGCAGCGTTTCTACTTTGAAATGCTGCTGGCCAACAGCTACCTGATGGCGGGACAACTGAGCGACACCATTTCGATGTGCCAGTCGTCATTGCAGAAGAACCGCTACCACGCGCCCACGCTGCGCGCGCTCCTGACGGCACAACACGAGTCCGGCCAGACCGCCGAAGCCCGCAAGACCTTTGACGTCTTGTTGTCGCTGCAGCCCGACCTGACGGTCTCCAAGTTCCTTTCCTACGGAAGCACGAGCTCTTTGCGCCAACGCGGTGCGGAGGCGCTGAAAAGTCTGGGCCTGCCTGAACATTGATGAGGGGAAAATCATGAGCGGTATGAGCGGTATGAGCGGTATGAGCGGTATGAGCGGTATGAGCGGTATGAGCGGTATGAGCGGTATGAGTGGCATGAGTGGCATGAGTGGCATGAGTGGCATGAGTGGCATGGGAGTCGTCACCGTGGAGTCGACCATCCTCAGTCGTGCCGCCACCGTTGGCCCTTTTCGCGGTGCGGTGCTCCACGCCAACGAACCAGGTTTCGACAAACCGACCAACCTCGCCCTGTGGGCCGATGGGCCTCGCATCGAAGCCTGTTTCAGTGAACTCACCGAAGGTCTGTCTTTCAAGACCCGCAACGGACCCAAAGAGGCTGAACTGGGGTTTGCCAACTTGCAAGCCACCAACATACAGCGCCAGCTTCTGGTGAGCCTGCGCGCGCCCAGCAAGGGGCAGTTCAAGAAACAACTCGACTTGGTGGCCGCCTACGCCGACCTGCGCGCCGATCGCGCTGCAGAGGTGGTGGCGCAAATGGGGCTCCCTGTGGCGTTTTGGTCGTCTGTGGTTGGGCTCACCGCCCACCGCCACCCCAAAACGCGCCAACTCATGGAACTGGTGTATTTGCTGTGCGTGCAAACGGAAATGCGTTTCAAGCACATCTTTGCCTGCCTGCGGCCTGTGGCGTTGTCGCCCCAGATCCAGCCCATGATCGAAACACCAGGCCATGGCAGCTGGCCCAGCGGGCACGCCACGGAGGCATTTGCGATCGCCTTGCTCCTGGAGAAACTGCTGAACGCCGCATCCCACCCGGACGCCGCACTCCCCAACGGCACCGCTTGCCGAGAAGATCTGCAACGCCTGGCCGCACGCATTTCAACCAACCGGGTGGTGGCGGGTCTTCATTTCCCCGTGGACAGTGCCTGCGGGCGCCTGCTGGGCACCGCGCTGGCCGAGTTCCTGGTGGCCCGCGCCACGGGCGGCAAAGTGCACGCGAGCGGCTTCAATGCCCGCGATTACCAAAAGGCCGACGGGCATGCACTCGATTTCAGCCTGCATCAGTCGCTCGACGACGGCCAGATCGGCTATTCGCGCGCGGGCAGCGGCTACTCTGTAGGCAGCGCCCCGCTGCTGGGCTGGCTTTGGGAGGAAGCGCTCAAGGAGTGGGCATGAAGGCCACGCCACCTAAACCTTGGCAGCCCCTGCCAAAGGGCGTTTTCACCGGCACGAATTGGAGCCACCCCGGCGCCACTGCCAGCGAAGACCCGTATCTGATTTGGGCCGAAAGCGAGGACTTTGCCGGCTACCGCCTGGGTTCAGGTCGCAAGCCGCCCAAGTGGCTGCCCATCGTGATCGAGCTCACACCCCAGGCTACCGTGCGCGCGCTGGTGGACGCTGCGTCCACGCGCTGGCTGCAAATCCCACGGGCATACCTCAACGCCAACCTGCCCACGCTGCGCTATTGCACAGCCCGCGTGCGTTCGGCCTTCTTTGACCACCTTCGGCACAACGCCCACCTGCGCAGCCTGATTCAGCGTTACGAGCTGGGCTTGCCGGTGGGGCAATACACCCATGCCATCGCGCATCCGTGCGCCAAACAGGAGCGCGTGAACGAGCCCGGGCCGGCGTCCTCACCCGACGCACGGCTGACCGGCAAAGTCCTGGGCGTGATCGACGGCGGCCTGGCCGTGGCCAACGCCACCTTCCGCAGCAACCACGGGAGCGGTCCCACCCGTGTGCAGCACTTGTGGCGGCAGAGCAACTGCCATGGCGGCGCCTGGCCTGGGCAGGCGGTGCGCGGGCGCAACGCGGTGGCACTGGACCCCGCACGTGCCGGCCCCACCCCAGACGACATGGGCTATGGCCACGAACTCACCAGCGCAGCCATCAACCAGGCCATGGCCCAACACTCACACCAAGGGCAGCTGGACGAAGAGGCGCTTTACGCCTACCTGCAAATGGAGGACCTGAGCCGCCCGGTCAACCACGGCACCCACGTGACCAGCCTGGCCGCGGGCGCCGGTCTGCCGCTGAGCCCACACCATGACGAAGCCAGCCAGGTGAGCCTGGTCGCCGTGCAGCTCGACTGGGCCAACGTGCTCGACACATCCGGCGGAGCCCTGAACGTCAGCGTTCTCGACGGCCTCATGTTCATCCTGGCCCGGTGTGCCGATTCGGCCGAGGTGGTGGTCAACATCAGCTGGGGCACGCTGGCTGGCCCGCACGACGGCAGCTCCATTCTTGAAGCTGCCATGGACCAGTTGATTGAATTGCGAAACGGTCGTCTGCAGATCGCCGTACCGGCGGGCAACGCGTACCAGAGCCGCACCCATGCCAACGCCACGCTGCAGCCTGGTCAGTCCCTGACCTTAAATTGGCGCGTGCTGCCCGACGACCACACCGAGAGCTTCCTGGAACTATGGCTGCCAGAGGGCGCTGAGGGCGTGACGGTGGCCGTCAGGCCGCCAGGCCATGCCCAATCGCTGCCGCCCGTGGGCATGGGTCAGTCGGGTTTGTGGGGAGGATGTTCTTCATCGAAAGGGCCAGACGCAGCCCCGGTGTGTGGCCTCATCTACCCCAGCCGTTCGGCCCTGGGCCGGCAAGGCACCTGCGCCCTGCTGGCACTGGCACCCACCTTCAGCCACAGGGCATCCGTCACCACCGCACCCTTTGGCAAGTGGGAAATCACGCTGACCAACAGGGGTGAACAGGCCGTGGTGTTCGACGCCTACATTGAACGGGACGACGTGGTGCTCGGCCAAAACACCGGAGCCAAGCAGTCGTATTTTGAAGACGCGCTCTACGACACCAGCGGCAACCCGGAAGCCTGGGTAGACCATCCAGGCAACCCCACGCCCATTCGCCGCAGCGGCACGTTCAACAGCCTGTCCACGGGGAAACGCACCGTGAGCGTGGGCGGCACGCGCCGCGAGGCCGACCCCAAGAGCCCTGTGAGTCCGTTCGCGCTGTATTCGCCCCAAAAGCCCGACCCCGACGCTGGCCGCCCCCAACGCCCAGGCGTGAAAAAGGTGCCGGACAGACTGGCCGCAAGCGACGACAACCCGGCGCTTTGGGGCGTGCTGGGTGCCGGCAGCCTGAGCGGCAGCGTGGTGCGCTTGGCGGGCACCAGTTCGGCTGCGCCGCAAATCGCTCGCGAGCTGCTCAATCGCCACTGAACTCCCTGGGAAAGGGACACTTGGCCTGCCTGCGGGAGGCAGCCTGGTGTGGCGCTACCAGCGCGCGGGCAATGGCTTGAGCAGCCAGATCCAGCGTTCGCGCACTGCGATGTAGCCGCCCGCCTCCAGGTCGCGCAACAGGCGGCTCACCATTTCCCGCGAGCAAGCCAGGTGCTGAGCCATCGTCTGGTGGGTGAGCCGCTCTTGCAGCACACGCTCGCCGTTGGCGTCGTACTCACCCGCCATCTGGTTGAGCAAACGCACCAGCCGGCCATACACATCGATCAGGGCAATGCTGCGGGCACTTTCGGTGGCGAGCCGAGCGCGGCGAATGACACGCCCCAGCAACTCCATGGCAAATTCAGGCTCTTCAGAGATGTAGGCCAACAGCGTGGCGCGGGTCACCACCGAGCAAATGCTGCTCTCCAAGGCTTCCACGTTGGCGGAGCGGGGCCCGCCATCCAGCGACATCTCACCCACGTATTCCAGCGGGCCATGCACGCCCAAGGTCAGCTCTTTGCCGGTGTTGTCGGCTAAAAACGAACGCAAGCGCCCCTGTTGCACGATGTAAATCGTGTCCCCGACCTCGCCCTCTTGAATGAGAAGTGCCCCACGCCGGTAACGGCGCGGCGTGCCAAGCGCCGCCAGCGCTTCAACATGGCGGGTCGGGAGGGAACTGTCAGGCAGAGCGGTGTTGGGGGGCATCCAGCGTCACGGGTGGGCAAAGTCCGTGACATTGTGGGGCATGGGTGTGATGATTCGCAAGGCAGGCACCACGGGCGGCAGGCTGTTGACCCGGCGCATGAGCTGGCGGATGCTGGCGCACCCGGTTTTTTCGCGCAGCGATTTCACCTGGCTGCGCACCGTGGATTGCGCCACGCCGTTTTCCTGGGCAATGTCGGGCACCGCCAAGCCCCGGCACAGCCCGATCAGCACCAGCTCTTCGCTGGGGCTCAGGCCTTGTGCTCGGGCAAACATGCGGACCGCGAGGTTGTCGCAAGCGTTTTGGCGCGACAACAGCACCAACACCGAAGGCGCGTCATTTTCGAGCGGGTGGCTCAGGGGGATGAAAGCAGCGGGCAGTTCGCGCCCTTCCAGGTTGAGCAACACCAGGCGGCGCTGCCCCCGGCAAGCGTGTTCGATCGCGAGTTCGATCTCTTCGGTGAGCTCGGTGGTGGCGCCCATCAGCACATTGCCGTGAGAAAAAACGATTTTCCCCCCGTGCAGTTCGTGGCGGGCGAGGTGGTTGGTATGCTGAATGCGGCCCTTGGGGTCCACGACGAGGATGCCGTAATCGATCTCGTCAAGCACCCGCAGCATCTGGCTGAAACCCAGCCCCGGCGACAGAGACCTCGAGGTGTTCGCCTGTGCGCTGGTACCCCATCCCATTTCGTTCGCTGGCCACATGGTCATCTCTCCTTCAAGGTTGATGACACTTTAGGCAGGAAGCGCAGCCACAGGGTGTACCGTGGTACCACCATAGTTGTGATTTATTACCCGAAAGTTTGCATCCATACAACTTTCAAACAAGGCTGAAATACCAACACAGTCCCTCGCACAAGAAGGAACGTCGCCGGTTTGACCCGCTCAGGCCTGCGCCCTGAGCGCGTTGTTGCGAATAGCGGTGAGCGTGCCACGGGTGGTGATGACCTCAGGGTCCAGCCGCACCTCAATGACCGTTCCAGTCGTTGCCATCAGGGCTCGCTGCAAGCCAGGCTCAAATTCGGCTGTGTGGTTCACGCATTCGGCCGCATAACCGTAGGCGCGTGCCAGCGCGCAGAAGTCGGGGTTGGCCAGGCTGGAGCCGCTCACATGCGCGGGGTATTCGCGCTCCTGGTGCATGCGGATGGTGCCGTAGGTGCCGTTGTTGAGCAGCAAGATGATGGTCTTGGCACCGTGCTGTACAGCCGTGGCCAGCTCCTGGCCATTCATCAAAAAATCACCGTCGCCGGCGATGGTGAAGACCGTGCGCCCGGTGAGGATGGACGCTGCAATGCCGGCGGGCACGCCGTAGCCCATGGCGCCATTGGTGGGAGCCAGCTGGGTCTTGTGGCCTTTGGCCAGACCGGTGTAGCGGTAAAAGCGGTGCAACCAGCTGGCGAAATTGCCCGCGCCGTTGCTCAGCACGGCATCGCTCGGCAAGTGGCGCTGCAGGGTGTGGATGATCGCCGGCATGTCGATCGTGCCCGGCAACTGGATGCCGCCGTTGGCCTCGTCCACATTGGCTTCAAAGTCGGCATGGCAGGCCTGCGTCCATTGGCCCCAGGCCACACCCGGTGGTGCCGTCAACACTTCCAGGCTGCGCGCCGCCGCGTTCATGGTGGCGTTGATGGCCAGTGTGGCCTGGTACACGCGGTTCAGCTCTTCGGCGCCGGCGTGGATGTGGACCAGTTTCTGTTTCGGCACCGGCGCTTCGACCAGCGCGTAGCCGCCCGTGGTGGCCTCGCCCAGGCGCGGGCCAATGGCGATCAGCAGGTCGCTGTCGCGCACGCGCGCAGCCAGCGCGGGGTTGATGCCCAGACCCACGTCGCCGGCGTAGTGGGGGTGGTGGTTGTCAAAGCAATCTTGAAACCGGAACGCATTGGCCACTGGCAGCTGCCAGTTTTCAGCAAAGCGCTGCAGCGCAGCGGCAGACTGCGGCGTCCAGCCGCCGCCACCGGCGATCACCAGCGGGCGCTCGGCCTGCAACAGCAGTTCGCGCAAGGTGCGCAGCGCGCCCGGGTCGCTCCAGGCTTGCACCGGCTCCACACGCGGCAGCGGCTCTGCCTGCACGGTTTGCGTCAGCATGTCTTCGGGCAGCACCAGCACCACGGGGCCAGGCCGGCCGTTCATGGCGGTGGCAAAGGCCCGCGCCACATATTCGGGAATGCGGCGGGCGTCGTCGATGCGCTCCACGCGTTTGGCCATGCCTTTGGTGCTGGGGCCGAAAAAGCTCAGGTAGTCGACCTCCTGAAAAGCCTCGCGGTCTCGCGCGTCGCTGGCCACATCGCCCACAAACAGCACCATGGGTGTGCTGTCCTGAAAGGCGGTGTGCAGACCAATGGAGGCATTGGTTGCGCCCGGTCCGCGCGTCACAAAACACACGCCCGGACGGCCGGTGAGCTTGCCCTGGGCTTCGGCCATGAAGGCGGCGCCGCCCTCTTGCCGGTTGATCACAAAACGGATGCGATCGGCGTGGGCGTGAAAGCCGTCCAGCACGGCCAGGTAACTTTCACCGGGCACCCCAAAAGCGTGGGTGGTGCCTTGGGCAATCAGGCATTCAACGAGCAGGTGGCCAGCGAGTTTTTCGGTCATGCCGTCCATTGTGCCGTGGCCCCGCCGTCAGGCTGTCCTGCGCCCGACACCCACCGCCGCCAGCACCGAAATGGCCAGCACCACGGCCGCCCCGGCCAGGGTCAGCGCGTACCAGCCGCGGTCCATGAAGGTGCCAAACACCAGCGGTGAAATGGCAAAGCCCACATCCAGTCCCGAGTAGACCGTGCCATAGACCCGGCCCGTGGCGCCTTTGGGCGTGGCTTTTTTGATCATCATGTCGCGGCTGGGCCCACCCACGCCCACGGCAAACCCGGTGGCAGCCAGCGCCGCCATGGTGCCCACAGCACCCAGCCAGCCGGTGGCGCACACCAGCAACAGGACGGCACCACTGGACATGGAGATGGCCACGACCCGGTCACTCGACCAGCGGTGGCTGTGTCCATAAGCGGCCACGAAACCACCCACCAGCATGCCCAACGCACCACACAACATGTAGGCACTGACGGTGAGCGTGGCCGCTTCCACGCTCACGCCGTGCATCGCTTTCAAAATGGAGGGTGCAAAGCTTTGCACCACGGCCAGCGTCATGGTGGACAGCAGAAAGAACGCAAAGCACCACCACACCACCGGCAGTTTCAGGTAGGCCAGCTCGGCGCCCTTGGGCGCGTCGGCATGGCGCACAGCTACCTCGGTGCGCAGCTTGTCGCGCTGCCAAAACAGCAGCCCCAGCACGCCCACATACAGCAGCGCCGCAGCGTAGTAAGCCACCCGCCAGTCGGCCAGCGCGGTGATGCCCACCAGAAACACAGGCGCCAGCGCCCAGCCCAGATTGCCGGTGAGCCCGTGCGCGCTGAACGCGTGGCCCAGGCGCGCGGGTGACACGCGCTGGTTGAGGATGGTGAAATCGGCCGGGTGAAATGGCGCGTTGCCCAGGCCTGCGAGCATGGCGACCAGCACCAGGCCACCGTAGCCCGTGGCCTGCGAAGCAGCGAGTGCGGCCAGCAGAAAAAGGCTAACCGCCGCAAACAGCACAGGGCGCGCACCAATGCGGTCCACCACAAAACCCGCCATGGCCTGGCCTGAGCCCGAAATCACGAAAAAGATGCTCATGAGCAGCCCCACGTCGGAATAGCTCAGGCCGAAGTCGCGCATGAACACCGGAAACAGCGGCGCCAGCAGCAAATGGGAGAAATGCGAGGTGCCGTGGGCCAGGCCCACCAGGCCAATCACGGCGGCGTCCTGCTTCAACGGGACGGGATTGGCGAGCGCCGTGGCATTCAGGGTGGCAGTGGTCATGTCGGCATGTTACGGGTGGTGCTGCGGGCTGAAATGCGCTAAAAAGACAAGCATTGTTGAATTTCAGCCAACCCACCGCCCTGGAGCCACCGCCCATGCAACGCCGACCACCCCGCCGCGCCGTTCCCCTGGGCGACTCGAAGCACTTTCAACCCAGCCCCGCACAGCCCATACGCTGCCGCCCGCGCCTGCTGGAGAGCGAAAACCAGCTCGAAACCCACGACCACCCCTGGGGCCAGCTGGCCTACTGCGCCAGTGGCTTGCTGCGGGTCACCGTGCTGGCCAATGGCGCGTTGGGCACCGACCAGCACAGCCCGGAAACCACCACCATCGTGCCGCCTTCCCGCGCGCTGTGGATTCCCCCCGGCGCCAAACATGCGGTGACGATCGTGGAAGCCGCCCAGCTGCTCACGCTGTATGTGGACGCCAGCGTGGTACCCGCGCACTGGACCCGCTCGCGCGTGCTGGTGGTGTCGCCATTGCTGCGCCAGCTTATTTTGGCGATCGACCAGCCCCATCTGAACCAGCCCGCCACCCGTGCCCAGGCCGTGCACACGCTGCTGATTGCCGAAATGGACCACGCCGCCACACAGCCACTGGGTGTGCCCATGCCCAGCGCCCGCCACGGGGACCGGCGCCTGCGGGCGGTGTGTGAGGCGGTGATGCAGAACCCCACGCAACACGCCACGCTGGCCGAATGGGCGTCGCTCAGCGGCGCCAGCGAACGCACGTTGGCACGGCTGTTTCGCGACGAGCTGGGCACCAGTTTTCAGCGCTGGCGCCAGCAAGTGGTGCTGGCACACGCACTGCCCATGCTGGCACGAGGCCTACCGGTGAGTCAGGTTGCTGCGGCCAGCGGCTACGCGAGTGACAGCGCCTTCAGCGCCATGTTCAAAGCGGCCTTGGGCCAACCACCCACCCGCATGGGTGCCCGCGCCGCGGACCCACACTGAGCCTGCGGGTCTGCCTGGCGGCCTTCAGGTCAGCGCCCACAAAGCCCCCGCGCCTGCGCATCCCAGCACCACCCACAAGGGAGAAAGCCGCCAGCGGATGAGTGCCAGCAGCGCCAACAGGGCCAGCGCGAAGTCTGCCGGCGTGTGAATGGCGCTGGGCCACACGGGATCAATCAGGGCGGCCACCAGCAGACCCACCACGCCGGCGTTCAAGCCCGTCATGGCGGTGCGCACGCCAGGGCGCTGGCGCAGTGCCTCCCAAAACGGCAGCAGCCCCACCACCAGCAGCAAGGCTGGCGCAAACACCGCCAACAACAGCAGTGCCCCGCCCTGCCAAGGCGCGAGCGGGCCCAGCACCGCCGGGTTCATCACCGCGCCGAGGTAAGCCGAAAAGGAAAACAGCGGGCCCGGCATGGCCTGGGCCGCACCGTAGCCGGCCAGGAAATCGGCCGCATCCACCGCGCCGCTGGGCACCACAGACGACTGCAGCAGCGGCAGCACCACATGCCCGCCACCAAAAACCAGCGCGCCGGCGCGAAAGAAACCGTCCACCTGCGCCAGCAGCGCAGAACCGCTGCCTGCGGCCCACAGCGGCAAGCCCAGCAACGCAGCAGCCAGCAACAGCAACGCGGCCCAACCCGCTGCGCGTGGCAAGCCAAAACCCCGGTGCGTGTCAGCGCCGGCGCCGGCCTGGGGTGGTGGCAGCCAGCGGGCTCCCACCGCAAGACCCGCCAGCGCACACACCGCCATGGCCAGCAGCTGGCCCCAGGCCAGGCCTGCGCCGGTGAACCATGGCACGCCCAAAGCCAGCGCAGCAGCCACCAAAGCAAGCGCACGACGTGCCGCATCGGGGCACAGGCTTCGGGCCATGCCCCACACCGCCTGCGCCACCACCGCCACAGCGGCCACCTTCAGCCCATGCAATGCGCCTTGCCACAGAGGCGAAGCCTGCAGCGTGGCCAGCTGCGTGACCCCATAGGCAAAACCCACCATGAGCACAGCAGCCGGCAGCGTGAAGCCCAGCCAGGCCGCCGCCAAACCGCCCCAGCCCGCCCGCTGCCAGCCGAGCACCATGCCCACCTGGCTGCTCGCTGGGCCGGGCAAAAACTGGCACAGCGCCACCAGATCGGCGTAGCTGCGCTCGTCCAGCCAGCGCCGGCGCTCGACAAACTCGGTGCGAAAAAAAGCCAGGTGGGCCACGGGGCCGCCAAACGAGGTGCAACCGAGGCGCAGAAAGATCAGAAAAACAGCAACGACCCGCTGAAAGCGGGACGACTCGTCATGCACCGGGCGCTGCGGCATCACCGCCCCCGCTGGTCTGAGCGCCTGCAGGATGGGACAGCAGTTCCAGCACACGCTCGGGCGGGCGGCACAGACGGACCCCCAACGGCGCCACCACAATCGGGCGGTTCACCAAAACGGGGTGCGCCACCATGAAACCGATCAGGTCCGGTTCGGTCCAGTTGGGGTTGCCCAGGTCGAGCGTCTCGTAGAGCGCTTCTTTGCTGCGCATCAGATCGCGTGCGGACATGCCCATGGCGGCCAGCCATTGGGTCAGCTGGGAGCCGCTGAACGGAACGTTCAGGTATTCCACCACCTGAGGCTGGACACCGGCCTCGTGCAGCATCGCCAGCACCTTGCGCGAGTTGCTGCAGCGGGGGTTGTGGTAGATCGTGATGGGCGCGTGCATGGGCGGGCAAATGGTGTGTGTATCTTCCAAAACCTCGCATTCAAACACACCCCGCACCCAGCCCCGGCCTGTCGGTGTTGCGGTGGCGGCCTGAACGGCCGCGCCTATCAAGCTTCAACGGTAAGCCAGGCGTGCCTGCTTCATGTCGATGAGCCCTTGCACCACCTTCTCCAGCGCGTCGTGGCGCAGGCTGCGCATGCCCTCGTTCACGGCGGTGTCGAAGATCTCGGAAGGCCGTGCCCGGCTTTGAATGAGCTGCTTGATGGCCCGGCTGTTTTGCAAAATTTCGTACACACCCAACCGGCCTTTGTAGCCTTTGCCCGCGCAATGTTCGCAGCCCACGGCGTGGCGCGTCTGGATGCTGCCAATCGTCTCGGCGCCGGTGGCCTTGAGCAGCCTGGCTTGCGCCTCTTCGCGGCTGAGTGCGCTGCCGTCCATGTATTCACTCAGCAATTCTTCCCAAGCGGCCTGGTCCAGCGGTTGGCTTTGTGCGCAGTGCGGGCACAAAGCCCGCACCAGCCGCTGCGCCACGATTCCCAGCAACGAGTCGGCAAAATTCATCGGGTCCATGCCCAGGTCCAACAAGCGCACCACGCTCTCGCTGGCGTTGTTGGTGTGCAGGGTGGACAGCACCAGGTGCCCTGTCAGTGACGCTTCAATCGCAATCTTGGCGGTCTCGGCGTCGCGCACCTCACCAATCATGATGATGTCTGGGTCGGCACGCAAAAAACCGCGCATGGCGCTGGCAAAGGTGAGGCCGATCTTGGGGTTCATCTGCACCTGGCGCAGCCCCGGCTGGGTGATTTCAATCGGGTCTTCCGCCGTCCAGATCTTGCGCTCGGCGGTGTTCACCTCAGCCAGCATCGAATGCAACGTGGTCGTTTTGCCCGAGCCGGTGGGGCCGGCCGCCAGCACCATGCCGAAAGAGCGCTGTGAAAACCCCGCAATCAGCGCTTGGTCGCGCGGCTGCAGACCCAACTGGGCGAGCGGCAGGGGCTTGGCCGACTCCAGCAACCGCAGCACCACGTCTTCCAGGCCGTCGTGCGTGGGCATCACCGCCACACGCAGTTCAAGCGCCTTGCCGCCGAACTCCGAAAAATCGATCTTGCCGTCTTGCGGGCGGCGGCGCTCTGCAATATCGAGCCGGGCCATGATCTTGATGCGCGAGACCAGTGGCCCGCGCAGCTTGGCCGGCACCCATAGGTAGGGCTCCAGATCGCCATCGCGGCGGAAGCGGATCGCCGTCAAGGCGTCGCCCGGGTTGCTTTCAATGTGGATGTCCGAGGCGTGTGTGCGCTGTGCCTCGGTGATCATCTGGTTCACCAGGCGCACCATGCCCGCCGACTCGCTGGCCGATACCAGTTGCTCGGCTTCCGCGCCACTGCCCACCTCCACCATGGCCTGCATCACCAAATCGTCCAGCACAGCGTGTTCCGGGTTGGCATGGGACGTGGGTTGGGGCATCAGGCGCCGTCGAACCTCGGCGACGATGGCCGCCGGGCTGTTGGTGTGTCCGCTCTGCGCCAGTTTGTCCTGCACCGCCAGCCGCCGCTCAATGGCTTCACGGCTGGCCCACACCAGGCTCACCGAGTGCCCGGTGATGGAGCACAGTTGCTGGTGCAGTTCGGCGCTGGTGGGCGCACACGAGGCCACGAAAAACTGCTCGTTGGCCATGCCCAGCGGCACCACCGTGAGTCCGTGGGCTTCACGCAAAGGCAAAATATCAAACGCATGGGCTTCGCAGTTGAACCCCAGCACATCCACCTCAACCAGGCCCGCCACACGCGCCAAAGCCCGGTGCAGCTCGTCGCTGGTCAGCAACAGACGCTGCACCAGTTCAGGCGAACGCGAGCGCAGCAGGTCGGGGTCTTCAGCGGCCAGCTGCTCCAGCGTGGCAACATCCAAAATGCGCAACTGGCGCAGCGCCTCGCGCAGATTCACAATGGGCAACCGGTGTTGGGACTCAATGGCCACCATCAACAGTGGCAGGTTGTAAACAGACTGCCAAGCGCTGGGCGCAGACACGCCATGCTCCAATTCCATCGGGGAAGAAAATGTCATCCGGTTTCCTCAAGGTTGATCACTTCGTTTGCTCACCAATGAACTTAGGGCAACGCTGATTAAGTACTGCTCGAGCGTGGTGTTTACCTGTACCGTTGCAGTACAGACGAACAGGCAGATGAAGATGAAACAGCAAACCCTTGCCATGGCCGCCGATCAAGCTGAAGGTTTTGAG